>DATMZX010000001.1:0-7276 GCA_035573235.1 Gemmatimonadales bacterium
CGGCTCGATCGCATCGTGCGCAGCCTGCTCGACTACGCGCGCCCCCAGGAAGATCCGCTCGTTCCCATCGATCCCGCGAAGATCGTCCGCGGGGCGTTCGACTTGCTGCGCGCGCAGGGGGCCTTCCGCGACCTCAACGCCTCGGCCGACATCTTCCCACAGGTCCCCGAGATCTCGGGCCGGGCGCATGTCTTCCAGCAGACCCTCGTGAACCTGCTGCTCAACGCCGTCGACGCGACACCCCCGGGTGGGACGATCGTCATCGGCGTCCGGCGCTGGGCTTATGAGCCCGAGAAGTCGCAGTCCAGGCGCGCCAGCGACCCCAGCTTCACCGCGTTCCAGCGTACGACCGGCGAGCGCCGCCCGTCACGAATCGAGTTCGCGGCGGGTCAACCCGGCGCCCTCGTGTTCGTGGCCGATTCGGGCCACGGCATCGCGCCGGAGGACCGCGAGAAGGTCTTCGAGCCGTTCTACACAACCAAGGAACCGGGCCGTGGGACGGGGCTGGGCCTGGCGATTGTTGCCCGGTCTGTGCACGACATGGGTGGGGTCGTGTGGGTGGATGGCGCCCGTGAAGGCGGGGCGGCCTTCAAGCTGTTCTTCCCGATCGCTCGGCCGCGATGAAAAAAGTCCTGGTCGTCGACGACGAGCCCGGCCTGCGTCAGAGCCTCGGCCTGTTGCTCACGGACGCGGGCTACACGGTCACCGCCGAGCAGAACGGCCGCCGCGCGCTCGAGCGCGCCACCGCCGAGCCGTTCGATCTCGTGCTCTGCGACGTGCGCATGCCGGAGATGGACGGGCTCACGTTTCTGCGTAACTACCGCGAGCGGGGCGGCGGCGCCCTCGTGATCATGATGAGCGCCTACGGCGGCGAAGACGCGGCGATCGCGGCCATGAAGGAAGGCGCGTACGACTATCTCCCCAAGCCGTTTCGCCCCGACGAGGTCGTGCTCACGCTGCGCAAGGCGGAGGAGCGCGAGCGGCTGCGCCAGGAAGTCACGGGGCTCAAGGCCCAGCTCGCCACGTCTCCGGATGAGCGCGGGCTCGTCGCCGAAAGCGCGCCGATGCGCCAGGCGCTGGCGCTCGTGGCGCGCGTCGCCGAGCACAACACCACCGTGCTGATCACCGGCGAGAGCGGGACGGGGAAAGAAGTCATTGCGCGCGCAATCCATCGCGCGAGCCCGCGCGCCGGCAGAGCGTTCGTCGGCATCAACTGCGCGGCGATTCCCGAGGCGCTGCTCGAATCCGAGCTGTTCGGGCATGTGCGCGGCGCGTTCACCGGCGCGAGCGGCGACAAGACCGGCCTGTTTGAAGCCGCGACCGGCGGAACCCTGTTGCTCGACGAGATCGGCGAGCTGCCGACGGGACTGCAAGCCAAGCTGCTGCGCGTGCTGCAGGAAGGGGAGATCCGGCGCGTCGGTGATCAGAAGACCCGCAAGGTCGACGTGCGTGTGCTCGCGGCAACAGCGCGCGACCTGGAAGAAGAGACGCGGACAGGACGGTTTCGCGAGGACCTGTTCTATCGGATCAACGTCGTCGCGATCGAGCTGCCGCCGCTGCGCGAGCGCCGCGCGGACATCGCTCCGCTCGCGCGCCTGTTTGCGGCGCGGCTCGCCAAGCGCTTCGCCCGGCCGCTCTCGCTCAGCGACGCGGCGCTGACATGGCTCGAGGAGCGGGAGTGGCCCGGCAACGTGCGCGAGTTGGAGAACGCGATCGAGCGGGCAGCAGTGTTGTCCGACAAGGAGACTCTCGAACCCGACGATTTTTCCCACACCCCACAACCCACACCCAACGCTTCTGCGGTTGGCACGCTCGAGGATGCTGTGGCAGACGCGGAACGACGGGTCATCACCGCGGCCCTCGCCGAGAGCAACGGCAACCGCCGCGAAGCCGCGCAACGACTCGGCGTGAGCCTCCGAACCCTCTTTTACAAGATTGAGAGGTACGGAATAGACTAGACGTCTAGACGTTTAGACGTCTAGACGTCTAGTAGTACTGCAGGTTTTTGCAGTTGTGAAGCATTTTGCACGCCGTATCCACCAGCCCTGGCATCTTAACTCTTTGTCTCTTAGCAACTTATCCTCCGGCACAGATCCTGTACTAGCACCCGCCCAACGGAGGCAGAACATGGGCCGCAAAGGGTTCAGCACCATCGAAATGATCATCGTCGTGGTCCTGATCGGCATCATCGCGTCGATCGGATTTCCGCGACTCCGGCGCGGGCTCGAGAAGCAGCGCATCCGTAACACCAAGGCGCTGCTCGCGACGATGGTCGCGACGGCGCGTGCGACGGCGATTCAGCGTGGCTGTGTCGCGACGCTCAACTTCGCGGCCGACAGCGTGTGGGTGACGGCGTGCGGCCTGGTGGGCAATCCGCCACCGGCCACCGTGCTCGTCGGCACCGCCAAGCGCGTGAAGGCGGATGTGAACGTCACGCTGTCCTATACGGCGTCCACCATCCGCTACGATCCCCGTGGCATTCGGCTGACGTTCCAGCCGACCACCGTGCGCGTCATCGGACCAACGTATCAGGACTCGGTCGTCATCAACGAGCTGGGGAAGGTGAAACGCCAATGAACGCCATCAAGAACCAAAAGGGTTTCACGATCATCGAGATCATCATCGCGATCATCGTGTTGACCGTGGGCGTGCTCGCGCTCGTCAGCACCGCGGCGCTCGTGACGCGCATGATCGCACGCGGCCAGCGCTCGGCCGACGCCTCGGCCTTCATGGCCCGGCGCGTGGAGCGGTTGCGCGCCGTCGCGAGCGGGCAGTTGACCGGCGCGTGCGTCGCGCCGCTGCCCGGCGCCGACACGCTGTATCGCGGCTCGAACTGGGTTGCGTTCAATACCTGGACTGTGACTCCGGTCGTGGGACAGGTGCAGAACTTCCGGATCAAGGTCGTCTCGACCTACAAGACTGTGAAGAATCGCGTTCGGCGCGATTCCATGGAGACCACGTTCTCATGCGATCCATACCTATGAGCCGCCGCGGCTTTACGATGATCGAGTTGCTCGTCGCCCTGGTGCTGCTGGGCCTCGTGAGCACCGCGATCTACCGTGTCCTGGTCAATAACCAGCGCCTGTATATGGCGCAGACGCAGCGGATCGATCTGTCGCAGAACATCCGGGCGGCGAACGCCATCCTCTCGGCCGAGTTCCGCGAGCTGGACGCGTTCGACGGAGACATCACTGCCATGGGTCCCGATTCAATCGTGATTCGCGGGATGCGCTGGCTCAGCTTCATCTGCGTCGCGCCGGCGCTGAATGGCAACAACGCGGGCAACCAGATGATCATTCGCGGCAACGCGGTCGGGACGCCGATGTTCTACGGCTCGCGCTACATCAACGAGTCGACCGATTCGCTGCTCATCTATCTGGATGGCAACCAGACGACGCGGCTCGATGACTACTTCGTGCCTGGCAGGATCGCCGCGACTCCCGGGAACCAGCAGTGCCCGGCGGTCGGTGCGGTGGCGGCGCAGCCGGGTACGCGCATCGTGTTCGACGGCAACTTCATCGCCGGGACCAACGTGGCAGGGGCCATTACCGTCGGCGCTCCGGTCCGCGGGTTCGAACGCGTGAAGTACCGGCTCTATCAGGCAGCGGGCGACACGTCCTGGTATCTCGGATTCCAGCCCAGCGGACAGACAATGCAGCCGCTGGTCGGGCCGCTGCTCACGAACGGCTTGACGTTCCAGTACTTCAACGCGGCCGGCGCCGTGACCGCGGTACGGACGCAGGTCGCCCGTATCGATGTGACCGTGCGCGCCCGCAGTCAGAACCGCGTGCGCGGGGGCGGTCAGGCGCCGCTGCGTGCCATCGTCGACAGCATCACGTTCAGTGTGGCGCTGCGAAATAATCGCCGCTTCTAGCGGCGCGATGTGGAGGGTCGTGGAGGATTGTGAAGGTGGGTGGAGGTTTGACCTCCACCAACCTCCACCAACCTTCACCAACCTCCAGAACACTCAAAGGGGGACGTATGCGTAGGATCTTGCATGATGAACGCGGTATGGCGCTCGCGGTCGCGATCTTCGCCCTCGTCGTTGTGGGCGCGCTGGTCGCGGGAGCGTTCTTCGCCGGCACCCAGGAGCAGCGCGTGGGTGAAAACCAGCGTCGCGTGATGACGTCCTTCGGCGTCGCCGAGGGCGGCGCTCAGCAGCGCATGCTGATGTGGAATCCGACGACGCAGAACCGCGTGAAGCAATATCCGGAAAGCACGGTGGCCATCGCCGATACCGTGGCGCCAGGCGGAACGGGTCGCTACGGCGGCAGCTGGTACCGTATGGGTCCGAACATCTTCCTGATCGACATCACGGGTCAGGACAACCGGACCTCGGCGGGTCAAAACAACAGCGGTGGCGGCGCGCGCCAGCGCATCGGCATGATCGCGCGCATCGCGCCGATCGAGTTCGGTGTCAAGGCGTCGCTGACGACCCAGGGTGGTGTAAGCGTCGGCGGTAACGCGGAAATCGACGGCACCGACCAGACTCCAACCGGTTGGGCCAGCTGCGATCCGCCCGGACCCGCTCAGGCCGGCGTCCGCGATAATGGTGGTACCGTCGGTACCAGCGGTGCCGGTACGGTGGGTGGAAATCCGCCCGTGGTGAACGATCCGACCATCAACACCGCGACGTTCACGACGTTCGGCGGCTCGACGTACGCCCAGCTCGCGGCGCGCGCGACCGTCGTGAACGGGGGCGGCAACATCAATACAAATCCGTCCTTCAATGCGGACGGGTCGTGCAACACGGCCGACATGAACAATTGGGGAGACCCCCACAACCCCAACTCGCGTTGTGGCAACTACTTCCCGATCATTCACGTGACGGGCAGCATGATGGTCAACAACACGCAGGGGCAGGGTATCCTGTTGGTAGACGGTGACTTAACCGTGAACGGCTCGTGGGACTTCTATGGGATCGTCATCATCCAGGGCGACCTGAAGACCGCCGGTGGTGGTACCGCCGACGCGCACTTCTGGGGCGGCGTGATGGCCAAGAACGCCGACCTCTCGACGCAGAATCTGAACGGTCATGCGACGTTGAACTTCTCTAGCTGCAGTATTCTAGCGGCTTTACAGGCTCAAAGCCCCATTTCGCCGATGCGGCAACGGGGGTGGGTCCAGCTGTTCTAAAGTGACCTAAGTGACGGCAGGCAAAATAGTTGTTGCTCTTAGCTCAAGTCGATTCGAGGCTTGACAGGATAAGGGGCGGGGCCTATTGTAGTTTGCCCTCGCCCCCTACTTGTCTCTGAACCAAAAGGCGCATATGGCCCTTTTTGGGTTTCTGGGCGGCAAAAAAACGACGGTTGGCCTCGATATCGGCTCCGGCATCATCAAACTCGTGGTCGTTGACCACGGGGGGTCGGAGGCTGAGCTGAGCAAGGTCGCGACCACCGAGGTCGCCGCTGATGCCATCGTCGAGGGCGAGGTGATGGATCCCGGCCTGGTTTCGGAGGCTATTCGGGGTTTGTTCGAGGCCGCGGGAGTCAAGCGCAAATCGGTCGTCACGGCCGTCGGTGGCCGCGACGTGATCGTCAAGAAAATCCAAATGGACCGGATGAAGGAAGCGGACGCCCGCGAGGTCATCCGCTGGGAAGCCGAACAGCACGTCCCCTTCGATATGGCCAACGTCGAGCTCGACTTCCAGATCCTCGATCCAGACGCCGAAGGCCTCCAGATGAACGTTCTGCTCGTGGCCGCCAAGCGCGAGCTGGTCGAGAGCCGGATCGGACTGCTCGGCGAAGCCGGACTCGAGCCCGCGATCATCGACGTCGACGCCTTCGCCATTCACAACGCCTTCGAGCTGAATCACCCCGACGCGATGCAGGGCGTCGTGGGTCTCGTCAACATCGGTCACGAAGTGACCAACGTGAACATCCTCGAGGACGGCATCCCCGTCCTGACGCGTGACCTCTCGGTCGGCACGCGCCGCTTCCGCGAAGATCTCCAGCGTGAAAAAGGGGTCGCCGCCGACGAGGCCGAGAAGATCATCCAGGGTCAGGCGCAGCACCCCGACCTCGCCGGCTACGTCAGCGCGCGCGGCGAGGAAATCGCCACGGGCGTCGAGCGCGCCGCGGCGTTTCTCGCGACGGCCTCGCGCTCGGCGGGCGGGCTCGCGCGCGTCTACACCACGGGCGGCGGCGCGCGTATTCCGGGACTCAACGACGTGCTCGGCGCGCGGCTGCGCGTGCCGATCGAGCTGGCGAATCCCGTGCAGCGCCTGCGCGTGAAAGACGACGTGTTCGAGGCCGTGCCGGTGGATGAAGTCGCGCCGCTGCTGATGCTGGCGGTGGGCTTGGCGCTGAGGCGCGCCGCATGATTGAAATCAATCTACTTCCAGGGAAGAAGAGGGCTGCCAAGGGCACGGGCATGTCGGTTGCCATGCCCGACTTCAAGGCGATCCTCACGCAGGTCAAGGATCCCTGGCTGATCGGTGCGGTCGTCGCCTGGGTGATCGTGGGCGGCGGCGGCGCGCTGCTGTTCATCACGGATCGCGCGCGCATTGCGCGCGCCGAGTCGCGCCTGGAACAGGTGAAGACCGAGAAGCGGCGCTACGACATCGTGATCGCGCAGAAACGCCAGGCTGAGAAAGTGCGCGACTCGCTGCTGTACGAGATCAACGTGATCCGCAACATCGATGCGGATCGCTATGTGTGGCCGCACGTCCTCGACCAGGCCACGAAGGCGCTGCCGCCCTATACCTGGATCACGCGCGTCGGCTCGGTCGGGACCACGATTCAGCCCGGCTCGGGTCAGGCCGGCGGGCCAGCGCCCGCGACGGTTGTCACCACCGATTCCAGCGGCGGGCCGATGGTGCGCGTGCAGATCGACGGCCGCACCGTCGACATTCAGGCCTACACGACGTTCCTGCGCCAGCTCGCCGCGTCGCCGTGGTTCACGGACGTGACGCCCGCGAGCTCGCAGACGGTGATTGAAAACGACCGGCCCGTCACGGCATTTCAGGTCACAGTCCGCTATCGGATCGCGGACTCGGTCTACATTCGCACGGTACCTCTCGTGCAATCGGTGAGGTAGCGACATGGCGTTCGGCATACCGACCGATCAACGCGGCCAAGTCCTCGCGCTGCTCATTCTGGTGGCGCTCGCGGGCGGCTATTTCTTCTGGACGAAGAAACACGCGCCCGATGTCGCGCAGATCCGCGCCGCCAATACCGAATCCGACAGCCTCGAGAAAATCGTGGCGGCCGCCAAGGCCGACCTCGCGAGCGGCAGCATCGAAGACCTGCGCCGGCGCGTCGAGGAGTACCAGGGC
>DATMZX010000002.1:0-6487 GCA_035573235.1 Gemmatimonadales bacterium
CGCTGCCCGCGAGGAACCGAAGAGCGCCGCCATGCGGTCAGGAGCTCGCTCGAGCGCCTCCGCAAGAGCTTCGGCGGACGTGCAGCCATCGGCGGCCAGCGCACAAATCTCGGCGCGCGACAGTCCCAAGCGCGCTCGGCCCAGATCCGCGGCTGCGCGCTCGATCCCCAGCTCAAGCCGGGGGCGGAGTACACGCACCATCGCCTGAAACTCCGCCGCGCGATTCGGCTCGCGCGCTGCGAGGAGCGCCGCCAACCCGCGAAGCACATGAGCTGTGCGTTCCGCGATGGTGCGAATCGGCCCTGCGAAGGTCTGCCCGTCAGCGTCGGGATAGTGGCGACCGAAGTCCGCCTCAATGTCTCGGAGCGGAACCCCGCGCACCCATGCTAGGATCGCACAGACGCGTTTGAGCCGGCACGTGTGCTTGTCCCCATCGGCGTGTGCAAGCGTGCGAACGGTCACGCGACGCTTCGGCAGGAGACGTTGGGTTGGCGCATTCCATTGCCCGGAGTCATTGCGGCTCATGCTCGTCGGCACCGCGTCGAGTTCCTCGGTAATTTGCGCGAGCACGACGAGCGCAATCTCGTCGAGCGGCTCACCCGCGCGCGCGATAGCGTCGGCGCCCGCGAGGACGGCGGCGGCGGATGCGCTGCGTAGAGATTCGCGGGCGCACACCGATCCCACCGCAGTAAGTGTCAACCGGTCATCAGCCCCGGCGTTGACCTCTCGATTCACGAGGCCAGCCTGCACCAGCCGCGTTACTGCGGCGCGCAGACCGCGTCGAAACTCCTGTCGCCAGTGCGTGTCACCGCCATGTTGGAAGCCGTAAAACGTGTCGAGCGCGGCTTCCACGACTTCGGCAGTACTTTCCGCCCGGCCAGAGCCCACGAGGGCGATTACCATGTCGTCGTGCTTCATGCGATCGAGCTGCGAGACCAGCGGTTCGGGCGCGCCGACGACGTACTCCGCGTACAACTCATCCGCCTCAGGTGTGGAGGCCGCTACGATGAAAGCGCGCCCCTCCCGCGCTCCCGCGATCCAACGCCCAGCGCGCCCAACCATGTTCCGCATCTCGCCCACTGAGAACTTGACGTTGCCGAGCGTTGCACCGCCGTAACGCTCGGAATCGACCACGACCACATCCGTGGCGGGCGTATTGATGCCCATGGCGAGCGTGGACGTTGCGACGGTCACTCGCACGTCGCCGTCACCGATGGCTTGCTCGACGATCGCGCGCTCTCGTAACTCGAGATCGGAGAGGTGGAATGCCACGCCTGATTCAAGGCACTCGCGAAGCTGCGCTGACGCCCGGGACTCGTCGCTCGCCATGCCCGCAGGCGCGAGCCGCGCGACGGCATCGCGGCTGGGGCCAAGCGCGCACGCTTGTCCAAGCTGGCGGGCGAGGGCGCGCGTCTCTGGCCGATGTGCGCGGAAGATCAGGGCTTGCCCGTCCTCATCCTTCAGCACCCTTTCAATGACGGCCGTAGTCACAGCTTCGCGAGCGCGCCGCGGTCGCGCGTAAGCCGGGCCGCCGTGCGGTATCAGGACCGCGGGAAAGAGTTGTTCAGTTCCCTCTGTCGTCCGATCGCCGATCTCCACCCGATACCGGTAGCGGCCGGTCGGGTCTACCACGCCGACACGCAGCGGCACGGGACGCGGGTCGGGCATGACGGTGGCGGCGCGGATCCATTCAGGGAGGCCTCCAAGGTCGCCAAGGGCGGCCGACAGGGCGACCACCTGGATATCTTGGCCCTGGGCTTGGCGCTCGCGCACGAGTGCGAGGAGCAACTCCACAGAGCGTCCTCGCTCTTTGTCGCCGAGCAGGTGGGCTTCGTCCAAAATCACCGCGCCGAGAGCGTCCAGCAGGTCGGGCCGCGTGAGGCAGTAAGCGAGACATTTTTCGTACGTCATGAATGCGACGTCGAACTGCAGCGCAGCGAGGGCGGCGTCCTCATCTTCGACCCCGCCGTATGACCGGACGGCCACTACTCCGGCAGGTCCGAAGGTTGCTGCGAACTCCTCGTACTTCTCCTGCACGAGAGCGCGCGCTGGCATGAGGATGACCGAGCGGCGACCGCGGTGGCGGGCGCCGAGGGCAGCCAGCTCGCCGATCAGCGTCTTGCCGGTCGAGGTCGGTGCCGAGACAACCAGGTTGCGTCCGGCGAGAAGACCCCCGGGCGCCACGGCGCGCCGCTGCATCTCCGTCAGTCTCCCGCCACCGATGCGTCGCGCGACCGCGTCAAGAATGTTCGAATCGAAACCGTAGGCGCCGAGACTGGCCGTATCCGGGGTAATATCGAAGATTTCGCGTTCGGCGAGCTGCGCTCTCCGCCGAGGGCCGAGAGTGGGTCGAGGAAGCGCCGTCACGCCCTGCCACGTGAGGCGCATCCCCGGCGTCTGTGTCCGACCTTCGAGGGCAGCCTCATGCGCCGCCGTGCGGAGAGCTTGGCCGATCCAATCGGTCAGCGAAAGGTCAGTGCCGCGTTCCAATCTCTCCGGCTGTTCGAGCGCGTGCACGAGTCCATACGACAGAAGACCGTGGCCCAGCCGGGGCGACTCGTACGCACGCTCGTCTGCGCCGCACGCCCACAGGACCGCGCGCCGCTCGTCCGCGAGCGCGGTCAGCTGCGCCATCACCTCGGCTGCGTCGCCGCAGGCCGTCGCCCGCCGGGGCTCTAGAAGTCCGGCGCGGCCCGAGAAGCAGGCGTCGAACGCGATGACGATGTGGCCCGCTCGAATCCGCCCCGTGGCGGCCGCGATCTCGTCGAGCGAGATGCCGGACTCCGGTGCGCCTTCAGTCGCGTCGTACGTGAGCAGGTGGCCCGTCGATTCCCCGTGACCGGCGAAGTGAATGAGGGCGAGGTCGTACGAGCCGAGGGCGCTTCGCTCGGCCGCAGCGTCAAGCGCGGCGAGTACATTGGCACGCGTTGCGTCAACGTCGGTCAGGCGAACGCAGTCTTCGGGTTCAAACCTTCCGCCGGCCAACGCCTCGCTCCAGTCCGACACCAACGCCCAAAGCGCGCTCGCGTCGTCTCCGGCGAACGGCAGCACCTTGAGATCGGGATCCTGCTGTCTATTGATGCCAACGCAGACTGCGAGGACGCGCATAACTATGGGAAAACGATAGCGGCAAAGCAGTGGGAGTGCCGAAGCGGCAATGTCGGCGATGAACCGACGGTATACGGATAACAGACGTGCGCCTTGGGCTCTTATCCCAACGCCCAGACACGTACCGGCATCGGAAAAGCTACGGGCTGTAGTCCCACCACGCCATTTGTTCGCGGACCTCCGGCCGCCTCACTCGAGTGAGTTTTGTGTCGGCTCCGACCAGTGGCAATCCACACTCTCGTGATTCCCACAACTCCCTATGGCGATAGGCTCGCACCTAAACCGCAGGAATACCGATCATGTACTTCTCTCGGTACACGCGAACGAACTCGGCGTCTTGACAGAGACAGGTCGCGGATGCCGGCCGACCATGCGGGCTACTCAAAACACTCCCAAGCGGTGCGAGCAAATTGACCTCAGATCTGGCTGGAAGCGCACACGTCCTCAAGCCGCACGCTCCAGCAACGACGTCCGCCGCGAGCAACAGCCCTGCGAGAGCCGATTGGAAGGCAAGCGGTACCTCTATCGCATGCACTCGCCCCACAAGGTCCGTGAGCGATACAATGAGACCACCGCACAGGCCACGCGTATACAACACCTCGAGCGGTTCGCCGAGGAACTCTTCGGCTCGGGTACGTGCGTCCAGCTCAAGTCCAAGGCGGTCGGCGATCCAGTCGATCGCGTCCTGCTCGAGCGGTGCTCCGGAGTCCAGATAGAGTCGCACTCGTCGAACATCAGTTTCGTTGCTCATGCCCAGCGCGCGTGCGACAACCTCATCGCGGTTCGGCCGCTGACTGTCCAGCACATATAGGCACGCCACGCACGGGCCAAGGAGAAAGTTGTGACGCGAGATCCCGAGATTCTCTGGCCGCGTCCACGCGTTATGCACCTCCCGCGGAAGCGATGACTGGACGGCGACCCGAGCCTCTGCGCTATCCAGCGCGAGGGCAGCGCGCGCGATGCGCCAATCCTTCGACGGACCGCCGTTCGTGATGTACTGTTGCCAGTGCTTGTCGTGTGGCACTACTAAGATGTCGGGCGACGCCCACGGACGCGACGCTGCCATCGCCGCCTTCGCACCGCTCGCATCCCATGACGTCTCCACATACCGCTGCGGGTTCGTCTCCTCGTAATTCTCGCCATCCACGAGATGGATGGTGCCACAGAGTCTGGGCGTTCGTCGCCAAGCCCACACCGCGCCGTGTCCTATGGCGCCGACGCCGACGAGATGCAGTTCGTCGATGTTGAGCGGGCCCGCAAGTCCAGCGTCGACGTTGGTCACAGCCAGGGCACGTTGGCCATCGCCGTTGTCACGGACTTCCATCGTGAGCAGGGATACTTCGACGTCGCCGTCGAGCTCCGATGTCGTAAGCTGCGGACCGAAGACGGCTCGGAAGATGTTTGCGGCAGCGATGCAAGCCGCGGCCCCTGCGCCGAACACTAGGTCTGTTGCTCCGCTGCCAACTGGTGCGCGGCGGCTGAAGCGCGCCGTCCAGCCGTCCGAGCCGGCGTACATGACAAGAATAGGCTCGTCGCCTGCTACGGCTCCATCCGCTCTCGCTGATCGTGATGACCCAAACGCCGTCGATCCGACTACCACGACAATGGCGGCGCCGTCGACGGTGTCGACAAACTCAAGATTGGGGTTTATGGCGCGCGCCGCGTGCTCGAGATCTGCTCGGAGCGTGCGCGCATCGCTGCCGAGCGAGATGAAGGCGAGCCGCGGGTAGAGTCGCGCGAGGAGGTCGGTCAGCAGATCAAGTGTCGCGCGCGCCTCGACCGATGCCACGACGCTCGCGTCCCACGCGATTCCGACGAGTCGGGCGTCGAGCGCCGCAGTGAACGTGACTTCGTCGAAGCCGGCCAGCACCTGGCTCGCGGACTGCAGCGTCTTCGCAAAAAAGGGAGCAAGGGCCATAGTTCTCTTAGGAACTGGATGTGGCGCCGCCCAGGTCTTTTTCCGGGGGCGTGTTGACGAAGATCAGTTCGACCACTTCGGCAGCGGTGACGTGCATCCACTCGCCGCTGCGGCTCAGCCGATAGACGGCCGTCGTCTCGGCGTCAATCCCGCTGCGCGCGAACCACGGCACTACGAGCGACAGTCCGCCCGGTATGGTGACGACAGCAAAGGCGTCGTCGGTATCGCTGTGGTAAGCCTCGTTTGGGTGAGAGTGCACTTGCGCGCACAAGAGGAGTCCTCGACGGAAGAAGTCCGCGTTCATGCGGAACAACTCGTCTCCGTCCACTGCGACCATCACGCCTTCGTCGCCGCGTGTCGCGCGCTGCTGGGGCGCAACGGCGAGGATAACATCGACGCCCTGACCATCTGCCGTGCGTCGGCCACCCCAGAGGACCATGCCTTCGAACCCGCGTTGTCCAACGTCGCGCAGGAACTGCACCGTAAAGTCGATTACCGCTAAGTCCACGTTGTATGCGCGGACGCCAACGAGCGTCGGGTCATGCGGCAGCTGGCTCCCTTCGGGAAGCGAATCCACCTCCCGGCTCACGCGGGTATGTCCGTGGAGAAGGTCACTCCGTGCACCTCTACCGCGATACCGGCCGGCGTGGACCGCAGTGCGATGATCGGCACCATCCCCGTGACCGGCGCGATCGCGTAGCTGTGGAACACATTGAGTAGGTGGCTCAGTGAGCCCGCGCCAGTCGTGCGGTGGACCCACCACGAGTCTCCCGTGTGCGCCGGATGCTCGTGATACTCGCGGACACCAGCGAGGCAAAGAAACGGTACTTCGTCCGGCAGTCCGAATTGAAGCATGCACATTTCTGGTGGGCACAGAGGAGGCGCCGCGCCCTGTCCGGCGCTCGTCGCCGGCGGTGTTTCCGTCGGCTTCTCGGCGGGGATAGGCGAGTTAGCGCACGTCGGCTGCATCGGGACTGCCACGTCTTCGCCAAGTGGCGTCATGGTCCTGGAAGCGGGTGTCGGAGCGAGGTCACCGCTTAGCGGCGTGTCCGCCGTTTCATTGAGCGGGGCGGCGGGCCCTCGCAACATCTGGCGTTTCATGGCCGAGACCAACTCCTTGGCGAGCAGCGGACGAAGCGTGAATGGATCGACTACCCGCAACGACGGTGGTTCGAGATCCCAGTTCGTGTAGTCGATTACGACGCCGAACAGGATGGCGTGCGGACGCACGTGCGGAACACACACCGCCAGCACAACGCGGGGGAACGCGGCCTCGATCAACAGGAAGCCACGACGACGCTGTACATCTTCGTAGTCGCGGAACCACTTGACCTGCTGTTCGAATTTCGCCCGACTCACACGCGGATCGACCACTTGCGTAACCGACGCGCGCCGCTTCGCTGCCGGTGAGCCAGCCGGCGGCGCCTCGATCGCTCGTTGCACGGCCTCCGACAACAGCAC
>DATMZX010000003.1:0-11664 GCA_035573235.1 Gemmatimonadales bacterium
GACGCTCAATCGCTGCCTCGACAACGCCATTGCCAAGGCCGTCACGGAGTATGGGAGCCAACGCGAGCAGACCATCACGGCGCGAGCAACGCAGGATACGAATGAACGACTCGGACTTCTCGCCCACGAGCTGCGCGGCAAGCTCAATGGGGCACGGCTCGCGGTCGATGCCATCAAGCTTGGGACTGTCGGTATTGCCGGAGCGACCGGCGCAGTCCTCGAACGCTGCCTGCTGGCGATGCGCGACATCATCGATCGATCGTTCACCGAGGTCCGCCTGGTCGCGGGGCTGTCGCAGCCACGGGAGCGAGTCTCGATTGGCGGACTATTCGAAGAGGTTCAGGTCTTCGCGGGCATGGAAGCGAATGCCAAGGGAGTCGCGTTCACTGTCCGACCGGTCGAGCGCGCCTGGGCGGTACAGGCCGACCGGCATACGCTGGGGTCGGCGCTTTCCAACCTCTTGCAGAATGCCGTCAAGTTCACCGCGCCGAGCGGCCACGTCGTGTTGAGTGCCCACACCTCCACCGATCGCGTTCTGATTGAGGTCGAGGACGAATGCGGGGGGCTGCCTGCGGGAGACCCCGCCCTCATGTTCCGTCCATTCGAGCGCCGCAGCATCGATCGGACCGGCCTGGGGCTTGGGCTTTCCATCAGCCAACGGGGAGTCGAGGCCAACGGCGGGAAGCTCGACGTGCGCAACACGCCTGGGACGGGGTGCGTCTTCATCATTGATCTGCCTATGGCGCCAGCACTGGCAGAAGCCCCGTCAACGGCCTAACCGGCTGACGGGGCTTCTGTTTCACACCATGGGCCTGGGTAGAGTTGAACTACCGACCTCACGCTTATCAGGCGTGCGCTCTAACCACCTGAGCTACAGGCCCTGAACTTCAGGCGGTTGGGCGGTTTGGCGGTTCGAATTCGCCAACCGACCAACCGCCTAACCGCTTAACCGCCTATTCCCACTCCCGCTTCGGTCCCTTCTTGGGCCGGAATTCGTCGTCGTCGCCGTCGTCGAACTCATCGTCGAGGTCGTCGTAATCGTCCTCCTCCATGTCCTCGTCGTCGAGCTCGTCCTCGTCCAGATCATCATCGAAGTCTTCGTCGAGCTCCTTGTCCTCTTCGAATTCTCCGAACTCCTCGTCGACTTCGTCGCTCCTGCGCTTGAGCGACCAATTCGTCGACGTCTCGCGGGCCAGCATTGCCCACCTCCGGCTGAGGTTTGTACCGAACGACCGAACTTCGGGACCCTACTCCTCCAACGCCCGCTTCTCGCTGCGGGCCAGCTTGCGGCGATCCGTCGCGCCCAGCATCCGCTTCCGAAGCCTGAGCGAGTCTGGCGTCACCTCGATCAGCTCGTCGTCTTCGATGTACTCCAGCGCCAGCTCCAAGGTCATCTGGCGCGGCGGCTCCAAGATAATCATCTCGTCCGCTGCCGTGGTGCGCATGTTGGTTAACTTCTTTTCCTTCGTAGCGTTCACATCGAGATCACCCGGCCGCACGTGCTCCGCGATGATCATCCCCTCGTAGACCGGATCCCCAGGCTGTACGAACATCGTACCGCGCTCCTGAAGATTGAAGAGGGCGTACGCCACGACGACCCCTTCGCGATCCGCCACCATCACGCCGCGGTTGCGGCCCGAGAGTGGCCCGGCCCACAGATCGTACTCGTAAAAGCGGTGGTGGATGATCCCCGTCCCCCGCGTATCCGTCAAGAACTCCGAACGATACCCCAGCAGCCCGCGCGCCGGGATCTTGAACCGCATCCGCACCATGCCGAGGCCGGGGTTCTTCATGTCCAGCATCGTGGCGCGCCGCGGCCCCAGCTTCTCCATCACGACGCCGACGTACCCTTCGGGGGCGTCGATCATCAGCTCTTCGTACGGCTCCAGCCGCTCGCCGTTGGGCCCCTCACGGGGAATGATGCGCGGCCGGCTCACCTGGAACTCGTATCCCTCGCGCCGCATCGTTTCCATGAGGATGCCGAGGTGCAGCTCGCCGCGCCCGGACACCGTGAACGCGTAGGGCGTATCCGTATCCTCGACGCGCAGCGCGACGTTGCGCTCCAGCTCGCGGTACAGCCGCTCGCGCAGCTGCCGGCCCGTCACGAACTTCCCCTCGCGCCCCGCGAGCGGCGAGTTGTTCACGAGGAAGTCGACCGAAATCGTCGGCTCCTCGACGGCAATGCCCGCCAGACGATCGAGATGGTCCGGAGCGGTCACCGTCTTCCCGATTTCGACGCCGGCCAGCCCCGCAACCGCTACGATCTCACCGGCGGACGCGGTTTCGAGCTCGGCGCGCTCCAGTCCCTCGAACGCGAACAGCTTCACGATCTTGGCCTGCTCGAACTTCCCGTCACCTACAGGACCGGGCTCCCCGATCGGGAGTAACGCGACCGTGTCGCCGACGTTCACCTGACCGCGCTCGATCCGCCCGATGCCGATGCGCCCCAGATACGACGAATAGTCCAGCGTTGAGATCAACATCTGGAACGGCCCCGCGCCGGCGGCTTTGGGCGGCGGGATCGTTTTCAGAATCGTCTCGAACAGAGGCTCGAGCGTCGTCCCCGGCTCCTTCAGCTCGAGCGTCGCGGTCCCCGCGCGGCTCGACGTATAAAGGAAAGGACAGCTGAACTGCTCGTGCGAGGCATCGAGATCCATCAGCAGCTCGAGCACTTCGTCATGCACGCGCATCGGCTCGGCGTCGGGCCGGTCGATCTTGTTCACGAGCACGATCGGCTTGAGTCCGAGCGCCAGCGCCTTCCCCGCCACGAATCGCGTCTGCGGCATCGGCCCTTCGGCCGCGTCGACCAGCAGCAGGAAGCCGTCCACCATGCGCAGGATCCGCTCGACCTCGCCGCCGAAGTCGGCGTGTCCGGGCGTGTCTACGATATTGATCTTGGTGTCGCCCCAGCGTACCGAAGTGTTCTTCGCGAGGATCGTAATGCCGCGCTCGCGCTCGAGCGGATTGGAATCCATGACGCGCTCGGCGACGTGCTGGTTGGCGCGGAACACCCCCGCCTGGCGGAGCATCTGATCCACCAGCGTGGTTTTCCCGTGATCGACGTGGGCGATGATAGCAATGTTGCGGATCTTCACTGGCTTACGTCCTTGCGGGTCCCTTAATTGAGGGGCGCAGTATAAACGGCGGGCTCTAGGCAAACAAGGGCGCTACTCACAAATAGGCTCCCGCTCCACCTGCACCGTCACATGCTGGATCCCCATGGCGCGCATCCGGTTCTGCACCGCCTCCAGGATGGGCTGGTTGTCGCTGGGGTTCTTCACGACCAGGTGGCCGCTCATCGCGACCACGCCGCTCGTCACCGTCCACAGATGCAAGTCGTGGACCGACTCGACCCCCGGGACCGACACGATCCGCTCATGGACATCAGACAACGCGATGTGGCGCGGCGTTGCCTCGAGCAGCACGTCGAGGCTTTCCTTGACCAGCCGCCACGCGCTGGCCAGCACCAGCAGACCGATCAGCACCGAAATCAGCGGATCGGCGAGCGTCCATCCGGTCGCAATCACGATCGCGCCGGCGATCAGCGCGCCCACGGAGCCGAGCAGATCGCCGAGCACGTGCAGGTACGCCCCGCGCTGATTGAGGGAGTGCTGGTGACCGCGATGCAGGACCACGGCCGCGCCGACATTCGCGGCAAAGCCGATCGCGGCGACGCCGAGCAGCAGGACGCCGTTCACCGCCTCGGGGGCGTGCACGCGCCGCCACGCTTCGACGCCGATGCCGAGCGCGATCGCGAACAGCACCGCGCCGTTGACGAGCGCGGCGAGGATTTCGAGCCGCAGGAATCCGAACGAGCGCTCCGGGGTGGCGGGGCGGCGCGCGATCCACGCGGCGACGAGTGCCAGCGCGAGCGCGGCCACGTCGGCGAGCATGTGTGCCGCGTCGGCGAGCAGCGCCAGCGAGCCGGCGAGCCAGCCGCCGACGAACTCCACCACCATGACGGCGGCGGTAATGGCAAGCGCCAGCGTCAGGCGTCGCCGAGTCTCAACGTTGAGCGGAGCGCGGTAGGTGCAGTGGGCTTCAGCGGGCAGCACGAGTGTGTCCTCGTGCCAAACATAATACCTTTAGGACCGTGAGCGGCCTAGGTTGGCGCCTGCTGGCGGTCATCGTGCTCCTCGCGGCTAACGCGTTCTTCGTGGCGGCCGAATTCGCGCTCGTCGCGTCGCGCCGCACGCGCATCGAGGCCATGGCCCGGCGCGGCGACCGCAAGGCGCGCACCGTCCGCAAAGCGCTCGGCGAGCTGTACCGCCTGCTCTCGGCCACGCAGCTCGGCATCACGCTGACGTCGATCCTGCTCGGCTGGGTGGCCGAAGAAACCGTCGCGCACCTGTTCCGCGACTGGTTTATCAGTCTGCCGCCCAGTCTCGAGTTTCTCACCCGCGGGGGGATCGCCTCCGTGATCGCGGTCGGCGGGGTTTCCTTCCTGCACGTCGTGCTGGGCGAGCTCGTCCCGAAAACCTGGGCGATCACCTATCCCGAAGCGACGAGCCGCTGGGTCGCGGCGCCGCTCATCGTGTTCTCCTGGATCACGCGCCCGTTCAATTTCGTGCTCAACTGGAGCGCGCGGTCGCTGCTGCGGCTGCTCGGCATCCGCAGCACGAATCCCGAGGCGGATCGCGTGCACTCGCCGGAAGAGCTGCGCATGCTGGTCGAGCAGAGCCGCAAGACCGGCGGGCTGGGCGCGGGCGACGCGCGCCTGCTCGAAGGCGTCTTCGAGTTCAGCGAGAAGAACGCGCGCGAAGTGATGACGCCGCGGACCGAGATCGTCGCGCTGCCCGCGGGCGCGTCGCTCGCCGAATGCGCCGATCGCGTCGCGGCCGCCGGCCGCTCGCGCTATCCCGTCACGGGCGACTCGCTCGACGACGTCGTCGGGATCGTGCACGCCAAGGACATCCTGCGCGGCATGCTGCTCGGCTCGGAGGCCCCGGTGCAGGACATCGCCCGCCCTCCCTTCTTCGTGCCGGGCACGCGCGAGGTCGAGGACGTGCTCGCCGACATGAAGCGCCAAAAAGTCCACCTGGCGATCGTGCTCGACGAATTCGGCGGGACGGCGGGGCTCGTCACGATGGAAGACCTGCTCGAAGAAATCGTCGGCGCGATCTACGACGAGTACGATCAGATCCCTGCCGGCGCGCCCGCCAGGTCGGACGCGATCGGCGGCGGCGTGCCGATCCTGCGCGGCAGCACCGAAATCGCGGACGTGAATCGGCTGCTCAAGCTGAATCTCGACGACAGCGATTACACGACGATCGGCGGCCTGCTGTTCGGGCGGCTCGGGCGTCTGCCGAAAGTCGGAGACCGGATCAATCTGCAGGGCGCGACGTTCGAGATTCTCGAGATGGACGGGCGGCGGGTGGGACGCGTGCGGGTATGGCCGGCCACGGGCGACCACGTGGTGGAGCCGGCGACCTAGACGGCCGCCTCCTTGCGCGCGGTGGCGAGCTGCACCGCCAGCTCGAGCGCGGCGCGCAGCGAGCCGGCATCCGCGATTCCCTTCCCGGCGATGTCGAACGCCGTGCCGTGATCCGGTGACGTCCGAATGAAGGGCAGACCCAGCGTCACGTTCACCCCCGCGCCGAAACCCGAGACCTTCACCGCCGTCATCCCCACGTCGTGATACGGCGCGAGCACCGCGTCGAATTCCCCGCGCAGCGCGCGCACGAACACGGTATCCGCCGGCAGCGGGCCGGCCGCGCCCAGCTCGCGCGCCGCCGGTTGCAGCACCCGGTCGTCCTCATCGCCGAACAAGCCGCCCTCGCCGGCGTGCGGATTGATGGCGCACACCGCGAGGCGCGGCTCCGCGATCCCCCACCACTGCTGGAGCGCGTCGCCGGCGATGCGGCCCGCCTGCACGACGCGCTCCGTCGTCACCATCCCGATGGCGTCGCGCAGGGAGTAATGGGTGGTGACGAGGACGACCCGCAGCCGGCCGGTGGCGAGCATCATCGCGACGGGCACGTCGCCGGCGACGTGCGCGAGGAATTCCGTGACGCCGGGATAGCGATAGCCCGCGGCGTGCAGCGCGAGCTTGTGCACCGGACCGGTGACGATCGCGTCGACTTCGCCGCGGAGCGCCATGCCGGCGGCCGTCTCGATTCCCGAGGCGGCCTGTTTGCCCGCTTGCTGATCGCTGAGAGCCGCGCCGCCCCATTCGCTGCTGCCGACGATCTTGATGTCGGCGCCGATCGGCTGGCGCAGCGCCTTCTGCACGACCTCCGGTCCGATGCCCCGCGGGTCGCCGACGGCAACCGCCACGCGTGGACGAGGAGGTGTCGCAGGCACGCTACAGCCGGATGTCGATGTACGTCTGGCGTTTCAGCTGATCGACGAAGTGTTTGATGGCGAGCTGATCGCTGAGCGATGCGCGGATGCGCAGCTTCACGTCTTCGTACGCGAGCTCGCCGGCGCCCTTCCGCGCGGTCACTTCCAGCACGACGATCTTCATGTGCTGCGTGTTCAACCCCTCGGCAACGACCGGCTTCAGGCCAAGGGTCGTGTCGCTGGTGAAGAGCTGTTGGTACTCCGGCGGCAGCTCGGTCAACGGCGCATCCTCCGCGAGCTTGGGCTCGAGCGGATCGGCGTAGGTCTTCGCGAGCTGGTCGAATTTCGATCCCAGCGTCACGCCCGATCCGACCGGATCCTGGACGAGCAGGTCGTGCAGCGAATCGGCCAGATGCCGGGCGAGCACGACCTGCGCCGAGCTGATCTCCGGCGTGATCAGGATGTGGCGCGCGAGGATCTCGGCGGGCTGGGTGCGCTCGACCTTGATGATGTGAAAGCCGAACGGCGTTTCGACCACCGGGGAGATCTCACCGGGGCGCAGGTGGAACGCCATGTCCTCGAATTCCTTGACCATGACGCCGCGCCGGAACCAGCCCAGCTCGCCGCCCTGTGCCGCCGAGCCGGTGTCGTCGGAGAACCGCTTCGCGGCGGTGGCGAAATCCGCGCCGCGCCGGAGCTCGACCATCAACGACTCGGCGCGCGCGCGCGCGATGCGCTTCGAGGCGGAGTCCGGCACCGGCCTGATGACGATTTGCCGGAACGAGACCGTCTCCGGCCGCCGTGGCTGCTGATCCTTATTCTGGGCCCAGAACTCGCGCATCTGCGCGTCGGTGGGCGGAATCGGACGGAGCTTGCCGGCCTGTTTCTGCGCCTCGATCAGTCGCTGCGCGTACAGCTCGCGGCGTTGCTGGTCGGCCAGCCAGCGCCGCCACTCTTCGATCGACCCGAAGTGCGCCTGACGGATCTGGTCGCGGAATTCGTTCTCGGAGCGGAATTGCTTGCGGACGTTCTGATAGGTCTGCTCGACCTGATCGAGCACTTCCTGCTCCGTGATCTTGATCGCCGTATCGCGCTGCGCCTGCTGCACGAGGACTTCCAGCTCGATGATGCGATCGAGGATCTGCCGGCGGATCGCCATCCGGCTCGCGGAGTCGGGCGGCAACGGCTGGCCCTGCGCCTGCGCCTGGACGAATTCCTCTTCGACTTCCGACGCGAGAATGGCCCGCGTGCCCACGATGGCCACGATGCGGTCGAGCACCTCCTGGGCGCGCGCCGGACGGGCGACCAGACCGAGCGCGCACAGCGCGAACAGCACGACCCGCGTGTTCATCAGTTGCGGCGGCCTCCCGGGGTCGGCGGGGCGCGGCGGCTCGTATCGATGGGCGCCGGTCCGGGCGCCGGCATCATCCGCGGGGCGTTCGTGCGGCTCGAATCGGCGGCCGTCCGGATCTCCTGCGCGCGTTCGACCGCGCGACGGACGCCGGCCTCATCCACGCTCCAGCGGGCCTTCTCCCGCAGCGTCTCGCCCAGGAAGGGCGGAACCGGGAAGAACCGCGCCCGGCCCTGGAGCACGCGATCGACGTAGTCGTTGACGCGCGCCATCGCGATGTTCGTGCGCTCTTCTTGTGAGCTCGCCGAGTCCCGCAGCATTTGCGGAGAAATATTCAGAATCGACCCGAGCATCATGATCGCCGAATCGTGCTCGGCCCGGATCTGCTGCCAATCCTGCGGGGTGAGCATGACCTTGGCGGAATCGGCCTGCTGGATGAGGAGGTCGCGCTGCGCGATCGCCTTGAGGAACTGCTTGATCTGGTCGTCGCTCGCCTGCGGCAGCGACTGCGCCACCTGCGGATCGAGCGCCGAGAGCCAGCGCACGAGGTTTCTCACGCGCAGCGAGCCGCCACGGTAATCGACGAGGACCCGGTTGCTCGTACGCGCCGCCTCGAGATCCTGCATCGCCGCGCGCACGTATTCGGGGGCGCGGCTCACCGGCTCGATCTTCTTCTTGATGGCCAGGCTGTCGAGATAGAGCGAGTCCGTCCGTCCCGCGATGCGCTCCTGAACGCCGGACCGGAACGACTCCCGCACCTCGGCGAGCGGCGGGCGGCGGATGATGTGGAACCCGAACGGGCTTTTCACCACGGCACTGACTTCGCCCGGTTTGAGCTGCCAGGCCGCGTCCTCGAACGCCGGCACGAACTGGCCGCGCGCCGTGAGGCCGAGCGTGCCACCCTGGACCTTCGAGCCCGGATCATCCGAATGGGCCGACGCGAGTTGGCCGAAGCGGGTGCCGGCGCTGCGCGCCTGCGGCAGCAGCTGCTCGGCCTTGCGGCGCTTCTGCGCTTCCACGTCGGGGGTCGAGTGCGGCGGCACCTGGACCAGAATGTGCTGGAAAATCCGGAGCTGGCCAGCCGCGTAGACGGAGTCGACTTGCTGCGGCGTCAGGTCGCCCTGGCTCACGAGCCGATCGTGCAGCCGCTCCCACTTGAGCTGCGAAACGATGGGCCACATCGCGGCCGTCATCGTGGCCGAATCGCGCAGATCTTTCCCCGCGGCGAGCGCCTGCGCGAACAACGCGTAGTCGACCCAGACGTGCGACAGCCGGCTCAGCGCGAGCGCTTCGAGCGGCACCTGCTTGCTGCTGCCGGCCCAGGCCGCGACGCGCTCCACGCTCAGCGTCTGATCGTTGGCCCGCGCGATCACTTCAGCCCGCGGCGAGAACGCGTCGCGCAGGGGACCGCACCCCATGATCGCCAACACCAACACCAGACTTGAACGTCGCATCCGTTTCCTCTTTCTCCGTTTACCGATGGTGATCCCGCAGAACGGCCGTGAGCGCCCGGACCAGGCCGGGGCCGATGGATTCTCCGCCAAGCCGGCGGAGCCTGAGGGAGAGTGGCACGGCGCGCCGCACGTCCGCCTCGAACTGCACCGCCTCCAGCGCGACCTGCAGTCCCGCGAGCCGCGGTGCCGCATCGCGCCGGAAGCTCAGACGCGCTTCATCGCCTTTGATGAGAATCGTCTCCAGCCCCGCCCGCGCACCCAGCGCGCGCAGCTCGGCGACGAGGAGCAACCGCTCGGCCTCCGGTGGCAAGGGCCCGAACCGGTCACGCAGCTCGTCACGAACGGAATGAATCTCACCTGGTTGCTCCGCCCGCGCCAGCCGTCGATACAGTTCTAGCTTCATATCGTCTTCAGCAACGTATTCGTCGGGCAGGTGCGCGGGAGCATCGAGCGTGACGTCGGGCGGCGAAAACTCTTCCCGCTTCCCCCGTCCCCCGTCCCCGGACTTCAGGCCGCGCACCGTCTCCTCCAGCCACCGCAAATACATGTCGAATCCGACCGCCTGGACGTGACCGGACTGTTCGCCGCCGAGCAGATTGCCGGCTCCCAGCAGCTCCAGGTCGCGCAGCGCGATCCGGTAGCCCGATCCCAGATCGGTATGATGCTCGAGCACCTGCAAACGTTCCTCCGCCTGCGCATCGACTTGATCGGGCACGAGGAGGTAACAGAACGCGCGCCGGTGGCTGCGGCCGACTCGTCCGCGCAACTGGTAGAGCTGCGCGAGACCCATGCGGTCCGCGCGATCGACGATCATCGTGTTGGCGTTGGGGACGTCGAGCCCCGACTCCACGATCATGGTCGAAACGAGCACGTCGACCTCCCCCCGCACGAACCGGCCCATCACCTCCTCGAGGTCGTGCTCCCGCATCTGGCCGTGGGCGACGGCGAGGCGTGCGCGGGGCGCCAGCGACTGCACGCGCGCGGCGATCGTGTCGATCGTTTCGATGCGGTTGTGAACGAAGTACACCTGCCCGCCCCGGTCCAGCTCGCGCGCGAGCGCTTCCTCGAGCAGCGCGTCATCCCACGGCTCGACGAACGTCAGAATGGGCGAGCGGTCCTTGGGCGCGGTCTCGAGCAGCGCGAGATCGCGCAGGCCCGCCAGCGACAGATGCAGCGTGCGCGGGATCGGCGTCGCGGTGAGCGTCAGGACATCGACGCTGAGCTTCAGCGTCTTCAGCCGCTCTTTGTGCCGAACCCCGAACCGGTGCTCCTCGTCGACAATGAGCAGGCCGAGGTCCTTGAAGGTCACGTCGGACGAGAGCAGGCGATGGGTGCCGATCACGATGTCCATTTCGCCCGCGGCGATGCGCTGAACCAGGGCCGTCGATTCCTTGGCCCCCCGGAACCGTGACAGCACGTCGATCCGGATCGGATAGTCCGCCAGGCGCTCGCGGAACGTGCGGCCATGCTGCTCGGCGAGGATGGTCGTGGGAACAAGCACGACCACCTGCTTCCCCGCCTGCACCGCCTTGAACGCCGCGCGAACGGCGACCTCCGTCTTTCCATAGCCGACGTCCCCCACCAGCAGTCGGTCCATGGGGCGCGGGCGTTCCATGTCCCGCTTCACTTCCTCGGAGGCGCGGCGCTGATCGGGCGTGTCTTCATAAAGGAAGGCGGACTCGAGCTCGCGCTGCCACGGCGTGTCGGTCGGGAAGGCGTACCCGTTCGCCACCTGGCGACGCGCGTACAAATCGAGAAGCTCGGCGGCCATCGCGCGAATTGCCGCGCGCGTCTTGTCGCGCTGGCGTTGCCACGTGGTCGCGCCGAGCCGATGCAGGCGCGGCGGCGGCGCGTCGCCGTCCGCCCCTCCCACGGTGCGATACGGCTCGAGCTGATCGATCCGGTACAGCGGGACGTTCAAGCGGTCGCCGCCTTCGTACTCCACGACGGCGACTTCGAGCGTCGTCCCGTCAGAGCCGACCGCGATCGTCTGCAGGCCACGATAGATGCCGATGCCATGCTCGAGATGCACGACATACCCGCCCGGCGTCAGCGGCCGCGACGCGGCGGTACTGACGGCGCTGCGGTAGCGGCGGGGGCGCCGCAGCCGCCGCGCGCGCCGGAAGATCTCGTGATCGGTGAGCACGCGCAGGGTCGGCATGATGAAGCCGCCGTCGAGGGCGCCGACCGCGAGTGTCGCCCCCTCGGCCCCGAGCAGCTCGTCCAGCCGTTCGAGCTGCCCTTCGTTGTCGCACAGAATGACCGTCGGCGGCGGCTGCGTCACGATGTGACGGAGCCGCTTCAGGTCGCGATCGACGTGGTCGGGAGGGGCGAGCGGGAATCGCTGCTCGGTTTCGGCGTCGCCAATGCCCAGTCGCGCGAGCGTGTCGAGCCGGGTGCGCCAGACGCCGGGCTCGATCAGCAGCTCGTCGCGCGTCGGCGGCTCCTCGCCCATGCGGCGCGCCACTTCCAGGTGATGGGCCGCGTCGGTCCACGCCCGCTCCACTTCGCGCTGCACCGCCGATTCCTGATCGATCACGACGAGCGTGTCCGTCGGGAGCAGCTCGAGCAGATTGG
>DATMZX010000004.1:0-4989 GCA_035573235.1 Gemmatimonadales bacterium
TGCAGCCGGGAACGCTGCGCCGCCTGGTCGAGATGGGCGGGGACAACGCCCAGCGCGCGAAGTTCGCGCTGGACGCGACGCACGGACTCGCGGCGGATGCCGTGCTCGATATCGTGCGCGCGATGGCCGATGCCTCGCACAATACCATCTCCGAGCCCCTCGCCCGCATGTTGTCCAAACTGGCGCAGCACGCCGAGCACGGGACGCCGGAAGCGCGGCCGCAGGCCGACGAGGCGCTGCGCGAGCAGGTGCGCGATCTCCTGAAAGACTGGACGCTCGACGATCCGAATCCAACGGAGTACGGCACCGCGCTGCATCGGATGACGGCGGCAGCACCAGCGGCCGCGTCGCCGCGGAGCTCCGTGATCCAGCGCGCGGAGCCGTTGCGCCTGGTGCAAATCGCGGTGGAAACGGGAGCACTCGGCGGCGTCGCGTGGCGAGCGGTCGAGCGACTGCTCGCGGAGCGTCAGATCGGGCAGCTCGTCGACATGCTCGCCGCGACAGCCGACGGCCCGCCGCCGGCCCGCGTCGACATCACCCCGCTGTGGAGCCGCGTGACCTCGCCGGACATCGTGGGGCAGCTGGCGAGCAGCGAGCCGCCCGACTTCACCACGATCGACCGGGTATTGCCGCGCCTGACCTCGGGGGCGTTCGAGCGCTTGCTCGACGTGCTCGCGGCGTCGGAGTCGCGCGCGACGCGGCGCGGGTTGCTCGACCGGCTCGCGCGCGCCCCGCAGGAGCTGGGCCCCGTGATCGCCGAGCGCTTGTCCTCGGACATTCCGTGGTACGTCACGCGCAACCTGCTCATCGTCCTCGATGGGTTGTCGCAGCTGCCCGACGGATTCTCCACGACGATGTTCGTCGGTCACACGGACGTGCGCGTGCGTCGCGAGGCCGTGAAGCTCGCGCTCAAGATTCCGGTGGAGCGGGAGCTCGCGTTGCTGGGGGCGTTGTGCGATCCCGATCCGCGCCTGCTGCGGCTCGGTCTGACCGCGGCGCTGGAGCACTGCCCGCCCTCGGCGGTGCAGTTCGTCACGCGTCTCGCCGAAGATTCGTCGCAAACATCGGAGCTGCGCGTCCTGGCCATCAAGGTCCTGGGCCGTGCCCGCAGTCAGGCCGCCCTGGGCGTGCTCCTGCGAATGGTCGATGGCGGCCGCAACTGGCGTGGACGGCCGCGGCTCGCCGCGCGCTCGCTCGAGCTGGTCGCCGCGCTGATGGCGCTGGCGCACGGCTGGGCCGACGATCGCCAGGCGCGGGCCGTGCTGGCGCTCGCCGCGGTGTCGACCGACCCCGACGTCCGCAACGCGGCGACGATGACCGCGCGCGCCCCACGATGAGCGATCCCGCACGTTTTCTCAACGCGTTCGCGCAGGCGCTGGCCGGCATGGCGTTGTATCGCGACGGCCATCCGGCGCGCGAGCGCGCCGTGGACGTGGCCTACCAGCACCTCCACGACCTGCAGTCCGAGACGCCGCATCCATTTTTCACCTTTCTGGGCGACGAAGTCGTGTTCGGCCAGCAGCCGCTGCGCGAGCTCAAGGCGTGGGACTGGGGCAAGCGCCTCGCTCAGGCCGGCATTCAACGGCTCGAGTTCGAGGACCATGTGGGACGCGAGGACTTCGAAGGGTTTCTCGAAGAAGTGCTCGCCCGCTTGACGCTCTCGGCGATCAGCAGCGAGGCGCGGCAGATGCGCCGGAGCAGCATTCGCTTCGGGGCCGTCGGGCTGAAGGGCGAGGCGGAAGCGCCGCCCGAGGCGATGCCGACCGCGACGATCGCCTTTTCGCTGGGCGAGGAGATCGACACGGTGCGCTGGCTGCAGCGGGAGGTCCAGACCAAAGGGGCCGTCCCCCTGGCCGAAGCGGAGGCGGTCGTGCGCTCGCTCACGGTCGCGATGCACAGCGGCCGGCAGATCATGATGCCGCTCCTCCAGCTCAAGGAATTCGACCAGTACACGACCACGCATTCGATGAACGTGGCGGTGCTCTCGATGGCGCTCGCCGAGTTCCTGAGTCTCTCGGCGACGGATGTGCGCAGCTTCGGCATCGCCGGGTTATTGCACGACATCGGCAAGGTGAAGATTCCGCTCGACGTGCTCACCAAACCGGGGCGGTTGACCGATGAAGAGCGCGCGCTGATGAACGAGCACCCGGCGGCGGGTGCGCGCATGCTGCTCGACGCGGAAGAAGATCTGGATCTGGCCGTCGTCGTGGCGTACGAGCATCACATCATGATCAACGGGGGCGGATATCCGGCGCTCCACTATGCGCGTGATTGCCATCACGCGAGCAAGCTCGTGCACGTGTGCGATGTGTACGACGCCTTGCGCACGCGCCGGCCGTACCGGGACGCGTGGTCGCTCGAGAAGACGCTCGGCTATCTCCAGGAGCGCCGCGGGCTCGAGTTCGACCCGGAGCTGTGCGACGCCTTCGTGCGCATGATGCGGCAGTGGGAGCCGCAGATCAGCACGATTCAGGACCCCCCCGCCGCTCCACAATCGCAACCGGCCTGACTATGATTGTTGCCATGGCTCGGCCTTGGATGATGGGACTCGGAGTCGTCGTGCTGATCGCGTGGCAGGGGCCGGCGAAGATTACCGGCAACTGGCAGGCGAAGTCGGGCGACGAGATCCGGCACATCATGGTTCGTGCCGACAGCTCCGCGCAGTTCGGCGATGAGGTCGCCCGCTGGCGCGTGGTCGGCGACAGCCTGTGGATCACGCTGGGCGATGGGGTGTGGCAGGTCTACGCGATGAAGCTCGCGGGCGACAAGCTCACGATCAGCGGCGGAGATTTGGAGAAGCCGGTCACGCTGCGACGGACGGGGCCGCCCAATGCCCGCGCCGATACCCTCGTAATTCCGGAAGCACCACCGGCGAACCAGCGCGCCTGGTAGTTATTTCAGCTCGCTGACGCCCGCGAGTCTCCACCCCACTTCTTTTTTCTCGAATCGCATCGCGAAGCGCCGCCGGTCCATGCGCGGCGCGCCGCCGGCCGCAGGCACATACTCGAACGTGGCGCGCACATCGCCGTTGGCGGTAATGGTGTTGGGGAGCAGCTGGAAGTTGTCGATCGAGAATTTGGCGCTGATCTGATTCCAGTCGCGGAAGAAAGCCTCCCAGCCGCGACGCTCCTCGTCCGTCAGGCCCGGATAGAGCACCCGCAGATTGGCGATGCGCTGGCTCGCCAGCGCCCGGCCGAGGTCGCTGAGCAGCACGTCCACCGCGGCGCGTGGATTCGCCGGCTGCGCGCTCGGCGGCGCCACCCCGGCATCGACGCCGACCTGCTCGGCGCTCTGCGCCGCCACCTTGGCCAGCGTGAAATCCTTCTCGCGCAGCAGTGACTCGGCCCGCGCGATGAAGATGGCCGCGTTGGCCGCCGCGGCGCCGGTCGGCAGAGCCTGGACCACCGGGGTGACGCGCTGCAGCATCAGTCGCGCTTCCCGATCCATCGCGCGCGCCTGGTCGCGGGCGCGGTTGTACTGCGCCACGGCCTCGACGTAGCCGCGGATCGCGCGCGACTGATCGCCCGCCTGCAGTGCCTGCTCGGACGCCCCGAAGATCGACTCCGCGAGAATCCATGCCGGCACGCTGTTCTTGCGCGCGCCGGCGGCGATAGCGCGCTCCTGCGCCGCGAACGCGGAATCGCGCCGGCTGGTGACGAACATTGAAACCGGCGCTTCGGTGACCGTCGGGGGCGTCACGTCCTGCGGCGTCGCGGGTGCCGGTGGGATCGCCGCGGGCGGCGGCAACAGGGCACTCGCCTGGCTGTCGTTCGATTGTCCCGGTGAGAAGAGCAAGAGAAGCACGACGGCGGCCAAGGCGCCCAGCACCGCGAGCCGGGCGCGCATCGATGCGTGGGTAATCAGTTTCAGCAGCGGCTGCGGCAGCGGCGTCCAGCGGCCGAGCGGCTGCGTCGCTTCGTCGTCCGCGCCCGACAGCGCGGAGCGGATCTGCTGCAGCGTCGACATCATCTGGCCCGCCGATTCATAGCGTTCGTGCGGGACCTTGTTCATTGCCTTCGCGACCACGCGCTCCAGCGCCGCGGGAATCGACGGCGCGACGGTGCGCAGCGGGCGCGGCTCGGTCGTCAACACCTGATACAGCACGCCGTGGATCGACTCCGCTTCGAACGGG
Source organism: Gemmatimonadales bacterium (assembly GCA_035573235.1). Taxonomy (GTDB): domain Bacteria; phylum Gemmatimonadota; class Gemmatimonadetes; order Gemmatimonadales; family GWC2-71-9; genus 20CM-2-65-7. Next base: position 4,133 of record DATMZX010000004.1, read on the forward strand.
CGCTGGTAGCACAGCAGCTCGTAGAGCATGCAGCCCACCGAGAAGACGTCCGTCGCCGGGGTGATCGCGCCGTTGGTGATCTGCTCGGGTGCCATGTACGTCGGCGTGCCGACGATCGCGCCCGAGCCCGTGGCATCCGCCTTCTGCAGCCGCGCGATGCCGAAATCCATGATCTTCACGCGGCCGTCCGGCATGACGCGGACGTTGGACGGCTTCACGTCGCGATGGATCACGCCGCGCTGATGCGCGAAGTGCAGGCCGGTCAGGACTTCGATCGTGATGTCGAGCTTGCGCTCGAGCGCCAGCGGGTCGCGCAGCGTGATCATGTCGGAGAGATCGCGGCCCTCGACCAGCTCCATCGCGATGTAAAGCTGGCCTTCCGATTCGCCGAGGTCATAGACGGTGACGATGTTCGCGTGCTGGATCGCGCCGGCGGCGCGCGCTTCGCGCAGGAACCGCTCCTGCATGTCCTTCGTCTTGCGGAAGCTCGAGCTCAGCAGCTTGAGGGCGACGTAGCGCCGCAGCACCGTGTCGTACGCCTTCCACACGATGCCCATGGCTCCTTCGCCGAGCAGCTGGTGCAGCTCGTACTTGCCGAGCCGGCGGTAGCGTTGCTGCGGCGCGTCGCTCACCGGTTCAGCCATTCGTAGGAGCGGCGCAGATACTTCCGCATCGGGTCGGTGACCGGCACGTCGCGGCGGGGGAGTACGCGCTCGATAATGTCCAGGAACTTCTGCTGCGTCATCCGTTCGGATGCCGAGCCTCCCCAGGCGAAGGGCGGGACATATTTCGGCGCGCGCAGATCGTCGAACACGTTGGCGCCGGCACCGATCACGGATCCCGTCCCCAGCATGGTG
>DATMZX010000005.1:0-6427 GCA_035573235.1 Gemmatimonadales bacterium
CATCGTGATATTGCGCGGCAATCTCGCGCCGGAAGGCGCCGTCGCGAAGATCAGCGCGCACGAGAACGCCGTCCACGACATCACCGGTCCGGCGCGCGTGTTCGACTCCGAAGAAGCGTGCCTCGCCGCGATCATGAGCGGGGTGATCCAGCCCGGCGACGTCATCGTCATTCGCTACGAAGGGCCGAAGGGCGGCCCCGGGATGCGCGAGATGCTCGCGCCCACGGCGGCGCTCATCGGCGCCGGTCTCGGCGACTCGGTCGGGTTGATCACCGATGGGAGATTCTCGGGCGGGACACACGGGCTCGTCGTTGGGCACGTGGCTCCTGAAGCCGCGACGGGCGGACCACTCGCGCTGGTGCGCGAGGGCGACACGATCACGATCGACGCGCTGCGCCACCAGCTGCGGGTCGCGCTGTCCGAGCGCGAGCTGACGACCCGCAAGGCGTTGTGGAAGGCGCCCGCGCCGCGCTATACCGCGGGCGTGCTGGCCAAGTACGCGCGGCTCGTCTCGAGCAGCAGCATCGGCGCGGTGACCGATGGTTGACCGCGTCGCGATTCAGGGCGAAGCCGGCTCGTTCAGCCACGCGGCGGCGCTCGAGACCTATGGAGCCGGCCTCCGGCTGGTGCCCTGCGCCACGTTCGTCGACCTGTTCCGCTCGGTCGAAACGGGCGCGGCGACGAGTGGCGTGGTGCCGATCGAGAACACGCTGGCCGGCTCGGTGCACGAGAACTACGACCTGCTGAGCGCGCACGCGCTGCACGTCGTGGGCGAGGCCGAGCTGCGCATCCGGCATTGCCTGATCGCGCCGCCGCGCACGAGCCGTGCAGAAGTCCGGCGCGTCGCCTCGCATCCCGTCGCGCTCGCGCAATGCCGCCAATTCTTCAGCTCGAACCCCGAGCTGGTCGCCGTGCCCGCGTACGATACGGCCGGCAGCGTGCGCGATCTGATGGCGGGGAAGGTGGAGGCGGAAGCCGCGATTGCCTCGCGCCTCGCCGCGTCGTTGTACGGCGCGGCGGTGCTGCAGGATGGGCTCGAGGACAACAGCGAGAACTACACGCGCTTCCTGATGGTGACGCGCGAGCCGCTCGCGCTGGCGCGCGGCCAGACCGGCAAGACGTCGCTGCTGTTCACGCTGGGCGCGGGCCCCGGGACGCTGCACACGGCCCTCGGCGTGTTTGCCGAGCGGGGGCTGAATCTCACGAAGATCGAATCGCGGCCGCTGCCGGGGCGGCCGTGGGAATACCTGTTCTACGCGGACGTCGTCGACACGACGGTCAGCCGCATGGAGGACGCGCTCGACGCGTTACGCGCGGTCGCCTTTGGCGTTCGCGTTCTGGGCACTTACCCGACTCGCCAGTAGCCCGCGTAACGCCGCCGGATCCACCGGCTTGAGCAGCCGCTGGTCGATGCCCGCGGCTTCGCCGTGGCGATCCGCTTCCAATCCCCAGCCCGTGATCGCGATGACGTAGGTGTCGCGCGCCCATTCCTGCTGCCGCAGCCGGCGCGCGACTTCATAGCCGTGCAGCTTGGGCAGCCCGACGTCCAGCAGCACGACGTGGGGCCTGAATTCGTTCGCCATATCGAGCGCCGACGCGCCGTCATGCGCGATCCGGGTCTCCTGGCCCCACTCCGTGAGCATGAGGTTCATCATCGATGCGGTGTCGCGATTGTCCTCGACGATCAGGACGCGCTGCCGCGCCAGAGGAGCCGGCGCGTTGCCACGGGCTTCGCTCTGCTCGCCTTCACTCACGGCCAGAATCGGAAGCTGCAGCGTGAATTCCGAGCCCTTGCCGGCTCCGGCGCTGTAGCCCGTGAGCGTGCCGCCGTGCATTTCCGCGAGGCGCCGCGCGAGCGGCAGGCCGATGCCGAGGCCGCCTTCGCCCGCGAGCGGCTGCTTCTGACCCTGGACGAATAGTTCGAAGACTCTCGGCATCAGCGCGCGCTCGATCCCGGCCCCCTCATCCCGCACCCGGATCACCACGTAGGGCCCTGAGACCGTGACGGTCAATTCGATCTTGGTTTGTTCCGGCGAATAGCGCGCGGCGTTGTCGAGCAGATTGGTCAGGATCTGCGCCAGCCGGATCGGATCGCCGTCGACGAGCAGGGCGCGCGGGGGCACGTCGCTCTCGATCTGCTGATGGCGCCGGGCGAGCAGCGGGCGCACCGTTTCGATCGCGGTGTCGATGACTTCCGAGATCGCGACGCGGCGCCGCTGTAATGTCAGCTTGTCGCGCGTGATGCGGCTGACGTCGAGCAGGTCGTTGGTCAGGCGCGTCAGCTGCTGCACCTGTCGCTGGAATACGCCCTGCAGCGTCTGCAGATCGGCGTTGTCGGGCGCCTTGAGCCGCAGCGCCTCGCAGGCCGTGCGCAACGCCGAGAGCGGGTTGCGCAGCTCGTGTGCCAGCATCGCCAGGAAAGCGTCTTTGCGGCGATTGGCTTCGGCGAGAGCGCCCGTCCGCTCGGTGACCCGCGTCTCCAGCTCCTCGTTGGCGGTCTCGAGCTGCTCGCTCACCTTCTGCCGCTCGCCGATCTGCCGCTGCAGCTCGAGGTTCATGCGCGCGAGCGCGCGGCGCTTGCGGTACAGCTCGACGAACACGGCGATCTTGGCGCGCAGGATCTGGGGCTCGAGCGGCTTCGTGAGATAGTCGACCGCGCCGACGCTGTAGCCGCGCAGCTCGTCCTGCTTGTCGAGCATGCGCGCCGTGAGGAACAGAATCGGCACCTGCCGGGTGCGCTCGCGCCGCTTGATCATCGTCGCGAGGTCGAAGCCGCTCATACCCGGCATCATCACATCGAGCACGATCGCCGCGAAATCCTGATCGAGCAGGGCGAGTAACGCGTCGTCCGCCGACTTGGCGAGCACGAAGCGGCAGCCGCTCGTGGCGAGTGAGGCCTCGAGCGCATCCAGATTCGCCGGCTGATCGTCCACCAGGAGAATCGGCACGGCGTCGTCCCCCCCCGGCAGCGGAGGGGGCATCACCGGTCCGGCCGTCGCCGGGCGCGCTTTGCCCGTGACCATCAGCGGTGCAACCAGACGCGCAGCAGCGACAACAGCTGGTGCGCATCGACCGGTTTCGCGATGTAATCCGACGCGCCCGCGTGCAGGCAGCGCTCGCGATCACCCTTCATGGCCTTGGCGGTCAGTGCGATGATCGGCAGGCTCCGGAAGCGATGGTCGCTCCGAATCTGCCGCATCGTTTCGTAGCCGTCCATGTCGGGCATCATGATGTCCATGAGCACCGCGCTCAGGCCGGGCGTGTGGCGGATCAGCTCGATCGCCTGGCGCCCGTTCGTCGCGCTGATCACCGTCATGCCCTCGTTTTCGAGCAGGGTCGTCAGCGCGAAGATGTTGCGCGCGTCGTCGTCCACGACGAGCACGCGGTGATCGCGCAGCATCTCCGTGGATTCGTACAGGCTGTCGAGCAGCTTGCGCTTGGATTCGGGGAGATCGCCGATCACGCGGTGCAGGAACAGCGCCGTCTCATCGAACAGGCGCTCCGGTGAGCGCACGTCCTTCAGCACGACGCTGCTCGAGAGCGACTTGAGCCGGTCTTCTTCGTCCGGGTTCAGCTCTTTGCCGGTGAACACCACCATCGGCACGTCGCGCAGCCGCTGATCCGCCTGGACGCGCTCGAGCAGATCGAGGCCGCTCATGTCGGGCAGCTTCAGATCGACCACGCAGCAGTCGAAGCTCGACTCGAACAGCATGTGCAGCGCTTCGCCGCCCGTCCCGACCGCGGTGATCTCGATGTCGTCGTGCGCCAGCAGCTCGACGATCCCCTGACGCTCGATCTCGTTGTCCTCGACCACGAGCAGCCGCTTGGTGTGCGGCTTGACGTAGGTCTTCAGGCGCTCGAGCGCATTCTCGAGGTCGTCCGTGGTCGCCGGCTTCACGAGGTAGGAGAACGCGCCCTGCGACAGCCCGTGCTGGCGGTCTTCGACCACCGAGATCATCTGTACCGGGATGTGCCGCGTCGCCGGATCGAGCTTCAGGTTGCTGAGCACCGCCCAGCCCAGCGTGTCGGGCAGGAACAGATCGAGCGTGATCGCCGTCGGCTGATACTCCTTGGCGAGCGTCAACGCCGTCTGGCCGCGGTTGGCGACGATGCCTTTGAACCCCTTGTCGCGCGCGAGGCCCAGCAGCACCCGCGCGTAGTGCGGGTCGTCATCCACGATCAGCAGGACATTGTCGTCACCGCCCGGCTGAATGCTGTCGCGGTCGTCCGGCACGATTTCTTCGGAGCGGGCGACGCTGAGCACCGGCGCATTGGCGAATGCGCCGCTCGCCGCGGGATCGCGCGAGGGGGCCGGGGCGCGGGACGGGCCGGCGTACTCGAGCGGGAGAAACAGCGTGAACGTGCTGCCGTGACCGGGCGCGCTGACCAGACGGATGTCGCCGCCCAGGAGGCCGGCGAGCTCGCGGCTGATGGCCAGACCGAGGCCCGTGCCGCCGTACTTGCGGCTCGTGCCGGCGTCGGCCTGATGGAACGCCTCGAAGATCAGCTTCTGCTTGTCAGCGGGAATGCCGATGCCGGTGTCCCGCACCGAGAACGCCACGACGCCGCCCGGCTGCGCGCCGCTGAGCACCGGATGGCCTGGCGCCCAGCCCTCCGACACGCGCTTCACCGTCATCGAGACTTCGCCGCGCTCGGTGAACTTGAACGCGTTCGAGAGCAGGTTCTTGAGGATCTGCTGCAGGCGCTTCGAGTCGGTGCTGAACGACAAGGGCAGGTCTTCGGCCATGTCGAGCCGCAGGATGACGCCCTTCGATTCGGCGACGTGGTGGAACGTGCGCTGCACGCTCTCCCTGACCGAGGTGAACGAGACCTCGTCCACTTCGACCGTCACCGTGCCCGACTCGATCTTGGACAGATCGAGGATGTCGGTGATCAGGGTGAGCAGGTCCGTTCCCGCCGAGTGAATGTTGCGCGCGAACTCGACCTGCTTGGCCGACAGATGCCCGCCCGGGTTGTCCGCGAGCTGCTGGCCGAGCAGCAGAATCGCGTTGAGCGGCGTGCGCAGCTCGTGCGACATGTTGGCCAGGAACTCGGACTTGTACTTCGACGTGAGCGCGAGCTCGGCCGCTTTCTCTTCCAGTGCCCGCCGCGCCTGCTCCACTTCGGTGTTCTTGCGCTCGACCTCCGCGTTCTGCTCGGCGAGCTGCTTCGCCTTGCTGGCGAGCTCTTCGTTGGTGTTCTGCAGCTCCGACTGGCGGGTCTGCAGCTCGGTGGTGAGCTGCTGCGACTGCACCAGCAGGCTCTCCGTGCGCATCGTCGCCTCGATCGTATTCAGCACGACGCCGATCGATTGCGTGAGCTGCTCGAGGAAGCTCAAGTGCGTGGGGGTGAACGGATACAGCGACGCGAGCTCGATGACCGCCTTCGTCTCGCCCTCGAACAACACCGGGAGCACGACGACATTCGTCGGCAGCGAGCTGCCGAGGCCCGAGCCGATGCGGACATAGTTCTTCGGCACGTCCTGCAGCACGATGCGCTGCTGCTCGACGGCGCACTGGCCGACCAGGCCTTCGCCGAGCGAGATCGGCCGCAGCCGGCTGGCGGCGCGCGCGTACGTGGCGAGCGGCAGGAGCTCCTGGACCGAGCCGTCGCCCGCGTCCGCGATGCGCATTTGATAGATCGCGCCCTGTTGCGCCTTGACCAGGGGCACGAGCTCGGAGAGCAGCGTCTTGCCCACGGTGACGAGGTCGCGCTGGCCCTGCAACATGCGCGTGAACTTCGCGAGGTTCGTCTTGAGCCAGTCCTGCTCCTGGTTGGACTCGGTCGTCCCGCGCAGGTTGCGAATCATCGTGTTGATGTTGTCCTTCAGGTCCGACACCTCGCCGCGGGTCTCGACCTGAATCGACCGCGTCAGGTCGCCCTTGGTGACGGCCGTCGCCACTTCGGCGATGGCGCGCACCTGCGTCGTCAGGTTGGCGGCGAGCAGGTTCACGTTGCCGGTGAGGTCTTTCCACGTCCCGGCCGCGCCGGGCACGTTCGCCTGGCCGCCCAGCCGCCCTTCCACGCCGACCTCGCGCGCCACGTTGGTCACCTGCTCGGCGAACGTCGCGAGCGTATCGGTCATGCTGTTGATCGTTTCGGCGAGCGCCGCCACCTCGCCTTTCGCTTCCACCGTCAGCTTCTGGCGCAGATTCCCGGTCGCGACCGCGGTCACGACCTTCACGATGCCGCGCACCTGGTCGGTGAGGTTCGCCGCCATGACGTTCACCGAGTCGGTGAGGTCTTTCCACGTGCCGGCGACGTCGGACACCACCGCCTGGCCGCCCAGCTTGCCGTCCGTGCCCACCTCGCGGGCCACGCGCGTCACTTCCGCGGCGAAGGAGCGCAGCTGGTCCACCATCGTGTTGATCGTGTTTTTCAGCTCGAGGATTTCGCCCTTCACGTCGACGGTGATTTTGCGCGACAG
>DATMZX010000006.1:0-3802 GCA_035573235.1 Gemmatimonadales bacterium
GAGGGAATGAGCTGCACGTGCATTCGCTGCGCCACTCGTTTGCCACGCATCTGCTTGACGCCGGTGCTGATCTCAGATCCGTACAGGAATTACTCGGTCATGCATCGCTTGGAACAACGCAAGTGTATACTCATACGTCGGTAGAACGGCTGAAGAAGGTTTATCGGCAATCGCACCCGAGGGCTTGATGCAGCGAATGCACAGCACGACAATCCTTTGTGTTCGCAAGAACGGCAAAGTCGCGATCGGCGGCGACGGCCAGGTCACGGTCGGGGAGACCGTGATGAAAGCCAACGCCAACAAGGTGCGCACGCTGCGCGGCGGCAAGATTCTCGCCGGCTTCGCGGGCGCCGCGGCCGACGCGTTCACGCTGTTCGAGAAGTTCGAGGAGAAGCTGGAGCGCTATCCGACCAACCTGCCGCGCGCCGCCGTCGAGCTCGCGAAAGACTGGCGCTCCGACCGCGTGCTGCGCCGGCTCGAGGCGCTGCTGGTCGTGGCGGACAAGGAGCACGGCTACGTGATCTCGGGCTCGGGCGAGCTGATCGAGCCCGATGACGGCGTGCTCGCGATCGGCTCGGGGGGCTCGTTCGCCCTCGCGTCCGCCCGCGCGCTGATGCAGGAGACGAAACTCGATCCCGCCGAGATCGTCAAGAAGTCATTGGAGATCGCGGCCGAGATCTGCGTGTATACCAACATGAACATCACGGTACTCGAGTTATAAATGCCCAAGACATCGTCAGAGTCATTGCCGCCCGCCGCCGCCCCTTCGCCGCCCCCCGCCGCCCCTGCAGAGGAGGCGGCCCCGTGGCTCGAGGAAATGGCGCCGCGCAAGATCGTCGCCGAGCTGGACCGCTACATCGTCGGCCAGGATGCGGCGAAAAAGGCGGTCGCGATCGCCGTGCGCAATCGCTGGCGGCGCTCGCAGACGCCTGAAGAGATTCGGGACGAGATCATGCCGAACAACATCATCATGATCGGCCCGACGGGCGTCGGCAAAACCGAAATCGCCCGCCGGCTCGCTCGGCTCGCCGGTGCGCCGTTTCTCAAGGTCGAGGCCTCGAAGTTCACCGAAGTCGGGTACGTGGGCCGTGACGTCGAGTCGATGGTGCGCGAGCTGGTGGATGTCTCGATCAACATGGTGCGCTCGGAGCGTGAGGACGACGTGTATCCCACGGCGGAGCAGCGCGCAGAAGAGCGTCTCCTGGATCTGCTGTTGCCGCCGCTTCCCTCGCCGCCCTCCGCCGCCGCTTCATCTGCCGCCCCTGCGAGCACCGAGCAGCCAGGGCAACGTCCTCTGTTCGTGGTGTCCTCCAAAGGCGACGTCCAGCCGAAAGTCCCTGAGGCCGAGACCGAGGCGACCGAGCGCCGCCGCCGCACGCGCGAGAAGCTGCGCCTGCAGCTCAAGAACGGGGAGCTCGAGGAGCGCGACGTCGAGATCGAGGTGCAGCAGCAGAGCTTCCCGATGCTCGAGATGATGCAGCCGCCGCAGGGGATGGAAGGGCCGGAGATGAACTTCGGCGAGATGCTGCAGGACCTGATTCCCAAAAAGAAAAAGCGCCGCACCGTGCACCTGCACGAGGCGCGCCGCATCCTGATCGATGAAGAGCTGAAGAAGCTGGTCGACATGGACGACGTGGTGAACGAGGCGCTCGACCGCGTCGAGAACCACGGCGTGATCTTCATCGACGAGATCGACAAGATCACCGGGGCGCGCGGCGAGCGCTCGGGGCCCGACGTGTCGCGCGAAGGGGTGCAGCGCGATCTGCTGCCGATCGTCGAAGGCTCGACGGTGCAGACGCGCTACGGCTACGTCCGCACCGACCACGTCCTGTTCATCGCGGCGGGCGCATTCCATATCGCGAAGCCGAGCGATCTGATTCCCGAGCTCCAGGGCCGCTTCCCGATCCGCGTCGAGCTGTCGTCGCTGACCGAGGAGGATTTCGTCCGGATCATGACGGAGCCCGAGAACGCGCTGACCAAGCAGTACGCGGCGCTATGCCAGTCCGACGGCGCCACGCTCGAGTTCACGCCCGACGGCGTGCGCGAGATCGCGCGGATCGCGGCCAAGGTCAACGAGCGCATGGAGAACATCGGCGCGCGCCGGCTGCACACCGTGATGACGACACTGCTCGAGGAAGTGATGTTCGAGCTGCCCGACTATCCCACGAAGCACATCGTGTTCGACGCGCCCGCGGTGCGCGAGCGCCTGCTCAAGATCGTCGAAGATGAGGATCTCAGGAAATACATTCTGTAGCATCGCCGTCGCCGTGGTGCTCAGCGGTGCCTGCGGCGATGGATTGTCGGCGCCGCTCGGCGCGGAGCGCTTCGACCCTCCGGCCGTGTACGCGGTGTTGTGGGGAGAAGTCGAAACCTGCGCTGGACTGCAGGGGAGTATGTCGGTGGTGCACTGGTACGTCGTTCCCAAGACTCTCACGTTTCCGTGTGAGTACGGCGCCTGCCGTGGTCTGTGGGTCGCACCGCACAGCATCTACCTCAGTGACGCCGCCGCCCACGACACCTTCTTCGACGAGTTCTTCACGGTAAAGCACGAGATCCTGCACGACCTCGTTGGTGCACCGGGGCATCCGCCGGTCTTTCAGCAGTGCGGGTTATTGCGAGATGAAGCGCCAGGGTAGCCTTGTCCTGCCCCCGACCCCCGGGTAAAATCCGTCACACCAGACTGTCATTTTGACCGGCCTGCCGGTAACCGGCGGGTGGTAGGCCCATGATCGGCTCATTTCCACGATTGTGGAAATGAGAAAACCTGGGGGGTAGGGTTGGCCAAGCGCGACTTTCTCCAAATCACCGATTTCACCCGCTCGGAGATCGAGCAGGTTTTCGACCTCTCCAAGCGGATGAAGGCGAAGCAGTACCGGGAAACCCCCCTCTCCGGGAAGACCCTGGCGATGATCTTCGCCAAGTCCTCCACCCGTACCCGCGTCTCGTTCGAAGTCGGCGCCTACCAGCTCGGCGGCCAGGCGCTGTTTCTGTCGAGCAAAGACATACAAATCGGTCGCGGCGAGCCAATCCCCGATACCGCCCGCGTGCTGTCGCGCTACGTGGACGGGATCATGATCCGCACCTACGACCACGCCGAGGTCGAAGAGCTGGCCCGGTTCGCCACGATCCCGGTGATCAACGGCCTCACCGATCTCACGCACCCCTGCCAGGTGCTCGCCGACATCTTCACCGTCAAAGAGCACCTCGGCGGCTGGGAAGGGAAGCGCATCGCGTGGGTGGGCGACGGCAACAACATGGCCAACGCCTGGCTCGAGGCGGCGCTGGTGCTCGGCTTCGAGCTGCGGCTCGCCTGTCCGGAAGGCTTCGAGCCGAACATCGCGAAGTACGAGGCGGCGAAAAAGAACGGCTGCATCATGGTCACCGAAGTGCCCGAGGAAGCGGTCGAAGGCGCGCACGTGATCAACACCGACGTGTGGGCGTCGATGGGCCAGGAAGGCGAGGCCGAAGCGCGGCGCAACGCGTTCAAGGGGTACACGGTGGATTCAGATCTGATGAAGCTGGCAGATCCGAAAGCCATCTTCCTGCACTGCCTGCCCGCCCATCGCGGCGAGGAAGTGACCGCTGATGTAATCGATGGTCCTCAGTCGCGCGTTTGGGACGAGGCCGAGAACCGTCTCCACGTTCAAAAGGCGCTGCTCGCCACGCTCATGTCATGACCCTGAAACGCACACCGCTTCATGATGTGCATGTCGCGCTCGGCGCCAAAATGGTGCCGTACGCCGGCTTCGAGATGCCCGTCAACTATCCGTCGGGCATCAGCTCCGAGCACCGCGCGGTGCGT
>DATMZX010000007.1:0-18133 GCA_035573235.1 Gemmatimonadales bacterium
ACGCCACGTGGGTCTTCCCGCTCGAGCTCGGCGCATTCGCCACCAAGCGGGGCGTGCGCGGCGCCGTCATCGAGCTGGATTGGTGGCAGGAGCGCGCGATCGGGTCGCTCCGCGTCGCCGCGACGCCGGCGATGCATTTCAGCAGCCGCACGCTCGGCGATCGGGGCGACACGCTGTGGTGCGGATATACCATCGGTGACGCCGCCGGCCGGCGCGTCTACTTCGCGGGGGACACCGGTTTTCATCCGGAATTCGAGGCGATCGGCACGCGGTACGGGCCGTTCGATGTCGCGCTGCTCCCCATCGGCGCCTATGAGCCGCGCTGGTTCATGCGTTATCTCCACATGAATCCGGAAGAAGCCGTCGACGCATTCCGGTTGCTCCGGGCGCGCGCCATGATCCCGATCCATTGGGGTACATTCAAGCTCACCGATGAGGCGATGGACGAACCGCCGCGGCGGGCGCGGGATGCGTGGCGGGCTGCCGGCCTCCCGCACGACGGCTATCGATAGCTCAGGCACGGTGAGACCCTTACGCTCTAAAGAGAGAAGGTGGCGGATGGTGGAGGCTCGTGGAGGCTGGTGGAGGCTGGTTGCGCTGGTTGCGGCGATGGCCGGCTGCTCTCGCAATCCCGCGCCGCCGCTGGCTGGCCCGTCGAACGCACCGGTGATGCAGACCCCCGAGCGCGTCGCGCTGATTGCGGCTCCTGTCGAAGAGGACTGGAAAGGTCTGGGCGACGAGGCTGCCGCGCTGCTGTCGCAGTACATCCGCATCAACACCACCAACCCGCCCGGCAACGAGATTGCGGCCGCGCGCTGGCTCGCGGCAGCGCTGCAACGGGAGGGCATTGAATCACGGATCTTCGAGCCGGCGCCGGGGAAGGCCAACCTGTACGCCCGGCTCGCCGGAGACGGCAGCGCCCGCCCGATCATCCTCCTGAATCACATGGACGTCGTCCTGGCGTCGCCCGAGTTCTGGACGGTCGATCCGTTCTCCGGCGTGGTCAAGGACGGCTACCTCTGGGGTCGCGGCGCGCTGGACATGAAGGGCGAAGGGATCGCCCAGCTGATGACGATGCTGATCCTGAAGCGGGCCAAAGTACCGCTCAAGCGCGACATCATCTTCCTCGCGACCAGCGATGAAGAGATCGGTGCGGGCGTCGGTGCCGCCTGGATCGCCGAGCAGCAGGCCGATCTCGTGCGCGGCGCGGAGTTCCTGCTCAACGAAGGTGGGACCACGCGCGCCAAGACGGGCGGCGCAGGCGTCGAGTACTACGCCATCGGCACGACGGAGAAATCGCCCTTCTGGTTGGACGTGACGGCCCGCGGAACCGCGGGCCACGGCTCGCGTCCCACGCCCGATAATCCCGTGCATCGCCTGATTCGCGCGCTGAATCGCGTGGCCGATTGGAAGACCCCGCTGATCGTGACGCCCGCCGTCGAGCGCTCGTTCCGCGATCTCGCGACGATCGAGCGCGACACCACGATGCGGCGCTGGCTGTCCGATATTCGCTCGGCCATTCGCGACTCCGCGGCCGCCCGCACGCTCACGAGCGATCTCACGTACAACGCCGTCCTGCGCAACACGATTTCCATTACCGGCCTGAAAGGCAGCGCCAAGACCAACGTGATTCCGCCGACCGCCACCGCGGCGATCGACGTGCGCCTGCTGCCGGGACAGGACCCCCAGGCGTTTCTCGCCGATATCGTCCGGGTCATCAACGACACCGCGATCACCGTGAAGCCGCAGGGCCCGAACTGGCCCGCCACGGAGAGCTCCACGGAAACGGAGATGTTCCAGGCGATCAGCGAGGTCGCGCGCCGGCGCCATCCCGAGGCGCTCGTGACGACGCTCATGCTCGCCGGCTTCACCGACAGTCATTACTTCCGGCGGATGGGCATCGCGAGCTACGGGCTTGGCCCGTTTCCGCTGACGCAGGCCGATTCGCGCGGCGTGCACGGCAATGACGAGCGCATCAGTCTCGAGGCGCTGCGCTCGGGCGTACGGTTTTACTATGACGTGGTGTCGCGCGTGGCTGCGAAGTAGCGGTTACTTGAGAGGAATTACGAACCGGACGGTGATCTGCTCGGCGGTCTGCGGGCTGACGCTGCAGGAGCAATCGACGCCGATGATGCGCTTCACGCCGAGCACCTCGGCGTCCGCGATCCCGGCCACGTCGCGATAGGTGATCTCGAGCGCGCGGCCGTCGATCACGCGCGACGTGACCGGCCGGCCCAGCAGGCGGTGATGCGGATCGATCTTCGCGAGCCCGTCCGCGAGTCGCCGCAGCAAATCCTGAGTCGCTTCAGTCGACGACGGCATTGCGCTTCATCCCCTCGAGGCCCGGCCGCGTGAACGGTGTGGTGCCGTAGCGGCGCTCAAAGTCCGGCTGCTCCATCGACGCGAACGCACGAGCATCCGGAAACGCCACGTCGTCGCGCGGCGCGAAACCGGGATCGGCGGTCTCCTGTGCGAAGCTCACGTTCCACGGGCACACATCCTGGCACACGTCGCACCCAAAGACCCAATCCCCGACCTGGGCGCGCTGCTGCGCGGTGAATTCGCCGCGATGCTCGATCGTGAGATACGAAATGCACGCGCGCGCGTCGAGATTGCGCGGACCAACGAACGCCTGCGTGGGGCAGGCATCGAGGCAGCGCGTGCACGTCCCGCAACGATCCGCGTCGAACGGCGCGTCGGGCACGAGGTCCGCGTCGGTCAGCACGACGCCGATGAATGTGAATGACCCGATCTCGGGGTTGATCAGCATCATGTTCTTGCCGATCCAGCCGAGGCCCGCGAGCTGTGCCAGCTCGCGCTCGGGGACGGGCCCCGCGTCGACGTAACAGCGGGTCCGGGAGCCGGGAGCGAGGCTCCGGATCTCCGCGGCGAGCTGCTCGAGCCGCTCGCCCAAGACGTCGTGGTAGTCCGGGGACCAGGCGTACTGGGCCACCTTGGCCCCGGGGCGTGGCCCCGGGGGCCGCCAGCCGTGGAAATAATTGGTGAGCGTCACAACCGCTGACCGCGCGCCTGGGAAGATCCGGCGCGGATCCTTCCGCTTTGTCGCCTGACGATTGAGGTACGTCATCGTGCCGGCATGCCCCGCGTCGAGCCAGCGGTCGAGCTCGGCCGCATGCGGGTTCCGATCCAGTCGCACGATTCCCGCCGCCGTAAACCCGAGTGCCGCGGCCCGTTGCTTGATCGCGATCACAAGCCCATCGTCTCCCGCCGCCAGCGCGCGAAGTTCACCACGTCGTCCACCGGCGGGATCGCCCCTTCGTCGCCGTAGGCCGTGAACATCCGCCACTGCATGTAGTCGCGCGGGGGAAGGGGAAGAAACGGCGGCCGCCGGTACCAGTCGCGCGCGCGGAAACTCCACACGAGTCGCAGCAAATCCACCGCCACGCGCGGTCGCACCAGCGCTTTCAATCCCAATCGCATGTAGAACGCGGGCCAACTCGCGATACGCTGCATTCCTTCTGTATATTCCCGGCCTATGACGCTCGCAAGCAGCGCGAAACCGCGCGCGCTTGGACTCGCCCGCTATCGCGGCGAGTTCCCCATCTTCAGGGACAGCGTCTACCTCAACACCTGCTCGCTGGGAGCGTTGGGCGAGCGGTCTCGCCGCAAGGTAGCGGAATTCCTCGACATCTGGCAGCGGCGCGGCGCATCGGCATGGTATGACGTGTGGTGGGAGGCGCTGGACGATCTGCGCGCCCGCTATGGGCGGCTGGTGAATGCCGCCGCCGGCGAGATCGCGCTCGCGCCGAGCATTTCCGTCGCGCTGAGCGCGGTGGCCGAGTCGATCGACTATGGCAAGCGGCCCAGGGTCGTCATCACGTCGCTCGATTTTCCCACGGTGGCCTACCAATGGCTCGCGAAGGCGCAGCACGGTGTCGAGCTCGTGGTCGTCGAGAGTCCCGACAGGATCACCGTGCCGGTCGACGCGATCGCGCGCGCCGTGGACGACCGCACGGCGCTTGTCGTGACCTCCCACGTCTATTTCACGACCGGCGCGATTCAGGACATCACACGCGTGGCGGCAGTCGCGCACGATCGCGGCGCGCTGTGCCTGATCGACGCCTATCAGTCGGTCGGCCAAATCCCCGTCGATGTCCAGGAAACCGGCGTCGACGCGCTCGTGGCGGGCGGTCTCAAGTGGCTGCTGGGCGGCCCCGGGATCGTCTTCCTCTATATGCGCGAAGCCGTGGCGCGCCGGCTCGAGCCCAGGATTTCGGGGTGGTTCGGCCAGCGTGACCAGTTCGCCTTCGATCCGCGCGCGCTGACGCTTCACGAAGGCGCCCGGCGCTTTGAAATGGGCACGCCCGCGCTTCCCGCGGTCTACGCGCAGCTCGGCGGGCTCGAATACATCGAGGAGATCGGCGTTCCCATGATCCGGAACGTGACGGCGGCGCTGACGGAAGACTTGATCGCGACGCTCCGCGGCGCTGGATTCAAGCCCAGGGTCGCGGCCGACCCGCGCGAGCGCTCCGCGATCGTGATGGTTCCCATGCCGGACCCCGTCGCCAGCGTGCGCCACCTGGCCGCCGGGGGTATCATCGCCGACACGCGACCCGGCCATGTCCGGTTCTCGCCCTTCTTCTATAACGTGCAGGAAGACCATGTCAGATCAACCGAGCGCCTCGCCTCGCAGCCCGCTCACTGAAGACGAACAACTTCTCATCCCGCCGCAGGTCGTTCCGGTCGAGCGGCGGGCCTCCTTTACCAGCACCGACCCCTGGCGGGTGCTGCGGATCATGGGAGAGTTCGTCGAGGGCTTCGATACCATGTCGGACGTGCGCAATGCCGTGACGATCTTCGGCTCGGCGCGCACACCCGAGACCAGTCCCGAATACGCCGCCGCGCACGAGACGGCGCGGCTGCTCGCGCAGGAAGGATTCGCGATCATCACGGGCGGCGGGCCGGGCATCATGGAAGCCGCCAACCGGGGGGCGAAGGACGGCGGCGGCCTCTCGATCGGCTGCAACATCGAGCTGCCCTTCGAGCAGGGCACGAACCGCTGGGTCGAGCGTTCGATCAATTTCCGCTACTTCTTTGTCCGCAAGACCATGTTCGTGAAGTATTCGACCGCGTTCATCACGTTCCCGGGCGGCTACGGGACGATGGACGAGCTGTTCGAGGCCCTCACGCTCGTGCAGACGGGTAAGGTCAAGCAGTTCCCCGTGGTCCTGTTTGGGAAAGATTACTGGGCCGGCCTGGCCGACTGGCTCAAGGAGAGAGTGGCCGGTGAAGGAAAGATCTCTCCGGAGGACCTGAACCTGTTCCTGCTCACCGACGACCCGAAACAGGCCTTGGCCTGGATTGTCGAAGCCCGCGAGCGCCGCACGCGCGCGTTCCGCGCCATGCAACCGATCAGCCAGAGCACGCGATGACCGACAACCAGTTCCTGCGCGGGCAGCGCATCAATCCCAAGCCGATCAGCGGCAAAGAGACGGTCGCCGAGCTGGTCGACAACGCGTTCCTGGCCTACAACGCCGGACGCTTGAGCGAAGGCTGCCGGCTGTTCGCCGAGCGCATGCTCGAAGCCGACGTCACGGTGGGGATGAGCTTGACCGGCGCCATGACACCGGCGGGACTCGGCATGTCGACGATCATTCCGCTCATCGAGGCCGGGTTCATCGACTGGATGGTGTCCACCGGCGCGAATCTGTATCACGACGCGCATTTCGGGATCGGTCTCGCGATGCATCGCGGCACACCATTCGCCGACGATGTGGTGCTGCGCGAAGAGGGCGTCGTGCGGATCTACGACATTTTCTTTCATTACGACGTGCTGCTGTCGACGGATCGCTTCATTCGTGAAGTGTCCGCCCGCCCGGAATTTCAGAAGCCGATGAGCAGCGCGGAGTACCACTATCTGCTCGGCGGTTATGTGCTTCAGCGCGAGAAGGCGCTCGGGCTGACGCGCAAGTCGGTGCTTGGCGCCGCGCACGCCGCCGCGGTCCCGATCTACACGTCATCGCCGGGCGATTCGTCGATCGGCATGAACGTCGCCGAACAGGCGCTGTCGGGCAGCAAGCTGCGCTTCGACGTGAGCGCGGACGTGAACGAGACGTCGTCCATCGTATTCGCGGCCAAGGTCAGCGGCGGCAAGAGCGGCGTGCTGATCATCGGCGGCGGCAGTCCCAAGAACTTCGTGCTGCAGACCGAGCCGCAGATCCAGGAAGTCCTCGGCATCAGCGAGAAAGGCCACGACTACTATCTGCAGCTCACCGACGCCCGGCCCGATACGGGCGGTCTTTCCGGCGCGACGCCATCGGAAGCCGTGAGCTGGGGGAAAGTCGATCCGGACAAGCTGCCGGGGACGGTCGTGGCGTACCTCGACAACACCGTCGCGTTTCCGATTCTGGCTTCGTACGCGCTGGCCCGGCGCAAGCCGCGCACGCTGAAGCGTCTGTACGACAAACGCGCGGACATGATGCGCGAGCTGACCGACTCCTATCTCGAAGCCAAAGAGGATCGGGACGCGCGCGCCGAGGCCGCATCTGGCGGACGCTAGACCCGGCAAGGCGTATGCCGCATACGTCCTGGGGCTTCTTACCCTCGTCAATCTCCTCAATTATCTCGACCGCAACGTCGTCTACGCGGTCTTCGAGCCGGTCAAGCGCGAGCTGAATCTCACCGACGCGCAGCTCGGCTGGCTGGGCTCCGCGTACATCATCGTGCTGTCGCTCGCCGCGCTGCCGCTCGGCGTCATCGGCGACCTGCGGTCCCGGCGTCTCGTCATCACCTGGGGCGTGAGCGTATGGAGTGCCGCGACCGCGCTGGGCGGCTTCGTGAACCGGTTCTGGCAGCTGTTCACCTGTCGCGCGCTCGTGGGATTCGGCGAAGCGGGATACGGTCCGGCATCGCAGGCGATCATCGCGCAGTACTACAAGGGCCGGCGCCGCGCGTTCGCGATCGGGATCTACTCCGTGGGCATGGCGCTCGGGGGTGTGCTGGGGATCTGGATGGGCGGTATCATCGCGGAGCGTTACGGGTGGCGCTGGGCCTTCATTTGGATGGGATTCCCCGGATTGATACTCGCGATCCTCGCGTCGCGCCTGCGCGAGCTGGATCGCCGCCCTCCGCCGCCGATCGTCGAGACCTTGCGCCACTGGGGGCAGCAAGGAGTGCACGGCGTCACGCGGTACGTGATGCCGCTCGCGATCTGTGCCGGCATCGGCGCGCTGGTGGCGGGCATCCTCGCATTGTTCGAGGGGATTCCGTCGCAGGTCACGGCCGCCGTTTTCAGTATCGGCGTCAGCATCGGCATCGCCTGGACGGTGTGGCGGCTCGTGCCGCTCGCGGTTCGCCGCACCACCGAGGCGGGCGCGGTCGCCGCCGATGCGCTGGACGACTTCAAGGATGCCGCGGCGCTGGTGCTGCGCACGCCGACTCTGATCTGGATATTCCTGGGCGGCGCGATGGTCACCTTCGCAGTCAATGGGCTGATCGCATGGGCGGCGGCGTTCATGCAGCGCGTGCACGGGCTGTCGATCGCGAGCGTCGGCGCCGAGTTCGGCGTCTGGGCGTTGTCCGGCGGCGTCATCGGCGCGCTCATGGGCGGGAGAATGGCGGACCGGCTGCAGCAGCGCTGGCGGGGCGGCCGCGTGCTCGTGTCCGGCGCCGGATTCGTGCTCGGCGCGCCGGTGTGCGCGGCGCTGCTGCTGGTGAACGATCTGCGCTGGTTCGCGCCGCTGATCATGGCGACGTATTTCCTCTACACCTGGTACAATGGTCCCCTGGCTGCCGTGATTCTCGACGTGGTGCCGTCCGCAGTCCAGGCCTCGGTGCTCGGCGCGTTCGTGCTGTTCTCGCACCTCGCGGGCGACGCGCTCGCGCCGCCGCTGATCGGCTATCTGTCCGATCGGATCGGCAATCTGCGCACGGCGATGCTGCTGCTGCCCGCCGTCGGCATGCTGGGTGGTTTGGTCATCCTGATCGGCTTGAAGACTGTGACGCATGACATGGCCCGCGTGGGAGCGAGCGGGGGGGCGGGGGCCTGATGAAGATCGCGGTGATTTTCGATTCGGCTCATCCCGAATGGGAAGACGAGGCGTTCAAGCGTGAAGTCGAGCAGAAGGTCGAGGAGGCGGAGTACGACGTCGCGCGGGCGCTGATGGCCGGCGGCCACGATGTGCAGTTGATCGGCATCGGTGACGACGTGGCGCCGCTGCTCGTCAAGCTCGCCGCGTTCCAGCCCAAGCTCGTGTTCAACGGCTGCGAGGGCTTCCGCAAGAACGCGCGCCACGAGTACGGGATTGCCGCGCTGCTGGACATGTACGGCTACCGGTACACCGGTTCGTCACCCACCGCGCTCCTCGTCGCGCGCAACAAGTCGCTCACCAAGAAGGTGCTCGCCTTTCACGGCATCCGCGTGCCGGCGTTCGCGGAATTCCATGACGGCGACGAGCTGGTGCGTCCGTCGGAGCTGCGTTTTCCGCTGATCGTCAAGCCGCTGCTCGAGGACGCCTCGATCGGGATCGCGCAGGCCTCCGTCGTGGAAGACGACTCGAACCTGAAGCAGCGGATCGAATTCATCCATACGAAGTACCATCAGGCGGCCATCGTCGAAGAGTTGGTCGAGGGGCGCGAGGTCTATGTCGGCCTGCTCGGCAACGATGACCTGGAGGTCCTGCCCCTGACCGAGATGACCTTCGGCGAGCCGGAGACGGCGGAGCACCGCATCGCGACCTACAAGGCGAAGTGGGACGAAGACTACCGGAAGAAAAAGAAGATCAAGAACGTCTTCGCCAAGGGCGTCTCGGAACAGCTCACGGCGCGGATCGGCGAGATCTGCAGCACGGCCTTTCACGCGCTGTGGCTCCAGGACTACGGGCGCGTGGACGTGCGTCTCGCGCACGACGACGAAGTCTACGTGCTCGAAGTGAATCCCAATCCGTTCATCGCGGCCGAGCATGAAATGGCGGAAGCGGCCGCCAAGTCCGGGCTCAAGTACAACGCGTTCATCCAGCGCATCGTGGACGAGGCGATGGCGCGATGAGTCGTCGCGAAGTCCCCACCCCCGAGCTGCGCTGCCCGCGCTGCCACACCGAGCTGGAGCGGTTCTGGAGCTATTGCCCGAGCTGCTCCCGCAAGCTCGAGTGGAAGGACACGCAGCGCGAAACGGGCGCGGAGTGCGCCTACTGCGGCTGGATCGTGTCGGACGCCTCGTCGTTCTGCCCGTGGTGCGGCCGCAACATCCGGGACAACGACTCGAGCGACGAGCCGCTCAAGGCGCCCAAGGGCTTCAAGTTCCACGCGCGCTGCGACTGGGGCTGCGGCGGCGGCGTGATGTATCCGATGCGGTTCTGCCCCTGGTGCGGGCGCGCGCAATCGTGGCGCTACGATCACTTCGAGAACTCTTGCCCGCGTTGCGATCGCGGTGTGGACGACTGGATGGCGACGTGTCCGTGGTGCGGCGAGGATGCCACCGGCCGCGACCTCATCCCGCGCGCGCTGCGCCGAGCGCGGCGGCTGTTGATCGTCTCGCGGATTCGTGACTGGCACTACCGCGTCGCGTTGCGCCCCGGGGTGTCGGGCGTGGCGCCGCGCGCGCCCAAGGTCATCGAGCTCGACCGCCGCTACGTGACGGGCAAGCGCCGCCGCGACGAGATCTCGTGGAACATGCTCACCGGTCTGCTGCTGCATGAGCTGGGTCACTCATTTCTCTACCATCAGTGGGCCTGGACCCGGACCGGGCGATTCCGGCGCGCGTTCGGCGAGGTGCGCAAGGCGTATCGCGTGGCCGACGAGCACTGGGTCGACTTCGAGCGCCGCCGCATCGCGACGACGCTGACCGACTACGTGAGCGCGTATGCGGCGACGCACCCGCAGGAAGATTTCGCGGAAACGTTTCGATTCTATGTGATGCGTCGGGGAAGACTGCGCGAGCTGTTCGCCGAGTTCGGGCGCAAGCGGAAGGGCGTGCGGCTCTACGAGAAATTCCTGGTGCTGCACGACTACGTGAGAAGCCTGAGAGGCTGGAAATAAGAAGCGGCGAGGCCGCCCCTCGCCGCTCCGTTGCCGCCCTACGCCGCCGTCGTTAGCCGGCGAAGCAGTACGCGCAGCCCTTCTCCTGGGTCCGTGCGACGGCGAGCACGCCCGACGGCACGACCTGTACTCCGGGCAGCAAGCCCGCGACCCAGTCCGCTTTCACCGCGGCGGGATCCTGACCGTTCTTCTGCGCCCACATCGCGCTGTAGACCGTGAGCGCGACGTTGCAGCAGCCGACCAGCACACCACTCGCGAGCAGCGCCTCGACTCCCGTGCCCGGCAGCGGCAACGGCATGACCTTCGCAAACCCGTTCTTCATCATTGGTGCGTAGCCGTCTTTGATGCTGAAGAATTCGCCGAGCTTGTACTTTGCCCACACCTCATCCTTCATCGCGATCGGAATCGCGGAGTGGCGCAGCACAACCACCCCCGAGTTCTCGGCGTCCTTCGTTCCATAGTTCTCGTTGTTGCCGTTGAGCCAGACGCGCGGCCAGATGACCGGCATGCCGCCGTTCACTTCGGGGGCGTCGAAGATCATCTTGTGCTTCCCGGTGATCCGATTGAGCCACGTCTCGAATGCCGCGTCCATCCCCACCGGCGAGCGGCCGCGCGGCTGCGCTTCGAGGCGCAGCGGCGTCAGGCTCGCGAGCCCGGCGGCCGCGGTGGCGGCGAGTGTGCCGAGAAAGCCGCGGCGCGGTGTGTTGCCATTCGTGAACTCGAACATCGAAAACCTCCTCAGATGGTGAGCTACGGTGTGCGGCGAGAGGCTGACCGCGTTGGATATGCGACGTCAGGTGGCGGATCGCCGTTGGGCCAGTCGTTCTCTTTCCCCTTGTAATCGGGGCGTGGCTGCGCGTTGACGTAGGCGGCGACGTCGAACGCCTGCTGGTCCGTCAGCGTTCCGGGTGCATCGAACGGCATGTTGCGACTGATGAAATCGGCGGCGGTGCGAACCCGGCTCATGCCCGCGCCGAGGTTGTAGGACTGCGGCCCCCAGAGGGGCGGCGCGACCGCCGTTCCTTCTCCCTTTCCCCCATGGCACTTGGTGCACGACGCGCTGAAGACGGTCGCTCCTGCGACCGTGTCGGCCTTGAACGCCGCCCAGCGCTGCAGCCGGGCACCGGGCGGCGTGGCCGGCGGTCCGACGCTGGTTCCCTGCGACAGAAACGCGAGATACGCCACGATGTCGCGCATCTCGGCGCTCGTGGGATCCAGCGCGGTCCCGTTCATGCTGCGGCGGAAGCAATCATTGACGCGGTACTCGATGGTTTCGACGACGCCGCTGCGGGCGCGGTACTGCGGATACCGCGCAAACGTCCCGATCCACGTGCCGGTCTCGCGACGGCCGGCGTCGAGGTGACAGCTCGTACAGCGCAGGCGGTTGCCCACATGACTCGGGACGCTGTCCCGTGTCGCCAGCAGGATCGCGCGGCCCCGTCGTACCGCGTCACCAAACGGTCCCGCCGGAATCGCTGTGTCCGCAACCGCCGCCGCACGTGGCGGCGTCTTTTCCGGCTGGGAGCAGGCGAAAACGCAGATAAGACCAGCAAAAGCGGGCCATTTCCTCGAACTCACGGGGCGAGATAATACAACCATTCGTGCTGCGCGGCTATCCAAACTGTGCATCCTCCACACGGGAATCCTCATGATCGCGCCGCTGCTCGCTTTACTGATGGTCCAAAGCAACCCGACCCTCGACTCTGCCACCGTTACGCGACTTCTCACGCAGCTCGAGACCACGGACTCCACTATCTGCCGGCTGGCCGGGCAATCGCTGACCAACTATGGGGGCCTGTGGGGCTGGGGCGACTGGAACAGCTCGGACCCGTCGATGCCGATGCCGCGTCCGATGCCTACGCCGATGCCGATGCCGAATAGCGGCGGCGGCGTCGACTTCGACATGCACGAGCACAGCGCCGACATCAATCCCGCATCGCTGCGCGCGTTCCGCGCGTTCGTGCGCGACGACAATCGCTGCGTGCGGAGCATCGCCGTGCGCGTGATCGGCAATCACGGCAGCTCGGCGGACTACGATCTCTTCATCGGCTTGCTGCGCGATGCCCAGCCCGACCTTCGCGAAGCCGGGGCGCTGGGACTGGGTGAGATGAACGACGCGCGCGCGACCAACCCGCTCAGCAACGCGCTGAAGAACGACGCCAGCGCCGCCGTTCGCATGACGGCGGCCTGGGCGCTCGGCGAGATCGAAGACAAGGCTGCCATCGACGCACTGGCCGGCGCACTCAAGGACCGCGCGCCGGAAGTGCGCCGTGCCGCCGCTCACGCGCTCGGGGAAATCGAAGATGTGCGCGGCGTGCGTCCGCTGACGGCGGCGGTCAACGATCCCGTCCTCGACGTGCGGATCACCGCGGTCTGGGCGCTGGGGGAAATCGAAGATGCGAGCGCGGTGCCGCTGCTGCTCACCGCGACCAAGGATCGCGAGGCGCGCGTGCGTCAGGTCGCGGCGTGGGCGCTCGGTGAAATCGAAAGCGGCCAGGGCGTCGCGGTACTCGAGCCGCTGGTGCGTGACCCGGACATGAGCGTTCGCCGAACGGCGATCTGGGCCCTGGGAGAGATCGAGGACGCCAGCGCCGTTGCGCCTCTCGCCGGTGCCCTGAAAGACGCCGATCCCGAGGTGCGCGTCCTCGCGGCATGGGCGTTGGGAGAGATCGAGAACGAAAGCGCTGTGACCCCGCTGCTCGCCGCGCTCAAAGACAGCGATATCGAGGTGCGCGCGACCGCGGCGTGGGCACTGGGTGAGATCGAAAGCAAACAGGCGGTGGATGGGCTCGTGGCCGCGCAACGCGACGAGTCCGGCTCGGTGCGACGCGCGGCCACGTGGGCGCTGCGCCAGATCGACGACGAGGACGACGACTGGAACGTGCGCGTCAAACCGCGCGTCCACGTCAAACCTTGATCCGTCCTCGCTCGACCATCTGACCGTAGTCTCGAAGCTCCTCGGCCTCACGGGTCTCGTCCCAGCCGAGGAGCTTCTTCATTCGGTCCGCCACGGCGCCGGCGACTGACTGACCCTGATCGCGCGTCTCGTAAAACAGATGCAGGCGGCGGATCAAGACATCCTGCACCCGCAGCGCCATCTCCCGCTCGACCGCGTAATCGACCTCGGCCCAGATCTCGGGCCGGCCGGCGACGATCGGTTGTCCGAGACCGCGGTCGCGATCGACGAGGTTGAGCACCGCGGCGGCCTCGCTGCCGTAGCTGCGCACGAGGTGACGGGCGGTGGCGTCCGGCGCTCCGCGCGCGCGCGCGGCTTCGACCAGCACTTCGAGATCCGTCGTCTCACCACCGGGCAGTGCCTCGGAGCCGGTCGGCGCGTGCGGTGCCACCGGGCGCCCGTCGAGCTGGTGCAGCCGCTTTGCGACACGATCGACGACGTCTCGCGCCATCAGTCGATACGTGGTCAGCTTGCCGCCGACGATCGAGACGAGTCCCTGCGCGCTCTCTTCAATGAAATGCTCGCGCGATACCGACGACGGGCTGCCTTCATCGTGCCTGAGCAGCGGCCGCAGCCCGGCCCAGCCCGAGATCACGTCGTTAGTGGTGAGGCGCGCATCGGGAAAGGCGGCGTTGGCCGACCGCAGCAGATACGTGACATCGGCGGACGTCACGCGCAGGTCGTCGGGTGAGGAATCGGCGTCCGTATCGGTGGTGCCGATGTACGAGAGCTCGCCCCAGGGGAGCACGAACATCACGCGCCCGTCGATCGGCGAAAACAACGTGACCGCGTGCTGATTCGACATGCGGCGTTGCGGGACGAACACATGCGCGCCCTTCGTGGGACGCAGCGTCGGTTTGGCATTGGGGTCGTCCAGCCGGCGCACCCCGTCCGACCACGGACCGGTCGCGTTCACGACGACGTTCGCTCGAACGTTCGCCGTTTCGCCCGTGAGCACGTCGCGAATCGCGGCGCCGCGAATCCGGCCGTCCGGTTTGAGGAGCGCGGTCGCCTCGACGTAGCTGGCGGCGACCGCTCCCGCGCGCGTGGCCGCGCGAATCGTCGCGATGACGAGGCGCGCGTCGTCGACCTGCGCGTCGTAATAGAAGGCCGCGCCCTTGAGGCCCTTGTCGCGTACGCCGGGCTCGACGCTGCGAACGTTCTTCGCACTGAGCCAGCGATGGCGCTTCACGTTCCGGAACGCCGCGAGCAGATCGTACAACCACATCCCGGCCCGCAGCTGCCAGGCCGGGACCCGTCCGCCGCGGTAGACCGGAAAAACGAAGGCGAGCGGGCGCACGAGATGCGGGGCGATCTTGAGCAGCACGCGGCGCTCGTGACTGGACTCGATCACCAGCCCGAATTCGTACGTCTCCAGATAGCGCACACCGCCGTGAATCAGCCGAGACGAGTGGGACGATGTTCCGTGGCCGAAGTCGCCCTTGTCGATGAGGGCCGTCCGCAGGCCGCGCATCGCCGCGTCCCGCGCGATGCCCGCGCCCGTTATTCCGCCGCCGATCACTAAGACATCCCATGGTGTATCGACTAAAGCGTTGTCCAACTCCCCTCCACTTGGGGCTGGTGGTAGCTTCAGCTTGGAATAATGAGGAGGAGAATGTAATGCCGGGTCTCAACGGACGGCGCGTGGCGGTCGTCGCCGGCGTCCGGACGCCTTTCACCAAAGCAGGCACCGCACTGAAAGACGTGCGGGCCGTCGATCTCGCCCGCTACGCCGCGCGCGAGCTGCTCGAGCGCACCAATCTGGACGGCCAGGAAGTCGACGAAGTCATTTTCGGGCAGGTGGTCCCGTCGCCGCTCGTGCCCAATATCGGCCGCGAAGTCAGCCTCCTCCCGCAGTTCCCCAAAGAAATTCCGGCTTACTCACTCAATCGCGCCTGCGCCTCCGCGAGCCAGGCCATTACCGCCGGGCATGACCAGATCGCCCTGGGCAATGCGGCCGTCATCATCGCGGGTGGCGCCGAGGCGCTGTCGGACATCCCGATTCTCGCGTCGCGGCGTCTCGCCGACATTCTCGTCGAAGCGAGCAAGGCCAAATCGCTCGGCGCCCGGCTGAAGGCGTTCACGAAGATTCGCCCCAGGGACCTCGTTCCGGTTGCGCCGGCCATTGCGGAGCCATCGACGGGCGAGTCGATGGGTCAGTCAGCCGAAAAGATGGCGAAGGAAAACCACATCGCGCGCGAGGCCCAGGATCGCTGGGCGCTGCGCAGTCACACGCTCGCCGCCAAAGGAACCGCCGACGGCCGGCTCACGGCCGAGATCGCGCCATGGCTGTCGAGCCGTCCGAACGAGGCGATCGTGCGGGCGGACAACGGCATCAGAACGGACTCCTCGCTCGAGCAGATGGCGAAGCTCAAGCCGGTTTTCGACCGCCGCTATGGAAGCGTGACCGCCGCGAATTCGTCGCCCCTCACCGACGGCGCGTCGGCGGTCCTGCTGGCGAGCTCCGAAGCGGCGCAGGCGCTGGGCTATGAGCCGCTCACCTATATCCGCTCCTACGCCGTCGCGGCGGTGGATCCGGGCTGGCAGCTGCTGCAGGCGCCGGTGTGGGCGGTGCCCAAGGCGCTCGAGCGCGCCGGTATTCAATGGAAAGACCTCGGCCTGATCGAGATTCACGAGGCGTTCGCGGCGCAGGTGCTCTCGAATCTTCAAGGCTTTGCCGCGAAGGGCTGGGAGATCAACGAGGACATCATCAACGTGATGGGTGGGTCGATCGCGATCGGCCACCCCTTCGGCGCGACCGGCGGGCGGCTGGTCATCACCCTTTCGAACGAAATGGTTCGCCGCGACGTGCAGTTCGGGCTGATCTCGGTATGCGCGCAGGGCGGAATGGGATTCGCCATGGTCCTGGAACGCCGGTAATGGCGACCCTCGCTTCTCCGACCCGAACCGCTCCCGCGGTCACCTGGGAAATCTCCGACGGTATCGCCGTGGTGGTGCTGGACCTGCAGGGACATCCGGTCAACGTCATCTCCCGCGCGGTCAAGGACGAATTCATCGCGTGCTTCGCGGCTCTGGCCGACGACGCGCGGGTGCGCGCCATCGCGTTCCTCTCGGGCAAGCCGGACAACTTCATCGCGGGCGCCGACATCGAGGAATTCGTGCGACTCGGCTCGGCCTCGGAGGCGGAGCGCCTCGCCGCCGATGGCCAGGAGATGCTGGAGCGCATCGCGCGGTTCCCGAAGCCGGTCGTTGTAGGCATTCACGGCAGCTGTCTGGGTGGCGGACTCGAGTTCGCGCTCGCGTGCCATTACCGCGTGGCGACCGATCACTCCAGGACCCAAATCGGCTTGCCTGAGGTTCAGCTTGGCATTCTGCCGGCAGCCGGTGGCTGTCAGCGCCTGCCGCGGCTGATCGGGGCGCGCGCGGCGCTGGACATGATTCTCGCCGGCAAGGTGGAGCGCGCCGCCAAGGCCTTCCGGCTCGGCATCGTGGACGAGCTGGTCGCGCCGCCGATTCTCAATGAGATCACCGTCCGCGCGGCCCAAAAAATGGCCGGTGGCTGGCGGCCCAAACGCAAACGGCCTGGCGGGTTTGTTGGCTTCCTGCTCGATGGCAATCCCCTGGGCCGGCGCATCGTTTTCCGGGCGGCGAAGAAGCAGGTGCTCGAGCGGACCGCCGGCCATTATCCGGCGCCGCTCGCCGCGCTCGAGGCCGTCGAACACGGGATGAAGTACGGCATTACCGAAGGGTTGAAGCGCGAAGCGCAGCTCTTTGGTCAGCTCGCCGTCACCGATGTCTCCCGCAAGCTCGTGCAGATTTTCTTTGCCACCAACGCGCTCAAGAAGGACCCGGGCGTCCAGAACGCGCCTCCCGCGGCGCGCGTCACGCGTCTCGGGATCGTCGGCTCCGGATTCATGGGCTCAGGCATCGCGGGCACGGCGGTCGCGCAGGCCGAAGTCGACGTGCGGATGAAGGACGCCGACCTCGGGCGCGTGGCCCAGGGCGTTCTCGCGGCCCGCGCGATTCTCGACGACCGGCTGAAACGGCGCCGAATCTCCAAGTACGAATACGCGCGCCTCGTGGCGCTGCTGTCGGGGGGCGATACCTACGCCGGATTCGGCCGCGCCGAGCTGACCATCGAAGCGGTGTTCGAAGATCTCGCCGTCAAGCAGCAGGTGCTGCGCGAGGCCGAGGGCGTGTTGCCGGCCGACGGCGTGTTTGCCTCCAACACCTCCACGATTCCGATCACGCGCATCGCGGAGGCCGCGAAAGATCCGGAGCGCGTCATCGGCATGCACTTCTTCTCGCCCGTCGCGAAGATGCCGCTGCTCGAAGTCATCCCCGGCGCCCGCACGACGCCGCAGACCATCAGCACCGCCGTCGCGTTCGGCCGGCGCATGGGGAAGACCGTGATCGTCGTGCGTGACAGCCCCGGCTTCTGGGTGAACCGGATTCTCGCGCCGTACGCGAATGAAGTCGGTCATCTGCTGGCCGACGGCGCGTCGATCGACGAGATCGACAGCATGGCCGTGCGGTTCGGATTCCCGGTCGGTCCGGTGACGCTGCTCGATGAGGTCGGCCTCGACGTCGCGCTCAAAGTCGCGGGGGTGATGCAAGAGGCCTACGGCGATCACATCGTCCCAGCGCCCGGGCCGGGCGTCGGCGCGCTCGTCAAAGCCGGCCGGCTCGGTCGCAAGTCGGGCCGCGGATTCTACTTCTACAAGGATGGCAAGAAGCGCGGTGTCGACGAGAACGCCTACGAGCTGCTCGGCGCCCACCCCAACGGTGGCCCGCGTCCCGCCGACATCCTGCAGCGGCTGGTGCTCGGGATGGTGAATGAAGCCGCGCGCGCGCTGGGGGAAGGCGTCGTGCGGAATCCGCGCGACGGCGACATCGGCGCGATCTTCGGGTTCGGCTTCCCGCCGTTCCGCGGCGGGCCGCTGCGCTACGCCGACGACCTCGGCGCCGAACGCGTGGTGAGCGATCTCGAGCGCCTGGCGGAGCGACACGGCGTTCGTTTCGCGCCCTGCGAGGTCCTGCGTGAGCAGGCCGGCCGCGGAACCAAGTTCTACAGCTGATGCTGAAAGCGGCCTTCCTGTGGTTGAGCGAGCAGCCGAGCATCTTCCGATTCGTCCGGAAGAATCCGCTCGCCCGGAAGCTTGCTTCACGGTTCGTGGCCGGCGAGACCATCGATGAGGCCGTCACGGCGCTGCGCGATCT
>DATMZX010000008.1:0-2408 GCA_035573235.1 Gemmatimonadales bacterium
TCGTCGTCGACGAACCGATGGTGGGGCTCGATCCCAAGGCCGCCCGGCTGCTCAAGGACATCTTCCGGCAGTTCGTCGAAAAAGGCGGCACGGTGCTGATGAGCACGCACACGCTCGAGATCGCCGAGGCGATGTGCGACCAGATCGCGATCATCCAGCACGGCAAGATCATCGCGGCGGGCACCGTGAACGACGTGCGGCGCCAGCACCAGGCGGGGGACGCGAGTCTCGAGGAGCTGTTCCTGAAGCTCACGGGAGGCGCGCACGTGCGCGAGCTCGCCGAGGTCCTCGGGCGGTGAAGCAGCCGACGCTGCTGCACGTGCTCCAGCCCAAGTGGCGGACGGCGCTGCAGCGCATTCGCGAGGAGCGCGCGCGCGGCGGCAGCGGCAAGCTCATTCTGCTCACGCTGGTCGGTGGCGCGTTCTGGTGGCTCGTGTTTTACGTGCTGTTTCGCATCCTGCGCAGCCTGCGCGCGGTCGAAGAGCTCGGCGCGTTGATTCCCGGAAAAATTCTTGGCCTGATTCTGCTGTCCTTCATCTCCATCCTGGTGCTCTCCAACGTCATCACGGCGCTCTCGAGCTTCTTCCTGTCGAAGGACCTCGATCTGCTCGTGTCCGCGCCGGTGGACTGGCTGCGTCTCTACCTCGCGAAGCTCGGCGAGACGTTGCTGCACTCGTCGTGGATGGTGGCGCTGATGATCGTGCCGATTCTCACGGCGTACGGCGTGGTGTTCAAGGGCGGGTTGCTGTTCCCGCTCTATGCCGTCGTCGCGATCCTGCCGATGCTGATTCTGCCGGCGGTCGTCGGATGCGCGCTGACGCTCATCCTCGTCAACATCTTCCCGGCCCGTCGCACGCGCGACCTGCTCTCCATCATTGCCCTCGGCGCGGCGGGCGGCGTGATCCTGCTGTTCCGGCTGATTCGTCCCGAGCAGCTGGCGCGGCCCGAAGGGTTCCGCAACCTGCTCGACTTCGTCATCCTGCTGCGAGGCCCGACGTCGCCGTTCCTGCCGAGTGAATGGGCGTCACAGGCCATTATGGGCTACCTGGGCCACGAGCTCGATCCGTTCCCGCTCGTCATGCTGTGGACGACCGCCGCGGCGTTCGTCGCGATGGGGGCGCTGCTGCATCGCGCGCTGTATGCCCAGGGGTTCACGAAGGCGCAGGAAGGCGCGGAACGATTCATCCGCGGCGGGCTGTGGCGCTGGACGGTGGGCTCGCTGCTCGGCTGGATGCCGGTCGCCAAGCGCGAGTTCGTGCTCAAGGACATCAAGCTGTTCTTCCGCGACACGACGCAATGGAGCCAGCTGATCCTGCTCGCGGTGCTCGTCGTGGTCTATCTGTTCAACATTCAGGCACTGCCGCTGCATCGCGGCGAGCCGGTGGGATTCTTCTACGTCAATCTGGTCTCGTTCCTGAACCTCGGCCTCGCGGGATTCGTGCTCGCGTCGATCGCCGCGCGATTCATTTTTCCCGCGGTGTCGCTCGAAGGCCGTCAGATGTGGCTGCTGCGCTCGTCTCCACTCGATCTGCGGGCGCTGCTGTGGTCGAAGTACTGGGTCGGCACGCTGCCGCTGCTCATTCTCGGCCTGATCCTCACGGGGCTGACGAACACGCTGCTCGAAGTGTCGACGTTCATGATGATCCTGAGTCTCGCCGCGATGGCGGGACTGACGCTCGCGATCGCGGCGCTCGCGCTGACGTTCGGCACGCTGTACCCGCAGTTCGAAACGGAGAACGCCGCCCAGATTCCGACGTCGTTCGGTGGGCTCGTGTTCATGATGGCGACGATCGCCCTGCTCGCGCTCGTGCTGATGATTCTCTCCCGCGCCGTGTACACCTATGTGCGCGGGACCTGGGAAGGCCAGTCGGTGGGAGTGACGCCCGAAATGCTGGTCTTGTTCGCGGTGGCCGCCGCGTTGTGCACGGCGGCCACGCTCGTTCCGCTGCGATTGGCACTGCGAAAGATGGAGAGCTTCGAGTTCTAGCCTACCGCCAGCTCACACCGCCCACGAGCTGAAACGAAGTCTCATCACCCAGAATGAACCGGCCTTCGACGTAGGGCCGCGTCTTTCCGCGATGACCCTCGAGACCGGTCGCGAGATTGAGGTTGGTGTCGCTGTTGCTGTTGCCACCGGAACTCGCGTGCGACCAGTTCAAGCCGCCGGCGACATACCAGACCCGATTGCGGGTGGGCGGGCGCCATTTCAGATCAAAGTTCAGCGCCCACAGCGAGCCGTCGTTGACGAAGTAGTAGTCGAACTGCGGATAGAACGCGAGGTCCGGCGAGATCGGCCAGTTTAGCTGCGCGCCGAGCAACATGTCATCGAAGTCGAAGTTGTAGCCGAGGTGCGCGCCGTAGGTCGGACCGGAATTGACGGCGGAGCCGCCGCGCCGGCGCGAGCGCCG
>DATMZX010000009.1:0-5640 GCA_035573235.1 Gemmatimonadales bacterium
GTGCCGGTTTATCAGGCGATCGAAATCGCGGGCGACGTCACGAAGCTGACTGCTGACGACTTGCTCGACAACATCGAGCATCAAGCAAAGCAAGGCGTCGACTACGTCACCGTGCACGCGGGGATTCTGCGCGAGCATGTGGGACTCGCGCTGGGCCGAGTGACGGGCATCGTGAGCCGCGGCGGATCGCTCATGGCGTACTGGATGACGCAGCACGGCAAACAGAATCCGCTGTACGAGCACTACGACCGCCTGCTGGAGATCGCGCGCGAATACGACGTCACCCTCTCGCTCGGCGATGGGCTGCGGCCCGGCTCGATCGCCGATGCCACCGACAAGGCGCAGCTTGCGGAGCTCACCGTACTCGGCGAACTGACTGAGCGCGCGTGGAAGAAAGACGTTCAGGTGATGATCGAAGGGCCGGGCCACATCCCGATGCATCAGATCGAAGTGAACGTGCGGCTCGAGAAGGAGCTGTGCCACGAGGCGCCGTTCTACACGCTCGGCCCCCTCGTGACCGATGTCGCGCCCGGCTACGACCACATCACCTCGGCGATCGGCGCGGCGATGATCGGCTGGTTCGGCGCCGACATGCTGTGCTACGTCACGCGCAAAGAACACCTCGGGCTGCCGAACGCGGAGGAGGTGCGCGAGGGCGTGATCGCGTACAAGATCGCGGCGCACGCCGCGAACATCGCGCGCCGCCGGCCCGGCGCGACCGAGCGGGACGACGCGCTATCGCGCGCGCGCTACGCCTTCGACTGGAACGAGCAGTTCCGGCTGTCGCTCGACCCCGCGCGCGCACGCGAGCTGCACGACGAAGCGCTACCGGCCGAGTACTTCAAGAGCGCGGAGTTCTGCGCGATGTGCGGGCCGAAGTTCTGCTCGATGCACATCACGCGCGAGATCGAGCGGTCGCTCGGGAAGCGGGAACCGCTGAAAAAAGAAGCCCTAGTCGAGCCGACGCTCCGCTGAGCGCGCATGCGCCTCTAGACCTTCGACGCGGCCAAACCAGGCCGCGTCCTCGATGAGCGGCCGCGCGGCCACGCCATCATCGAAGCGAAGCCAGGTGCGTACCCGCAGGAAGGTATAGACCGACAAGCCGCCCGTGGATTGAGCCGTGCCCCCGGTCGGTAACACGTGATTCGGGCCGGCGCCATAATCGCCCAGCACCTCGCCCGCCGCCCCTCCGATGAAGAGCGCGCCGAAGTGCGCGAGCCGCGGCGCGACGTCGGCCGCGTCTTCCAGAATCAGCGCGAGGTGTTCGGGAGCCAGCGCATCGCAGGCGGCGATGCCCTCTTCCACGTTGGACACGACCACGACGCCGCCGTTGGCGAGTGCCTGCCGCGCCGTGTCGGCCGTCGGCAAATCGGTCAACTGGCGCGTGAGCTCGATCTCGACACGAGCGGATAGATGTGAATCGAGCGTCACCAGAATCGGCAATGCATCGGGATCGTGCTCAGCCTGCGCCAGTAAATCGGCGGCAACGACCGCCGGAGCTGCCGAGGCGTCGGCGAAGACGACCAGCTCCGACGGTCCGGCCAGCATGTCGATGGCCACTCGTCCCGCCACGAGCTGTTTGGCGGCGGTGACGTAGCGGTTTCCGGGACCGACGACGATGTCACTCGCGGGCACCGGGCCCGCGCCGAACGCGAGCGCCGCGATCGCGTGCGCACCCCCCGCGGCCACAACGCCGTCCGCACCGGCGATCGCGGCAGCGGCAAGTGTCGTCGCTCCCGGCTTGGGGCTCGCCACCCAGATCTCTTTGACTCCAGCAGTTCGCGCGGTCACGGCCGTCATCAGCACTGATGAGGGCAGCGGGTAACGGCCGCCCGGCGCATAACAACCCGCGCGTTCGAGCGGCGCGATCCAATGACCCGCGGTGCCGCCCGGTACCGGGATCGTCACGTCACTCAGCGCGCGCTTCTGCGCTTCGGCGAACATCCTGATCCGCTCGGCGACGCGTTCGAGACGCGCACGATCTTCGCGCGCCAACGAGGCGCGGGCACGATCGAGCGCCGCACGATCCAAGAACAGCGGACCGCCTGCCGCGACCTCGCCGAAGCGCTCGGCGTACTCGCGCAGCGCGGGTTCGCCCCGCGTGCGGACGGCGTCGACGATCGGCCCGCTGACCGCCAGCGCTTCCGCCGAGACTGGCCCGGCTCGGCGCTGCACGAGCTCGGCAAGGATGCGGGGACGCAGCAGCCGCCCGCTCATACCTTGCTCTCCATCGGCCGTCGCGTGACCGCGCCGTGACGCCGCGCGAGCTCGGCGCGGACATCCGCCAACGTGCCGCCGCCGCGCCGCAGCGCGACCAGCGCCATGTACAGCACGTCGGCCGTCTCACGCACGACGTCCTCCGACGACTCCGCCTGACCCAACTCGTCCGCCTCTTCACGCAGCTTCGCCGCGAGCAGCGCCGGATCAGCCAGCAGCTTTGCGGTTCCCGAGCCGGCGATTGGCCGCGCCATCCGATCCGCGAGCGTCGCCTCGAGATCGATAAGGTCGAACGCCGATGGCCAGCATGAGCGCCGCTCGAGATGGCAGAACCCGGCGCCCGCTTGACGGACGGTGAAACGCAGCGCGTCGCGATCGCAGTCCAGGTCCACGCGCAGCAGTTCCTGCGTGTTGCCCGAGGTCTCTCCTTTGATCCAGAGCTGCTGGCGCGAGCGCGACCAGTAGATGCCGCGCCGTTCGGTCACGGCGCGCGCGAGCGACTCGCGGGAGCTCCAGACGAGACCGAGGGTTCGGCCCGCGTCGTCGCAGACCACCGTGGGCCACACGTCATTGGCTAACGGCTTGGCGAGAGGTGCGGCGACCGCGTCGCCCAACGGCAGTTTACCGGTATAGAGCGCCATTCCCACTTGCGCGTCCGCATCGATGCGATCCAGGCTCGCGATTTCGGCGGCGGTGGTGATGCCACCCGCGGCCGTTACGCGCGCGCCCGCCGCGGCGACGACGACGGCTTCAACCGCGGTGAAGTCGAACCCGCCCATCGCTCCTTCCTTTTCCACCTGGGTGAACAGGAAGCCGCTCACGGTGGGAGCGAGCGCACGCACGCGATCGAGCAGCGCGACGCCCGTCCTGGAGCGCCAGCCGTCCACCACGACTTCGCCGCGCTCCGCGTCGACGGCGGCCATCACGCGGGCCCGCGGCAAGGCGCCGCAGAACTCCGGTGACGCAGCTGTGCCGATCACCAGCTTGACGGCCCCGTCATCCAGCCAGCGCCGCGCGGCGTCGAGATCGCGAATCCCGCCGCCCACCCGGCACGGCGCGCGGCGAATCATGTCGCGAATCAAGGCCGCGTTCGAGCCGCCCCCCAGCGCCGCATCGAGGTCCACGACGGCCACCTCACCCGCGATCGCAAACTCTTCGAGCCGCGCGATCGGATCGCCACCGTCGAGCACGAACTCTTTCCCGCGCCGCAGCTGCACGGCGCGACCGTTCATGATGTCGATGCTCGGGACGATCATCGGCGCACCCGGATTCCGCGGACCGCGAGCTCTGCCTTGATGCCATCCACGGTATCGTCGCCGTCGTGGAAGACGGACGCGGCAAGCACGGCATCGGCGCCGGCCGCGAACGCGCTCGCGACGTGGTCGCGCGTTCCCACCCCGCCCGAGGCGATCACGGGAACGCGGACGGCGTCTGCCACCGCGTGCAGCAGCTCGACGTCATGGCCGGCGCGTGTGCCGTCGCGGTCCCAGCTCGTGAGCAGAATTTCGCCCGCGCCGAGGCGCGCGCCCTCGCGCGCCCACGCGACCGCGTCGGTACCGCCCGGCTCGCGGCCGCCCAGCACGAGCACTTCCCAACCCGAGGCAGTGCCACGCGCATCGATGGCGAGCACGACACATTGGCGACCGAACGCCTGCGCCAGCTCGGTGAGCAGCGCGGGCCGACGCACGGCGGCGGTATTGACGCTGACCTTGTCGGCGCCGGCCGCGAGCAGCTGGCGCGCGTCCTCGACGCTGCGAACCCCGCCGCCTACGGTCAGTGGGATGCGAATCGCCTCGCGCACACGCCGCACCGTGTCGATCTGCGTGCCCCGTCCTTCGGCCGACGCCGAAACATCGAGGATGACGATCTCATCCGCCCCTTGCGCCTCATAGCGCGCTGCCTGCTCGGCGGGATCGCCCGCGTCGCGCAAATTCTGGAACCGGACGCCTTTTACAACCCGGCCGTCTTGCACGTCGAGGCACGGAATCAGGCGACGCATGAGCCCCGGCACGTCGGTCGCCGCCGGCTCCGTCGTCGCACTGCGGCCTGTCAGCCAACGATCGAGCAACGCGGCGCCGTACGCGCCCGATAATTCAGGATGGAATTGGCACACCAGCGTCGCATCGCGTTCGAGGGCGGCGATAAAGGAAACGCCGTGGGTTGACCACGCCGCCGTCCACCCTCGTGGGGATTCGCGCAACGCGTAGGAATTCGCAAACGCGGCCACGCCGCGCGTCATGAAACGCGCGCCGCGATCGGCTCTGATGCTGTTCCAGCCGAGATGCGGAATGCGCACGGTCTCCGGCAGACGACGACACCGTCCCGTGATCAAGCCAAGCCCCGTGACACCGGGAGATTCCTCGCTCGCCTCACACAGCAACTGCATCCCGAGACAGATGCCGAGCAGCGGCGTGCCGCGAACCGAAGCGTCTCGGATGGCGCCATCGAGGCCCTTGGCGCGCAGCGCGGCGATCCCGGCACCAAACGCGCCCACGCCGGGCAGCACCAGTCGCGATGCGTCACGAACGACCCCCGGATCGGCCGTGATCACCGGTGTGACTCCCAGACGACGAAAGGCTCCGGCGATCGAGGCGAGGTTTGCGACTCCCGAGTCAACGATGACCACTGAGCGACCCCTTGGTGGACGGCACGTCGTCAAAGCCCGAGCGAGCAACCGCCTGCCGCAACGCCAGCGCGGTGGCCTTGAACGCGGCCTCAGCGCGGTGATGATCGTTCTCACCCTTGAGGACATCGACGTGCAACGTGATCCGCGCGGCGGTGGCGAATGAGCGGAGCACGTGCGGAATGTTCTCGCACGACAGCTCCCCGATCGTCTCGCGGCGCAAATCGAGCGCCACTTCGGCAAACGGCCGGCCGGAGAGATCGACCACGGCGCGCGCCAGCGCTTCGTCAAGCGGCGCGAGCGCCCAACCGAACCGGCTCACGCCGCGTCGCTCTCCCAACGCGCGATCGAGCGCTTCTCCCAGCGCGAGGCCGCAATCTTCGGCGGTGTGATGATCGTCGACCTGCAGATCGCCTTCGCACGTGAGCATGAGGTCGAAGCGCGCATGCCGGCTCAGTGAATCGAGCAGGTGGTCGAGGAACCCGATGCCGGTCTTCACGGCCGTCTTGCCCGTCCCGTCGAGATCGAGGGTCATGCGGATCGATGTCTCGCGCGTGGCGCGAGTGACGCTGGCAGTACGCGAACTCATGAGAGCAACTCCTCGAGGTCAGTGACGTCGTCGAGGACGCGGGCGGCACCGGCCTCGGTGAGCGCGGTGGAAGTGGCAACAACGTCGTCGCCGGGGGCGACAATGCCGAGGGGGGTCACGCCCGCACCCGCGGCGGCCCGCACGTCATCCGGCGTATTCCCGATCATCCAGGCGCGTTGCACGCCGAGCTTCGTGAGGGCGAGGCGCACCG
>DATMZX010000010.1:0-2415 GCA_035573235.1 Gemmatimonadales bacterium
TGACCATCGATGGACGCTCGAGTCGCTGCGTCCATGGGTAATGACCTGCATCGAGGCTTTCGGGGTGCAGCGCAGCTTCTTTGGCACGAACTGGCCCGTGGACCGGTTGTTCAGCTCTTACGGAGACGTCCTCGACGCCTACGCCGAGATCATCTCGGACCTCAGCGATAGCGAACAACACGCGCTATTCAGCCTGACCGCCAACCGCGTGTTCGGAATCGACGGCGACACCGCCTGATTTCGGCGCCGACGGACTCAAATTCCTGCGGAAATGTGGTGTGTGCTGACCACTGGGCGGCCGTAAGCGGCGCCACCAAGCCAATCACGCCGGGCGACTAGATAAAGTCTGGAACCCTTTCCGGTATGAGTTCCAA
This sequence comes from Gemmatimonadales bacterium, assembly GCA_035573235.1. GTDB lineage: Bacteria > Gemmatimonadota > Gemmatimonadetes > Gemmatimonadales > GWC2-71-9 > 20CM-2-65-7. The sequence goes on from DATMZX010000010.1 coordinate 375, forward strand.
GTCGTTACGGTCATCCAACTCCTCGTCGGGCTCTGGGCAGCGCGCGAGCATCCATGACGTCGCAGAGCATGCCGGCGTGGCGATGTCCTCGGTGTCGCGGGTTCTGACTAACCATCCGGACGTCAGCGAGAAGATGCGTACGCGCGTGATGCGGTCCGTCGAGGCACTTTCATATGAGCCCGACTGGCTTGCCCAGAGCCTGCGCCGGCGTGAGACACAGACCGTCGGGTTTACGATGGCTGACATTTCCAACCGGGTGATGGCGGAGATCGTGATGGGCGCCGAAACCGAATTGCGCGAGCGCGGCTACTCGATGATCCTGACCAATTCCGAAGGGGACGGCAACCGCGACGCGCAGCACATCATCACGCTGGGGCGCCGGCGAGTCGACGGTCTGCTGGTCGCGACCGCGGTGGAGGGCAACCGCGCCACGGTCAGGGCACTGAAGGAGACTGGGGTCCCAGTCGTCGTGATCGACCGCAACCTGCCGCGCACGGTCGGGGCGAGCGCGGCGTACTTCGATCATCGTGCCGGCATGCGTGAGGCGGTCGGCCACCTGCTCGAGCTCGGCCACCGGAGGATCAGCCTCGTGCTTGGCCAGCGGTTCCGGCCGACGATCGAGCGGCGGTCCGGACTGGAAGAGGCTTACAGCGAGCGGGGCCTGAGTCCCACGTTCGACGTGCTGGAGGGTCACTACGACGAACAGCACGGGACAGACGCGACGACCCGGGTGCTGGACGGACCCGATCCGCCGACGGCAGTGATCGCCGGTAGCAACCAGCTGCTGACCGGTGCGCTTCGCGCGATCAAGCGGCACGGGCTGAAGGTGGGCCGCGATATCTCGCTAGCCAGCTGCGACGAGGTGTCGCTGACCGAGCTCTACGAGCCCCCGATCGCAGTTGTGCACCGTGACAACACCGAGATGGGACGCCGCAGCGCGCAGCTCCTGCTGGAGCGGTTGCGCGGCGATCCGCCGCCGGGCGTCGTGACGTTACCGACGTGGTTTGAACCTCGACCGAGCTGCGTTGCGCCGGCGAAGGTCGCCAGGCGCTCACGGAAATAGGCGAGCGGGCGGCTCAGCCCGGGTGCGCCGGTGGCAGCTCCGCCACCGTGAGCCACCCGGGACGCGCCGCCATCACGCGGCGGATCGAGTTCGCGATCATCGCCGACGAACCCGTCTGCGGATCGAATCCGGGCTCGATGATCAAGTGCAACGGCGTGGCCCCGAGCACGTCGATCTCATCGCGCGGCGGCGTGCCGTTTGCCACCGGGTCGACGTGACCCGTGAACACGGCCTCGTACCAGCCCCGGTCGCCGACGATCCCCGTGTATCGCTGTCGAAACCCGGCGGTCGCGCCGCGTGGGATCGACATGCCGGCGGTCGTGTGCGCTCGTTGCGCGTAGATTGGCTCGATCTGCCGGTCGATGCGTTCGAGCTCGACGCCGACGGCACCCGCGACGATTCGCATCGACTGCGGAAACCCGATGTGGCCGTGGATCGTGCCCGCCTGAACGCCAGCCGCAAACTCGGCTGCGTCGTAGCCGACGCCGAGCCGACGCAAGATCGTTGAACTGAACCGCGACAGGTCCACGGAGCGCTGGACGCGAATCCGCTCGACGTCCCAGGCGGCGCCGGCCACGGTCAGCACGAGCGCGTCGAACGCCAGCCCGGGGTTGAGTCCGCAGCCGATGCCGGTGACACCGTGGCCGCGCGCAAGCTCGTCCAGTTCGCGAGCGACCGTAGGCTCGACGGCCAACGGAAACGCCGCTTCCTCGGCGGTGGTGATGACGTTCGATCCGGAACTAATCGCGGCGCGCAGATCGCCTGCGATTTCGGTCAAGAACGACGTGGTCGCGATCACCACGACGTCGGCGCCACTGCGGAGCGCACGGTCGCGATCGCGGCGACCGTACGGTCCGAGCACGTCATAACCAGAGCGCCGACCCAGAACCGCTCCCACGTGGCGGTTCACCTGTCCGTCGCCGTAGAGCGAGACGCGGAGTCGTTGGGCGCTCAACCGGTGCAGCCCCCGGTCGGGAT
>DATMZX010000011.1:0-26411 GCA_035573235.1 Gemmatimonadales bacterium
GCTGGTGATTGGCTTCGTGTTGTTCTTCGCCTGGCTCGGTTTTGGCGCCGACATCATCTGGGCGCTGGAGGGCGCGCATCCATTCCCGTGGCTGGGCATCGTGATCACGGGCGCCGCGATCCTCTTTGCCCGCTACACCTACAAGACCGGGCCGGAAAAGGTGCTGTGGGCGACGGGGGCCGAGGAGCTCCTGACTCCCCAGACCGACGGCGAGCGGCTCGTCGTCAACGTCGTCGAGGAGATGGCGATCGCGGCCGGGCTGCCGCGCCCGCGCATCTGGATCGTTCCCGACGACGATCCGAACGCCTTCGCCACCGGTCACGATCCTCAGGATGCGCACGTCGCGGTGACGCGCGGGCTGCTGCGGATCTGCAATCGCGACGAGCTGCAGGCGGTGATCGGCCACGAGCTCGGCCACGTGAAGAATCTCGACGTCCGGCTCATGACGACGCTGGCCGCGCTCGTCGGTGCGATTCTGCTCGTGCGCGACGGCGTGGGGCGCATGATGCGCGTGGGCTCGTTCACGGGGCGCAGTGGCGGCAGCAGCCGGAGCAAGTCCAAGAACGCGGGGCCGCTGCTCGCGATCCTGTTGGCGTTGTGGATCATCTCCTGGCTCGTCGCGCCGCTCGTTAGTCAGCTGCTGACGCTCGCCGTGAGCCGGCGGCGCGAGTATCTGGCGGACGACATGAGCGCGCAGTTCACGCGCAATCCGCTGGCACTCGCGAGCGCGCTCGAGAAGATCGAAGCGGCCGAGGCGCCCACCGCGGCGATCAAGCGCGGAGCCGCGCACCTCTGTATCGCAGACCCGCTGGGGCGCCGGCTCACGAACAGCGAGGGCTGGCTCGCCGACCGCCTCGCCACGCATCCCCCGATGAGCATGCGCATTTCCCGCTTGAAGGGGATGGGCTACGCGCAGCTCAAGAAAGATTCCGCGCTCGCGTAACATTTATGCTGCTCATCCTCCTCGCGCTGCAACAAGCGCCCGCCGACTTGATCGTCACCAACGCCCGGATCTACACCTCGGACGTGAACCGTCCCGTGGCCGAAGCGCTCGCGGTCCGCGACGGCCTCATTGCGTTCGTCGGCAGTAACCGCGGCGCGCTGGCGCTCGCCGGTCCCAAAACGGAGCGGCTGGACCTCAGCGGCAGGACCGTAATCGCGGGGATGGTGGATGCGCATGCCCATTTGTTGGGGCTGGGGCAGGCGCTGCGCACGGTCAATCTCGTCGGCACGAAGTCGTACGATGAGGTCATCGCGCGCGTGGTCGAGCGCGCCAAGACCGCGCGGCCCGGGGAATGGATTCGGGGACGGGGCTGGGATCAGAACGACTGGGCCGACACCCGTTTTCCGACGCATGCGGCGCTGTCACGTGCCGTGCCGAACAATCCCGTCTATCTGACGCGCGTGGACGGCCACGCCGCGCTCGTCAACGCGAAGGCGCTCGAGCTCGCCCAGGTGACCGCGGCGACCCCCGACCCCGCCGGCGGCCGTCTGATTCGCGACTCCGCCAACAACCCCACGGGCGTGCTGGTCGACAATGCGCAGGCGGTCGTGGGCCGAGTGATTCCCGCGGCGTCGCCGGCGGAGCTGCGCGAGCAGACGCTGGCGGCGATCGCCGAAGCGAATCGCTGGGGGCTGACGGGAATTCACGATGCCGGGGTGGATGCGCCGGGGATCGACGTGTACGAAGCGCTCGCCAAAGAGGGACGCTACAACCTGCGGAATTACGTCATGGTGCGCGCGAGCGACTCGGTGCTCGACGCCTACATGCGCCGTGGGCCGCAGCAGGGACTGTATGGGGGGCGCCTCTGGATTCGCGCGATCAAGCTCGTCGCGGATGGCGCCCTCGGCAGCCGGGGTGCGGCGCTGCTCGAGCCCTACAGTGACGATCCGGGCAACACGGGCCTGCTGACGACGCCACCGGAGCGCATCAAGAGCGTCGCGGTGCGCGCGCTGCGCGCGGGCTTTCAGGTCAACGTGCATGCGATCGGCGATCGCGCGAACCGCATCGTGCTCGATCAGTTCGAAGCCGCGCTGCGCGAAGTGCCGACGGCCGATCACCGGTTCCGGATCGAGCACGCGCAGATCCTGAGCTATCAGGACATCCCGCGCTTCGCCGAGCTCGATGTGATTCCCTCCATGCAGGGGAGTCATCAGACCAGCGACATGTACTGGGCGCCCAACCGCCTGGGGCTGGCGCGTCTCAGTGGGGCGTATGCCTGGCGATCGCTCCTCAATACCGGCGTGATCATTCCCAATGGCTCGGATTTTCCCGTGGAAGCGGTGAATCCGCTGATCTCCTTTCATTCCTTCATCACGCGGCAGGATGCCGACAATTATCCTCCCGGCGGCTGGATGCCGGAGCAGCGGACGACGCGGCAGGAGGCGTTGTGGTCGATCACGCTGTGGCCGGCATACGCGAGCTTCATGGAGAAGGAGAGCGGAACCCTCACCGCGGGAAAGTTCGCGGACTTCGTGGTGCTGGATCGCGACATCATGACGGTGGCGGCGGAGGAGATTCTCCGCACGCGCGTGCTCATGACGGTGCTGGCGGGACGGACCGTCTATAAATACGAAGCCCCCGGGACGGCTCGATAGGCGCGCCCGGGGGCTCCGACACATTGGCTACCCGGAGTCGAGGGCTTGCGCCCTTCGTTCTTCTCTCTGCCGCCACCTATGGACTGTTTCGTCCTCGGTAGGGCAAGCAGAGGCTCCGGCTTCCATCCCTAGACAACCCCGTCGGGTCGCCCAGTTCACCAATGTGAGTGCTACGGGTCAGATCGGGTCGCGGACCGACCTTCCGCACTGCACGTCGAGGCACCATTTCGACGTGGCTAGGGCAACGCGACTGGCCCCAGCTGTCCGACCCGGTGAGTTTACTCCCGGATCAACGAGCGCCTGAGCCCTTGGTTGCATCGGCGCCCTCCCCGGAATTTCCGTTCGGACTCGCTTTGAAGGCGTTGTCAGGACGCCAGGTCCCAACCCTTCCCTCCATCGCGCGTGGAGGTAATATAGGACCCTCTCAAAAACGCGCAAGTGCCGATGTTTCTTCGGGTTAGCTCACTTCGATGTGCATCATTTGTGGAGAGTAAAAACTGCTCTTTCAAGCTGTTCCGGACTTCATCCACACGATGTGGAGTTGTGAATCCACAGTACGCACGTTCCCACATCGGGGTATTTACCCCTCGATGGCCACCTCGAAGTAGGCGTAGGGCTCGTCGGAAGCAGTTGGAATGAACAACAAGCCGGCGCCGCTGGTGGCAAACCAGCCCGCAAGCAATTGCGTGGAGCGTCCGATCGCGGGCTCGCTGAACAACGCTTGCGTCCAGCGACGAATGTGACGCAGCTCGGGTGCGCGGCGTGATAAGAGACTCAACGCCGCGCTCAGTCCATGCGTAGCGCGTAAGAAGTGCGCGATCGCGTGACCCCGTTGTGCGAAAATGTATGAACGGACTCCCGGCTCATCATAGAGCAGGGTACCTTCGTAAGGGTCTGCGGGTGGCGCGTCCATACGCGGACCGAAGTAGACGAAAACGCGATTGTCGCCCTCGCGACGCTCGACGACGATCGCGGCAGAATCGGGACCGAGCCGCGCCGCATGCACGAGATCTTCCGCGGCGAGAATGCCGACCTGCGCGGTCCACTCGAGCGCCGCGAGCGCCTGGTCGAGCGGCAAGCCAACCGTGTCGTCGTAGGCGATGAGACGCGGCGCTTCGCCGGCACGCTGGAAGAAATGCGCGAGCGCGTCGGCGCGATCTTCAAAGGTCCGCATGATGCGGGATGTTGCGGGAACGGCCATGCCGAGATAATAACCGGGGGCCATTTCAACTGTTAGAGGAGCTGTACAGTGACGCTTGTCGGTTTCGTGATAATGATCACCGCCGTGGTGCCGCAGCAGGATACCGTAACGAAGCAGGATACGGTGCCTGCCGCGCCGCCCGTCGTTGTGCCCGCCCCGCCGCCGGTGCCGCCGACGCCGACCATCGAGCAGACGCGGTACATGGAAGGGTTGAAGACCGCGACGCGCGGCATCGCGCAGGTTCGCGACGGGCTGAATCGCGTCGTGCGGACGCAATCGTCCGACTCGTTGACGCGAGCCCATGCGGCCAAGCGCCTCGGCGGGCTGTGCGGCAGTGGTCGCTCTTTCATCGTGAGCGGCCGTCCCAAGATGCAGCCGGCGGCCTACGCCGATTCCGTCCGCATCCTGGCCAAGCAGCTCACGGTTCGGCTCGATTCACTCTCGACGGCGATGACGACGTGTGAGAAGACGGCGGGGCGGGATCCCGCAACCGTCACGACGACGCTGACGACGCGGCTGAAGACGTACGATGACGCGCTGCTGGCATTTCGAAACGCCCAGGCGGCGCTCTACAAGCCGGACAGCACGAAGACAGTCTCACAACAGTAGAAGACGCCAAGTGCAAGTGACGATTGCACTTGGCGACTTGTACTGTCAGTTATGGCGTCGCCTGCTGCTTCGGCTCCAGTCTCAAGATCCAAAGTCCCGTATTGATATCCGGGACAAAGATGTTGCCGTCTCGCACCACCGCCCCCCACGCAAACGGCGCTCGCCGGTGCCCCAGCGAATCGACGGTAAGAATCCAGCTCATCTCGCGGCCCTGACGCAGCAGGTCGCCTTTCAACTCACCGGAGATATCGAGGGCCCGCGCGCCGCCTTGGTAATTGCCGAGGTAGAGCGTATCGCCCATGACCCACACGTTGTGGACGCCGCCATCGGTCGGCTCGTACCAGGCGACCTCTTTGGGCTTGGTGATGTCTGAAACATCGATCACGTGCAGCCGGCCGAAGGTCAGGTTGTTGCCGTCCTGGAGTCCCTTGTACGGCCGCCCGGCGTATACCTCATCGCCCACGAACACGTACTTGCCCTGGCGCCACGCGGTATGCGTGCCGCGCACGAATCCCGGTCCCCACAGCTGCGAGACACGGGCGTAGACCGCGTTCAGATCGTACTTGAGCTGTGACACGAACTGCGGATTCGTGGGACTGCCGCCCTTCATGCCATTCCCAACATCCAGAATCACCAATCCGTCATTCCAGTACGCGAGATACGCGAGCCCATCGACGACCATGATGTCGTGCAGGTAGCGGCCCGCTTCAGTCTGCTCGGTCTGCCAGCGCGCCACTTCTTTGGGGTGCTGCGGATCCTGGATGTCGATCACGCGCATCGAGCCGGTCGCGTCGTCGGTGATGTACGCGTGACCCTTGTAGACGTAGGAGCTGTGCACGCCGCCCGACACGGTCTCGGTGTACGCCGCCACCGGCTTCGGATGACAGGGGTTGCTCGCGTCGAACACGACGATCCCGTTCTTGCGATCGGACGCGCCCTCGCGCGAGAACACGCCGTACTTGCCGTCCTCGGTCGTCATGACGTCGTTCACGATACGCGCGTTCGTCATCATCGAGTCGACGATCTTCGGTTTCGTGACGTCGCTGACGTCGATCGCGTACACGCGGTCGGCGATGGTCGAGAGGTACGCGCACGGAGCGGTCGGGTGCAGCCAGACCTCCGCCGTGCTCATGGTGATCGGTACGCGTCCGCGCACTTCGATACCGCGCCCGACGTCACGCGGCGCGACGCGCACGACGGCGTCCCCTTCCTTGCCACCCACCGACGCGGTGACCGTATACGTCCCCGGCAGCTCGGCGACGAACGTCCCGTTGGGATCGATCAGCGACACGCCGGGACCGGCACTCACCGCCCAGTCGACCGCCACATCGCCAACCGAGCGACCGGCAGAGTTACGCGCCGCGGCGGTGAACTTCACCACGTCGCCGGTGCGCACATTCGAGGTGCCCGGCTCGACCGTGACGCGCGTGACGGTGTTTGCGATCACCTGAATCGGCAGCGCTTCAGTCGCAGGACCAGAGGCCGCGGTGATCGTGGCGCGGCCCGCCGCGACGGCGCGCAGCCGGCCGTCGCTGGTCACGGTCGCGATTTTGGGATTGCTGGAGGTGAATGTCACGGGATCGTAGCGCTTGTCACCGTGCCGCGAGAACGCCGTGCCCGAGAGCGTCAGCCGCGATCCCGCAACGAGACGCGCGGGTCGCGAATCGAGAACGATGCGTGCCGCCGGCTCGGGAAGGACATGCACCAGGGAGGACCCGAATACCTGACTGTTCTGCTGACCCGGGATGTATCCGACGGCGGTCACGCGCGCGTACCCCTGATAGCCGCCGATGAATTCGCCGAGCGAATCGACATCGCCGATATCACCGCCGACGAACCATCCGATCTGAGCACCTGGAACGGGATTGCCGGCGCCGTCGAGCGCCCGGGCGGTAAATTTCATTTTCCCACCGATGGGGACCTCACCGCCACTCGGTTGCACTTCGACTTTGGCAATCTGTTGTGGAGCGGTGGTGCTGGTGGGCTGTTGCAGCGTGACTAACGACAGTAGCGTAAGCAACAACATGAGGACTCCTCCGTGTGGCGGCGGTTTAACTGGTGCCTGAGGTTACAGGGCACCTGCCGCAAGCGGAAGAGCACGGCATGTCTCGCATACTGTCATAAAGCTGTCAGCATACTGCGGTCAGGACGAAACGGCAGTCCTAATTGACAGGTTTCCAGGTGACTCATACTTTTGCCCCCGGTTCAAGCATACGTAGCTACCGTCACACGGCTGTCTGCGCTTCCGCGAGGACCAAACGTCTCGCGGATTTTTGTTTGAGCCCGCCCCAGGACCGCGGTGGCCTGGGTCGATCCCGTTTCGGGGCCCAGCCCCATTGTGCAGAGGTTAGAACAGATATGGCAAAGGGTAAGGTGAAGTGGTTCAACGACGCGAAGGGCTTTGGCTTTATCGCGCAGGAGTCGGGTCCGGACGTGTTCGTCCACTTCACGGCGATCCAGGCCGAGGGCTTCCGGAGTCTGGCCGAGGGTGACAACGTGGAATTCGACGTCGCCCAGGGTCCAAAGGGGCTGCAAGCGCAGAACGTTCGCAAAGTCTGAGCGAGCGGCAACAGCTGTGGTGACGGGCCCGGATCACACCGGGCCCGTTTGCTTTTCGTATATTCTGGCGCATGACCTCCGCATTGCTGCTCGCCGTTCTGTTTCAGGCAGCTCCGGCCAAGCCTCCGGCGTCCAAGCCGCTGGCGTATCGGGGCTTCTCGCCCGGCATGAGCTACCGGGAGTTCTCGACCAAGGCGCGGGGGATCGCGCAGAGCAAGGACGACATCCTCGCGTGCCAGACGATGCATCACACGGCGCAGGTCATGGATTGCGCGGTGCGCGTGAAGGACGTCGACAGCGCGCGTTTCTATCTGAGCGCCAACGTGATCGAGGGCCGCACTTCCGTGATTTCGCTGTTCGATTCGGGGGGCGTCGCGCTGCTGCAACGGACTCAGGATGACATGCGCCGCCAGCTGGGGGCGCCGCAGCGCCGCGAACACAGCATGTGGGAGTGGTCGCGCGATCGGCGCTTCATCCGGCTCAACTGGCGCGGGAGCAAAGACTGGCGCGTCGTCTCGATCACGCTCAACGACCGCGACATAATGGACAAGATCGCGCGCTACCGCCCGCCGGCGTCCGCCACCAAGCCTAAGTAGCGGTTACGAGTCGTTCAGCGAGCTGCGCGATTCCCTGTGCTCCGGTGATCTGATCGACCCAGCGCGGCGGCAATTCAGCCTCTCCATAACGGGCGCCCAGCAACGCGCCGGCCACGGCGGCATTCGTATCGGTATCGCCGCCCGCCTGCGCCAGATAGACGAGCGCCTCCTCCAGGGTGCGATCGTGCGTCACGAACCAGAACGCGATCTCCACACAGTGGATCACATAACCCGCTTCTCCTGCGATCGCGATCGGCAGGTCGTTTTCGCGCTCGCGCGGCACCCGGTGAATCGCTTCGCGCAGCGCCCGCGGCGCGCGGTCGCCGATCCGATGCAGAACCTCGTCGATAAAGTAGATGTTGCCGTGCAACAGCTCGCGCGCGGCGAGATTGACGGCCGCCGCGCCCCAGGTGCAGCGCTCGTCCGCGTGCGTGATCGCCGCCTGCTGCGTCGACACCCGAATCAGCCGTTCGATCTCGTCGTGATAGCGCAGCGCGACGGGGAGACAGCGCATGACGCTGCCGTTTCCCGCCGAGCGACCCGGGTTCTCCTGGTTCGCGAGACGACCCGCTTCGAACGGCTCTTTGCCGCGATCGATCAGCGTCAGCGCCCGCTTCGTGGTCAGCCCGATGCCGCGGCCGTCCATCTTCATCCATTTCACCCAGCGGCGCGCGACGTCAGAGGCATCGAATCCGTTGTTCGACAGCAGCGATTCGCCGAGCAGCAGCGCCATCGCCGCGTCATCGTCGTACGGGGAGTTCTTGGGCGGGGGCGCGAGGTCCTTGATCCCGTTCGGAAACGAGCGCCGAATGGCGTCGGCCGTCCCCAGCCGTTCGGTCGGGACGCCGAGCTGATTCCCGGCGACCAGCCCGAGCAAGGCGCCGCGCGCGCGGGAAATGAGTTGGGGGTCTGCCTTCATTGCGGCACAAGTTAACACTCGCCATGACCATCGTCGCGGGGCTGGTTGCGCTCTATGTCGTTGTCGTGGCGCTACTTTGGGCCTTCCAGGAGAAGCTAACGTTCCCCGCCCCACGGGCGGCACTCCCGGCCCTGGGTTCCGGTGAACATGTCGAGCTCTCGATGCACGATGGGACCCGGTTGCAAGGTTGGTATTGGCCGGCGGAAGGCGGCGAAGGGGCGGCGCTCCTCTGGTTCTACGGCAACGGCGAGAACATCGCCGCCATCTGGCAGATCATCTTGGACTTTCGCCCGCCTCAGGCCGCCGTGCTGGTCATCGATTACCCCGGATACGGGGCGAGCGGCGGGCGGGCGACTGAAGCGGGAATGTACGAGGCCGCAGATCTGGCCTACGACGCCCTGCGCCGGCGCCCCGACGTCGATCCGAAGCGCATCTACGTCTACGGCCGCTCGCTCGGCTCCGCAGCCGCTACATGGGTCGCATCCAAACACACGGTCGCGGGATTGATTCTCGAATCCCCCTTCACCAGCGCCCGCGGCATGGCGGCGCGTCACTACCGCTTCGTGCCGCGCGCGCTCGTCCGCATGCGCCTCGACAACATCGGCAGGATGCCGAGCATTCATTGCCCCACACTCGTCTTTCACGGCACGTCGGACATGCTGGTCCCGATGACGATGGGCCAGGATGTCGCGGCGGCAGCTGGAGGACCGGTGGAATTCGTGATGATCGAGGGGTCAGGTCACAACGACACCTACGACCTGGGTGGGAAACGCTACCGCGACAAGCTCGCGGCCTTCGTCAGATAACCACGACCGGCGCGAGCCGGTCCTTGGCCTCGTCAAAAACCCGTTGTGCCTCATCGAGCGCGCGAATCACGCCCGGCTCTTCGGGATCGGGGAACTTGCTGCTGGCGGCAACCTTGCCCGTCAGTTTGCGGACTCCGACCAGCGCGCGCGTGACCTCACAGCGCTCCACATCCCGGTCGGTGTGCCCCGCGACCAGCAACTCTTCGTATAGAGGAAGCGCGGCGGGATCATCCAGCACGTGCAGCGATTCGAGGATTTTTGGCGCCAGGAAGCGACGCAGCATTTCGTCGCCGCGAATCCGCTGGAACAGCGCAATCAAATCGGACGCCTGGCCGGGATAGTAACGGGCCGCTTCGACCGCGACGGCGACGAACGCATGATGCGCCCCCGGCGTCTGCAGATAGCGCTCGAACAACGGCCACGCTTCCCTCGGATGACGCTCGGCGAGCGCGAGAAATGCGAAATAGCGGCGCCCGAGCGGAGCGCGGGTGTCGGCGATGACCGTGCGCAGTCCAGCCACGCCCCAGCGCGCTCCCACCAGCGCCGCGGCCGCCGCGTGCTGCCAACGCTCGAGCTCCGGCACGCGGAATGTGACGATGTGGGGATCGAGAAAAGCGCGACACCGTTCCAGCGCGGCGAGCAGCCGGCGATCGACCTGTGTGAGCGCCGGCTCGAGCGTCTCGGTATTCGCGCGGCGCGCGAGCGCGAGCGCTTCCCAGCCCACCTGCCCGAGGTTCAGCTCGGCCCACGTGGCATCCAGCTGCGCGGCATCGCGCGCGGTGAGCAGGCGTTCGAGTGCCGCGGCGAATCCGCACAGCTGTCGAATCGCTTCCATGCCGTAATGTGGAAAGCGCGTGGATATTGCGCTATCCCACACAGAGGCTTAACCTTGCCCGCACACTCCCTCTCCACATCGCGGAGGATTTCTGCGGAGGCTCTGCGCCGCGTTTCTGTTGATTGCGGGTTGTTCACGCGGCGAAAGCGGACGGGGAGCGATTGTCATAGGGCTGGCGGGGCCCTTTTCGCAACCTCGTGGGGCGTCGATGCAGCACGCCGCCGAGCTCGCCGTCAAGGAAATCAACGCCCGCGGCGGCATTCGCGGCCGTCAGCTCACCCTGCGGGTCCTGGACGACAGCGCCCGTCCCGAGGTCGCGATTCGGATCGCGCGCCAGCTGGTCGACGATCCATCCGTGGTCGCCGTCATCGGTCACCTCACCTCCAGCACCTCACTCGCGGCCGGGCGCATCTACGGCGAAGCCCGGCGTCCCGTGGTCATGCTTTCGCCATCCGCCTCGAGCCCGGATCTGTCCGGCGTCAATTCATACGTTTTCCGCGTCTGCCCCACGGATCTCAGTCATGGCATTCAGCTCGCGCGGTATGCGCGCCAAACGCTCGGCGCGCGCCGGATGGGTGTGCTGTACGTGGATGACGACTACGGGCGCGGCCTCAGGCTCAGCTTCGCCGCGGAATTCCGCAGACTCGGCGGAGAAATCGTCGAAGAGGATCCCGCGCTTTCCACCACATCGAGCCTCGAACCCTACCTTGCCCGCATGCGGGCGAATGGCGGCGTCGATGCCGTGATGCTCGCGACGGAGCGCGAAGGTGCCGAGGTCGCGCTGCGCGACATGGCGCGGATCGGTGCCCGCTGGCCGGTGCTCGGCGGCGACGCGCTTGCCGGGATCGAAGGCGCCGGACCCATTGCCGAGAGCGTGCGCTTGTCGACGGCCTACCTGCGCGATCGTCCCGGCGTGCGCAACGAGCGGTTCGTGGACGCGTACGCCCGTGCCTATTCCGGCGAGCGGCCTGACCATCGGGGCGCCGGCGCCTACGACATCGTGCAGCTACTGGCGACGGTCTTCAGCGACGTCGGCACCGAGCGGCGCGCGATCAGAAACCGCGTGGCGCAGATCGGCACCGGAGCACCGGCCTTCGACGGAGTCACCGGCACGATCGCGTTCGATGCCCGCGGCGACGTGCCGGCCAAGCCGGTCGTGATCGGCGTGGTGCGCGGCGGCCAGTTGGTCACCGAGACCCGGCAGTGACGATCCGCTGGCGCATCATCCTGGGCCTGTCGGGCCTGCTCGCCGGACTGCTGATCGCGGCGGTCGTCGGGGTGACATCACTGGCGACGCTGCGCCGCTCTTTGGCGAGCGAGATCGACCACCTGCGTGAGTCGAGCGAAGTCGGGAACGGTCTCGTGACGGCGGTTTTCGACGAGATTCGCGCGGCGCACGACTACCTCGACGAGGGCACCCGGCAATCGGCCGATCAATTCCAGTCGGCGGCCGATGCCGCCTTCCGCTATCAGAAGCAGCTCGACGCGCTGCCGGGACTCACCGAAACAGACCGGCTCACCGTCAGCCGCATCAAACAGCTGCAGTCCGCTATTCACGTCGACTACTCGTTGGCGCATGCCAACGTCGACCTCGGGCGCTCGGGTGCGGCGGCGTCCGCGGCCGCTGCCGTGCGGGAGCCGGTCACCGAGCTGACGCGCCTCGTGCGTGAGCTCTCGGCGAGGCAAGCCGAGCGCGCCACCGCCGCCGGGCAGCGCCTGTCGCGCCTCGCGCGCGAGCGAGAGATCCTGCTCTGGCTGGTGCTGATCGCGACGGTCGTCGTCGGTGCCGTCGTCGGGGTGTTCACCCTGCGCTGGGTGGAAGGGCCGCTGGTGCGCCTCGTGACGGCGGCGGAGCGGTTCGGGAGCGGCGACCTGCGCCCGGTGACGACCGGGCGGATGCCGCGCGAATTCCAGGTGCTCGCCGACGCGATGCGGCACATGGGCGAGCGGCTGCGCGGGATCGTCTCGGAGGTGGTCAGCTCGGCCGACAAGATCGCTTCATCGGCGAGTGATCTGTCCGCGGTCAGTGAGGAGCTGGCCGCCTCCTCGAGTCAGGTGTCGAGCGCGATGCTCGAGATCTCCAGCGGCGCCGATCACCAGCGCAACGAGCTGAACGCCACGCACTCCGCGCTCGAGCAACAGCGCCGGGCGTCGGCGGAGATGGTGGACGCGGCCTCGCGCGTCGCGCGGCTGGGGGAAGAGATCCGGACCGTGGCCGACCGTCACCGCAACGACGTCGCGGCGGCGGGCTCGACGCTGCTCGACGTGCGCGAAGTCGTCCGGACGACCGCCACCGAGGTCAGCCAGCTGGCCGCGCAGAGCGCGGCGATCGACGACTTCGTCGATTTGATCAAACGGATCTCGTCGCAAACCAACCTGCTCGCGCTGAACGCGGCGATCGAGGCGGCGCGCGCCGGGGAGCACGGGCGCGGGTTCGCCGTCGTCGCCGAGGAGGTGCGCCAGCTCGCGGACGAATCCTCACGCGCCGCCGAGGACGTGGCGCGCACGACGCGAGTGATTCGCGAGCAGGTGGAAGAAGTGAGCGCGACGATGTCGGTGGGCCAGGCGAAGGTCCGCGGCATCGAATCGGTGGCGGAGGGCGCGGCGCGGGGACTGACCGAGATCGTCGCCGCGGTGGAGCAGATCGAGCAGGCGGCGGCGCGTGTGACGCGCGCGGCGCAGGAGAATCGCGGCGTGACGGAGCAGCTCGGCGCGCAGGCGCAGCAGGTGGTGCATCGCGCGGTGGCGCACGCATCGAGCGCGGAACAGGTGACGGCGGCCACCGAGCAGCAGGGGGCGTCGACCCAGGAAATGGCAGCGGCCGCCGGAGAGCTGCTCCAGGCGGCCGAGAAACTGCGCGGACTCGTCCGCGGCTTTCGAATCTAGCGGCGTTTCTTGGGTGCCTTCTTGGCCGCGGTCTTTTTCACGGGCAGCGGCTTCTTCTTTTTGAGCCCTTCCTGCACTTCTCCCAGGACCCGGTCTCCTTCATCGGGACCGATGAGGCCGCGCCGCACGGCGTAGCGCACCAGCTCTTCCGCGTCTTCGGGTGTGAAATCCGCGATGCCGGCGGCCGCGCGCATCGCCTTGATGAGCGCGTCCGCCACCGGGCTGCGCAGCACGCTGGCGATGCCGGGGAGGGCTTCGAGTAACGACGAGATTTGGGAACCACCAAGCTCAGCAGGCATCTGGACGCCGTGAAAGACGGTTTAAGGTCGCGCCAAGCTACATACGCCTCTGGGGGGCGTCAAGAATTGCGGCGCCCCGTGTCTCTTCGCGACAGGGTGATGCCGGACTGCGACAACAATTCTCCCAGCACGGTGCGGGTGCGCGGGTCCAGGGGCAGCTCGAACCGCAGCTCCAGCCGGTAAGCGGCGCGGTCCGGCGGCGTACCCTGCCCGGTGAGCGTGAACCCCCGATCCGACGGTGTGACGGCGTCGATTTCGATCGCCGCCAGGGGCTGGTACGCGGGACGGGAGGCCTGGACCGGGCGAGATTTCGTTTCCATGGGGCGACCTTTCCTGGTTGCCGGAGAGATATCCCGCGGGAGAAGCGCGTCAAGTCGGGTGTAGTATAGATTTCGTTTCCACAGGGGAAATCGCCGTGGGTAGACGTGGGATCAAGGAGTACCGGGCGCCGGAGGCGTTGGCGCTCATCGCCGCCGATCGCGCACATGAGCCGTTGGTTTGCCCGTCGTGTGGGACCCGGACGATTCAGCGCTCCCCCCGCCGCCGGCCGATTCGCATGGGCGACTTCGTGATCCCCGAACGGATCAGCCTGACCTGTGGCGGTTGCAGCCGCCACGCGTACTATATCACGCGGGGCTTGGAGCCGCCCCGGGACGCAACCATGGACCCAAGGAGCTTATGACCGGAGATCGGCGTGGCTGGTGACGCGATTCAGATGATGGGGACGGTTACGGAAGTGCTGCCGAACACAACCTTCCGCGTAAAACTCGAAAATGGACATGAAGTACTCGCCTACGTCAGCGGCAAGATGCGCAAGAACTACATCCGCATCCTGCAGGGAGACCGCGTCGCCGTCGATCTCTCACCGTACGACCTGACGCGCGGTCGAATCACCTACCGCTACAAATAGACTAGATGTCTAGCTGGGATGACGCAGTAGCCGGTTCCAGCGGATTCGGAACGGCTGGGTCGCCACGCTCATGTAGATGAAGAGCGGCCGGCCCCGAATGTGCGCCCGCGGCAGGAAACCCCAGAACCTGCTGTCGTACGATTGATCGCGATTGTCGCCCATCACGAAGAAGTGATCGGGCGGCACGACAATCGGACCCCAATCATGCGTGGTCGGCCGGTAGCGCTGCGGATCCTTGCCGACGTAGGACGGCAGCTGCCAGGCCCTGATCAGCTGCAGCCGGAATTCCTCATCCGGCACCGGCGCGAGCGCCGTGTGCAGCGCGTACGGCTCGTCCAGGCGCCGGCCGTTGCGCATGACGGTGTCATGCACCATTTGCAGCGTGTCGCCCGGCGCCCCGATCACGCGCTTCACGATGTTCAGATCCGGCGTGGAGTCCTCGACGGAGCGGAAGATCACGACGTCCTCGCGCTCGGGCGTGGAAAACGACGGCAGCCGGCAGCAGTGAAATCCGGTCAACGGGATCTCCAGCTCGCCGCCGAACACGGCCTTGTTGACGAACAGGAAATCGCCGATGAGCAGCGTATTCTCCATGCTCGGCGATGGAATGCGGAACGCCTCGACGAGGAATGAGCGAAGAATGATCCAGATGAGAAACGCGGCGCCGATCGCCCGGGCCCACGCGACCGCTTCGTCCTTGACCGTCTTCTTCAGTGGCGGTGGAGGTTTGGTGGAGGCTGGAGCGGTCACGGCTGCTCGACCCAATCGGCGATGAAGATGTTCGTCTCGCCCGGCACCTTGCCGTTCCGGTTCGAGGCCCACACGAGCTGACGGGCGTCGGGGGAGAACATCGGAAAGGCATCGAACTCGGTGTTCGTCGTCACCTGCTCGAGGCCCGTGCCGTCCGCATTGATCAGATAGAGATCGAAGTTGCGCGAGCGGGGGTTCTTGTGGTTCGAGGCGAACAGGATCCGGCGCCCGTCGGGATGGAAATAGGGAGCGAAGTTCGCGCCGCCCAGATTCGTGACCTGGTGTTGGTTCGTGCCGTCCGCGTTCATGACCCAGATTTCCATGCGCGTCGGGCGCACCAGGTTCTGCGCGATCAACGCGACATAGTCGGACGAATCGGTCGCGGTCTGCGGATGCCACGCGCGATACACGATCTGTTTTCCATCGGGCGAGAAGAACGGGCCGCCGTCATAGCCGAGGGTGTGCGTCAACCGCTGCACGTGCTTGCCGTCGACGCTCATCGTGTAGATGTCGAGATCGCCGTCGCGCAATGAGGTGAACACGATCGTCTTGCCGTCGGGCGACAGCGTGCCCTCGGCGTCGTAGCGCGGATTCGTGGTCAAACGCTTCGTGCCGCGTCCGTTGGCGCGCGCGGTGTAGATGTCGTAATCGAACAGCGCCCAGACATACCCTTTGGAGTAGTCGGGGCGCGGGGGGCACGCGGCGCCGGTATGCTCCGTCGACGCGTAGAAAATCCGCTTGTCGCGGTCGAAGAAATATCCGCAGGTCGTGCGGCCGCGTCCGCTCGAGACGCGGTGCAGGTTCGTGCCGTCGGTATTGATCACGAACTCCTGATCGCAGCCTGAGTCCGCTTCCTGGCGCTGAAAAATGATTTGCCGGCCCGACTTGGAGAAATACGCCTCGGCGTTTTGACCGCCGGACGTCAGCTGTCGAACGTTGCGCAGGTGCACCTCACCGGAATCGGCGGGGATCGTCTGCAGCAACGTGGCGAGGATGAGCGGCAGCATGTGCATCGGACTGGCAAGCTAGAGACATTCAAACGCTCCGGCAATGTTAGATTATTTGCTCCGATGAACGACCCGAAACCACCCCGCGCCTCCCGTCAGCCGTTGATGGATTCTCTCGGGCAGCTCTGTGCCGATGGGAAACAGACGGCGGAGTATCTGTGGCAGGTGCCCAAGGATGCCGCGGCGCGTCAGAAGATCATGGATCTGCTGAATCAGATCGGCGTGGAAAGCGCGCGACAGGGCCGTCACGAAATGCCGAAGCTCGTCGAGGAGCTCAAGATCGCCGCTCAGGCCAGTCCGTCGCCCCAGCAGGTCGAGCTGCTGGTGGATGGATTCGATCGTCTGACCAAACTGTGGCAAGCCGCCAAATCCGGACTGCTATGACCAAGACTGCAGTGGACATCGATCAACTGTCCATCGACACCATCCGCACGCTCTCCATGGACGCGGTGCAGCAGGCCGATTCCGGACACCCGGGAACGGCGATGGCGCTCGCGCCACTCGCGTACGTGCTCTGGATGCGACACCTGAAATACAATCCGGCAAACCCGGAGTGGCGCGACCGCGATCGGTTCGTGCTGTCGGCCGGCCACGCCTGCATGCTGCTCTACAGCGTGCTGTATCTGACCGGGTACGAAGTCACGCTCGACGACATCAAGAACTTCCGGCAGTGGGCGAGCAAGACGCCGGGCCATCCGGAGCGCGGCATGACGCCCGGGGTTGAGGCGACGACCGGCCCGCTCGGCCAGGGGACCGGCAACGCGGTCGGAATGGCGATCGCCGAGGCGCAGCTCGCGGCACTCTATAACCGCCCCGGGCACGAACTCTTCAATCATTACACGTATTTCATCGCCTCCGACGGCGATCTGATGGAAGGCATCTCGCACGAGGCCTGCTCGCTCGCGGGCCACCTGAAGCTCGGCAAGCTGATCGGATTCTACGACGACAACCGCATCACCATCGACGGCTCGACCGATCTCGCGTTCTCCGACGACACGGCGAAGCGGTTCGAGGCATACGGCTGGCACGTGCAGCGCGTCGAGGACGGCAACGATCTGGAGGCGCTGGATCGCGCGATCGTGGGTGCGCAGCGCGAGCGCGCGCGACCCTCGATGATCATCGTGCGCACGCACATCGGCTGGGGCAGCCCGCACAAACAGGACACGGCCGACGCGCACGGCGCGCCGCTCGGCGTCGAAGAGATCAAGCTCACGAAGCAAAACCTCGGCTGGCCGTCGCTGGAGCCGTTTTACGTACCGGAAGAGGCACTGGAGCACTGGCGCACGGCGAAGGCACGGGGTGCGCGCCTGGAGGCCGAATGGCGCAAACGGTGGGACGCCTATCGCGCGGCCGAGCCGGACCTCGCGGCCGAGCTGGACCGGCGGTTTACCGGCAGGCTGCCGGAAGGCTGGGATTCGGCGCTGCCGTCGTTCGGACCCAAGGACGCGCAGGCGACCCGGGCCGCATCGGGGAAGGTCCTCAACGCCATCGCTCCGAAGATTCCCGAGCTGATCGGCGGCTCGGCGGACCTCACCGGCTCCAACAACACGGAGATCAAGGGCGCCGGCGTGTTCAGCGCGACGAACCATGCGGGCCGCAATTTTCATTTCGGCATTCGCGAGCACGGCATGGGCGCCGCGATGAACGGGCTCGCGCTGCACGGCGGGTTCATTCCGTTCGGCGGCACGTTCCTGATCTTCTCCGACTACATGCGCCCCTCGATTCGCCTCGCGGCGCTGACGCATCTGCGCACGATCTATGTTTTCACGCACGATTCGATCGGCCTGGGGGAAGACGGCCCCACGCATCAGCCGATCGAGCAGCTGACGGCATTGCGCGCCATCCCCAACCTCGCGGTCATTCGCCCGTCGGATCCGACCGAAGTCGTCGAAGCGTGGCGTGCGGCGGTGACCCATCGCGTCGGCCCCGTGGCCCTGGTGCTCACACGCCAGAAGGTGGCGGTGATCGATCGGACGAAGTACGCCGCGGCGGCCGGGCTGCATCACGGTGGCTACGTGCTCGCCGACGCGAAGGATCCCGAGGTCGTGCTGGTGTCGAGCGGCTCCGAAGTCGAGCTGATCCTCGGCGCGTACGAGAAGCTGACGGCGGAGGGCAAACGCCCGCGCGCCGTGTCGATGCCCTGTCTCGAGTATTTCGCGAAACAGCCGGAGCGCTATCGCCATGCGGTGTTGCCGGTGGGTGTCCCCGTCGTCGCCGTCGAAGCGGGTTCGCCGCAGTCGTGGGACGGGCTGGTAGGCACAGACGGCGCGATCATCGGCATCGAGCGGTTCGGCGCGTCCGCGCCGTATCAGCGGATCTACAAAGAGTTCGGGCTGACGGTTGAGAACGTTGTGGAGACTGCTACGCGACTAGCGCTTTAGCCGCCTGTCTTCCGGACCTCACGCACGCTGACACTCCCGCTCCATCATATCCCGCGCCGGCGATCGCCATAGGCGGCAGCCGGGGAGAGCGCAGGCGTTTGCGGATCGCCGCGACCTGTTCGGCGTGATGCGGGCGATACCGCGGTAATCCCCGATCCCAGTAGAACACCCGCGACCATAGCGGCTCACCACGAATCCCGAGGATCGTCGCCAGCTGCGCGTGCGCGATCCGCGCGGGGTCGCCGTCCTGCGGCGGCAAGTACGCACGCAGCAATACAGACCCTCGAGGCGCGCGGCCTGGGAACTTGAGTGAAGCAAACGTGCAGGCGCGGATCTGTTCCGGAGATTCAACGACAAAGCCGGCGCCCTGCAGCGGCCGGCTGAATTGAGAATCCCGATATGCGAGTGAGACCGTGATGCTGGGGAGATATGGCGTGCGGGCCAGCTCGCGCGCATGTCCCGCGCCGACTGCCTCGAGCAGGCGCCCGGCGGAATATGCCGGCAACGCCAGAACGATCGCGTCGGCGTCGTGCGCGGACCCGCCCGTCACGGCCACGCGCCAGCCGTTCTTCAGCGGCACGATGCCGGCAACGCCCTGCGCGAACCGGATCTTGCCCGCGAGCTTTTCCACGAGGGTCGCGACGGGGTCGGCCATTCCCGTCGCAAAGCTGCGAAATCCCGCCGACACCTCACTCTTCGTCGCGTCGATTCCCAGCAACGCCGCCGCGCGTCCTGCGTCGAGCGGCGCCAGCGCAGTCCCATTCCACAGCGCGGTCCCGCGTGCCTGCTGATCGACCACGCGATCGCCAATGCCCAGCTCCGACGCGAGCGCCGGCAGCTCGGGCTCGCCGGCGAGAAACCCGTCGGGTCCCCCTTCGATCACGAAGTCCTCGATCTGCTCCGTGACGATGATTCCGCCGGCGCGTCGTTCGCTCTCGAGCACAACGACGTCGTGGCCCCCGGCACGGGTCAGCTCCCAGGCCGCCACGAGTCCCGAGATACCCGCGCCCACCACGACGATTCTCAGAACCAGCCTCGCTGCGCCACCGTCGTGCGCACGACCGCGGCGACTGCCGCGACGAGGCCAGGGTCATCGTTGAGGGATGCCGTTCGCTCGAGCTGAATGCCGAGCCGCTTGGCCAGCCCCTGATACTCGATGTCGATGTCGTACAGGATTTCGACGTGATCGCACACGAAGCCGATCGGAACCAGCAACACGGATTTGTGACCCGCTTTCGCCAGCTCCGTGATGACCGCTTCCGCGTCGGGACCGAGCCACGGCTCCGGCGTCGCGCCGGCGCTTTGATAGGCCATGCGCCACTGGCCGAGCGGCGCGCGCCGGGCGACGGCTTCGGCGCTCGCCTTGAGCTCGTCCGGATACGGATCCGCTGAAGCCACAATCTTTTCCGGGAGGCTGTGAGCCGTAAAAATGATCTGAACCTGGGCCGGGTCGGGAAATCGCTTCAACGCCTGAGCAATCCGGTTGGCCGTGGCTTCCTGGAACGCCGGCTGTTGCCACCAGCTCCGCACGAGCGCGACATCGAGCCGGCCATCGGCGGCCTGCAACAGCTTCTTCTCGTACGCGCCCACCGACATGTTCGAGTAGTGCGGCGCCATCGCGACGCCCACGACGCGCTTGAATCCGGCGCCGGCGATCTCGTTCACCACGTCGGGAATGAACGGGCGCCAATGCCGCATCCCGACGAAGACTTTGAACCGCTCGCCCAGCGCCCGGCCGATGGCGGCGGCCTGCGCCTGCGTCAGCTCGAGAATCGGCGAGCGGCCGCCGATGCGCGCGTAGCGCGCCTGAATCTCCTCGACGAGCTGCGGCCTGGTCGGCCGTCCACCGCGGACGTCCATGAGGTAGGGCTCGACGTCCGCAATGCTGCCGGGGCCGCCGTACGCCATGACCAGGACGGCGATCTGCTCAAGCGTCATGCACCAGATCCACCACCGCGCGTACCGCGGCGACGTCTGTTTCGGGCAGCACCCCGTGGCCGAGGTTGAAGATGTGGCCGGGCCGGCCACCGGCGCGCTTCAGGATGTCGCGCACCTGGCGGTTGCGCTCCGCCTCGGGAGCCAGCAGCGCGACCGGCTCGAGATTGCCTTGAATCGCCCGCGCGCCGATCCGCGCCCAGGCGGCGTCGATCGGGATGCGCCAATCGATGCTGATCACGTCTCCGCCCGCGCCGGCGAAATCTTCGAGGAATGTCGCCGTGCCCGTCCCGAAGTGAATGAGCGGCACGCTCGCCGCGCCGGCGAGCGACAAGGCGCGGCGGCTGTGCGGCGCGACGTACGTGCGGTAATCGTCGGGCGACAGACAGCCGACCCAGCTATCGAACAGCTGCAGCGCCTGCGCGCCGGCGCGCGCCTGCGCGGCGAGATAGGCACCGACCATGTCGGCGAGCTTTTTCATCAGCAAGTGCCAGGTGTCGGGTGCCTGGTACATGAGCTGCTTCGTCTTGGTGAATGTCCGGCTTGCGCCACCTTCGATCGCATAACTCGCGAGCGTGAAGGGCGCTCCCGCAAAACCGATCAGCGGGACCTCGGCGGGGAGCGCACGGCGCGCGAGCCGAATGGCGTCGCACACGTATCCCAGCTCCGCATCGATGTTGAACTCGGGTAGCCGCTCGACGTCGGTCGCGTCCCGAATCGGCCGGTCGATCTTGGGCCCTTCCCCTTCCTCGAACCGCAATCCGAGGCGCAGCGGCTCGAACGGCAGCAGGATATCGGCGAAGATGATGGCGGCGTCGACGCCCAGATGCTCGACGGGTTGCAGCGTGACTTCGGCCGACAGCTCGGGGCGGTGGCAGAGCTCGAGAATGGAGTGGCGCTTGCGAAGCTTGCGGTACTGTGGCATGTAGCGGCCCGCCTGGCGCATGAACCAGACGGGCGTGACGTCGGTGCGTTCCCGACGGCACGCTTTAAGAAACCGTGAGACCTTGCGCCTCGGCGTGAGCGATGAGAATCGTGTCGCCGTCGAACTTGACGTGGTACGTCGCGACCGCGTGCACCGGCGGCCCACCGAGCACGCGCCCGTTCTCCAGAGAGAACACGCCTTCGTGCCAGGGACAGGTCACCGCGCAGCGCTGCGGATCGACCGTTCCCTCGGAGAGGCTCGCGCGCGCGTGGGTGCATCGATTGGCGATCGCGTACACCGTGCCGTTCACGTTGAACAGCGCGACCGCTTCGTTCGCCGCGTACACGCGCTTGGCCGTGCCGGGAGGCAGATCGGAAAGCGCGGCGACCGGGGTGAATCCGTCCTCGCGCATCGGGCGGCGGGCCACCTGCTCCGCCGCTCCCGCCCCTCCCAGCGTGTCGAGCATGTCCCACAGCGACATCTGCACGCAGGTGAACGTCGGCGTGTCGCGCAGCGTGTAGGACGACGACTCGCTCTCGCGCAGCTCCATGACGAGATCGAGAAACTCGCCGGGATTGTCGCCCTCGAACGCCACGATGAATTCCTGGTCGTCGAGGCCGTACGAGTAGGTCGTGTTCAAACGGATCGTGGGGTATTTGCGGCCGATCCGGACGTGCTCGTCCATCATGCGCTGCCGCTCGGGCTTGGGCAGCGCATACCAGCTCCGCGTCTTGATGAACGGGTAGACGAACAGGTACTTCGCCGCGCTGGGCTGAATGACGAGCCGCTTCTCGTGATTGGGATCGGCGGGGAATTCGTAGATCGAGCGCCGCGTCATCGCCAGATAGCTGTAGGGAATCGACAGATACGCGCCGAGATCGGTGCGATTGAGCGCGGTCTGGAGCTCGACCAGCGCGTCCAGGTCCTCGGCCACCTGCCAGAGCAGGAAATCGGTGTCGCCGCGGATCCCGACCAGTCCGTAGGGGCGCAGCAGCAGCCGGCCGTGATAGCGCTCGAGCGTCTCACCGAATTCGATCTTGGCGGACGCCTGGCGTTCGGACGTCAGCCGGCGCCAGGCCGGGTCGAGCTTGTAAAAGGCGTAGCGAACGACCTGCCGTTTTTCAGAAGGTGCAGCCATGGCTGGGAATCTAACGCGACTTGCGGTTGAGCGATCCCTTCACCACGAACCAGGTCAGCACGCTGAAAATGATCAACGGCAGCGTCACCATCAGGATCGAGGCCCAGAAGTAGATGATATCCTGATCGTCGCCGTGCAGGAGCGCCGCAATCGAGGCGAGTATCATCGTCCGATGAACCGCCGCAGGTGGCGCAGGTAGTAGGTCAGTCCCACGGCCAGCACCAGAAACCCGATCCCCAGCGTCATCTGACCGCGCCAGATCGCCCACAGCGCGAACCCGGCGCAGAATACGATGCCGGCGGTAATGAGGATGCGGTGAAAGGGAATCATCGCGCGTCCGCCTAGGCGATCTTGTCCAGCACCATCAACGTCAACAGCGCCGGCAGGTAGAGAATCGAAGTGAAGAACAGGCGCCACGCGCGCGCGGGCGTCGCGCGCAGGAGCAGCGTGCTGCCCGCGGCGACGTACAGCACCCCCAACGCGAGCGCGCCGAAGAAGTACAGGCTCCCCGTGACTCCGAGCAGTGTGGGCATCAGGCTGATCGGCAGCAGCGCGACCGCGTACAGCAGCGCCATGCGGCCGGTATCGGCGCCGGTATCGTCATCGACGCTGAGCATGCGGAGTCCGCCGGCGCGATAGTCCTCGCGGTACAGCCACGCGAGCGCGAGGAAATGCGGCAGCTGCCACAGGAACAGAATCCAGAACAGCGCCGCCACCGCCGGTCCGATGCTGCCACCCGCCGCCGTCCAACCCCCGACGATCGGAAGCGCGCCGGGAACGGCGCCAACCAGCGTGTTGAGCGTCGACGTGCGCTTCAGCGGCGTGTACAACAGCACGTACGTCGCGAATGTCAGCGCCGCCAGCATCGCCGTGATCGCGTTGACCGTGACGGCGAGGTACCCGACGCCCGCCGCGGTGATCGCGGAGGCGAACCACTTCGCCGCCAGCGGCGTCAGACGCCCCGACGGCAGCGGCCGGCGCCGGGTGCGCGCCATCCGGCCGTCGACGTCGCGCTCGCGGATCTGATTCCAGGCATTGGTCCCGCCCGCGACAAGCGCCGTCCCGAGCAGCGTGTTCGCGAGCAGCAGCAGGTCCACCCGCTCCCGCGCGCCGAGATAAAAGCCGGCGGCCGCGGTGAGGAGGACCAGCTGCGTGATGCGGGGCTTGGTCAGCTCGAGCAGTGCTACCAGATCTTCTCCAGGATGCCGGCGCTGATCAGAATCAGTGCGAGCGGAATCGGGACGATGAAGATCAAGCGCAGCCGCCAGCGCTCGAACTTGAGATGCATGAAGAACAGCGCGACCAGCATCGCTTTCCAGATCGCCAGAATGAGCAGCAGGACCAGCTTGATGTTCTGCGAGACCGGCAGCTCGAAGGCGAGCAGCACCTCGGCGATCGTCATGATGAACAGGTACAGCCAGATCAGCATGTAATTCGGCCGAACGTGCGTCGTCGTCGGCTGGGGCGTCGTGGTCATATGGCGTCCGTCCTCAGACTAGGTAGACGATCGTGAACAGAATGATCCACACCAGGTCGACGAAGTGCCAGTACAAGCCGATCACCTCGATGCCGGCATAATCCTGCGCGGAGTACTTCTCGGGCAGCACCTTGGTGAAATACAGGTACAGCATGCTGATCACGCCGCAGGTCACGTGGAAGCCGTGAAATCCCGTCATCGTGAAGAAGGTGGACCCGTACATCCCGCCCACGCCCGCCCCGTACCGGATCGGATCGGCGAGGGCGTGCTCGGCGAGGAGGGAGCCCTCGCGGTAGCCGGAGGGCGTAAAGCCGTGACCCACCAGCTTGATGTACTCCACCACCTGCACGCCGACGAACGCGGCGCCGCAGATGATCGTGATGAGCAGCCAGAACTTGAGCCCGCCGTCCTGCAGCGTCTGGCCGGGCAGCTTGCGCAGGAAATACTTCTTCCCGTCGGCGATCGCGGCGTACGCCTTCACCATCGCGACCGACGAGCAGATCAGCAGGAACGTGTTGATGCCGGTGAGCGGGACGTTGAGGACCGCGCCGGGCTTCGCCCACGTATCCGTCATGCCGAAGCGCAGCACGATGTAGGATCCGATGAGCGCCGTGAAAAACATCACGTCGCTCGCCAGGAAGACCCACATGCCCAGTTTTTTGCTGTATACCCCCGAGCCCGGCTCCGCCGGGACCGGCGGCCGCATCGCGTCGATCGTCGCGGTGGTGGCCACGGTTAGTGTCCTCCCGAGAGAGTCGCGGGGACGGGATCGCGGTCGGTGGGCAGCTTCCGGGTTTGCGGCAGGAAGTCGGTATCGGGCGCTTCCGGCGCGCTGTACTCGTACGGCCCGCGGTACACGTTCGGCGTCGCGGGCGCCCAGTTGCCGTGCGGCGCCGGATTCGGCAGCGACCACTCGAGGCCGTTGTCGTTCCACGGATTCATCGGCGCCACTTTCCCCTTCTTCAGGCTCCACAGGAAGTTGAACGCGAACAGGAACTGCACGGCGAACAGCGCGAACGCGCTGTAGGAAATGAACACGTTGAGGTACTGCTGCGGCTTCAGGAAGTCATAAATCGTGGGATCGTAAATCCGCCGCATCTGACCACCCATGCCGATGATGTGCATGGGGAAGAACGTCATGTTGTACGTGATCAGCGTGAGCCAGAAGTGCACCTTGCCCAGTGGCTCATTCATCATCCGGCCGAACATCTTGGGATACCAGAACGTGATCGCGGCGAACAGCGCGAACAGCGAGCCGCCGAACAGCACGTAGTGGATGTGCGCGACGATGAACTGGGTGTCGTGAATCGGAATGTCGACCGGCGTCGCGGCCATGAAGATGCCCGACAGCCCGCCGATCGTGAACATCGACACGAACCCGATCGCGTTCAGCATCGGGACGTGGAAATGCAGCTGGCCGCGCCACATCGTGCCGAGCCAGTTGAAAACCTTCACGGCCGACGGCACCGCGATGAGCAGGGTGGAGACCATGAACGTGGAGCCGAGCGTCGGGTTCATCCCGCTCATGAACATGTGGTGGCCCCACACGATCCAGCCCAGGAACGCGATGCCGATGATGGCGAACACCATCGAGTGATAGCCGAAGATCGGCTTGCGGCTGCCGTTGGCGATGATGTCGGACACCATGCCCATCGCCGGCAGGATCAGGATGTAGACCTCGGGATGGCCGAAGAACCAGAACAGGTGCTGCCACAGCAGCGGCTGGCCGCCGGCGCCCGGATCGAAGAAGTGCGTGCCGATCGACTGGTCGAACAGCAGCATGATCGCCGCGCCCTGGAGGACGGGCAGCGCGAGCACGCCGAGGATGGCGGTGATGAACAGCGCCCAGACCGACAGCGGCATGCGGAACCACGTCATCCCGGGCGCGCGGTGATTGATCACCGTCGTGATGTAGTTGACGGACCCCATCACCGACGAAAGTCCCAGCACCACGATCGAAATCGACCACAGCTTCTGCGCCGTCGTGACGCCGGAGAGATCGGGTCGCGCCGAGCACGGGACGTACATCGTCCAGCCGCAGCGGGGCGCGCCGTCGGGCATGAAAAAGCCCGACAGCATGATCAGCCCGGCGAGCAGCGCGAGCCAGAACGACCACATGTTGATGCGCGGGAACGCCATGTCGTGCGCGCCCAGCTTCAACGGAATCAGGAAGTTCGCGTAGACGCCGACGAGCAGCGGCATGATGGCGAAGAACACCATGAACGTGCCGTGCATCGTCACCAGCTGGATGTAGTACTCCGGCAGGATCACCCCGCCCGGCGCCATCGTCTCGGGCAGAATCCCGCCGCCCGGCATCGGCTGGCCGGGGAATCCGAGCTGCCAGCGGATCTGCATCGCCAGCAGTCCCCCCACCAGCAGGAAGAACAGGCTGACGAACAGGAACTGGATGCCGATGATCTTGTGGTCGGTGGAGAAGATGTATTTCTGCCAGAAGCTCGTCGGCGCGTGATGCGCGTCCCCTCCATGGGCATCGTGCTTTGCGTGCGCGACGCTCGTCATTCGGCTCCTCCCGAGGCTTGCTGGGTTAGCCAGGCATTGTATTCCTCGGGCGTGTGCACG
>DATMZX010000012.1:0-4484 GCA_035573235.1 Gemmatimonadales bacterium
GCGCCACGGCTGGTGGCAGCCGCTCAAGTATCTCCCGATTGGCGGGTGGAGCTCGCTCTCATTCGGGGGGGAGGTGCGGGCCGAGTATGAGCGCCTCGATCACCCGGGCTTCGGCGCACTGCCGGCCGATCGCAGCGGATATGAGTTGACGCGCCTGATGTTCCACGCCGACTGGCGCCTCGGGAGCCGGCTGCGACTCTTCGGGCAGCTAGCCAGCGCCCAGGAAGCGGGGCGCATCGGCGGTGCGCGGCCCACCGACGTGGACACGCTCGATGTGCGTCAGGCCTTCGCCGAGTTCACACAGCCCATCGTCTCCGGTCGGCTTTGGGGCCGGGTCGGTCGCCAGGAGCTCGCCTTTGGAGGAACCCGGCTCGTCGCGACCCGCGAGGCCGCCAACGTGCGGCGCTCGTTCGACGCCGTGCGGGGGGGTTTCGCGGGACAGCGGGTTGCCGTCGACCTGTTTTGGGGCCGCGAGGTGCTGGTGGGCCCGGGCCTGTTCGACGACGAGCGCGACTCGACGCGCTACACGTGCGGGGCGTTCAGTACGGTCACGCTTCGACGGGATCAGGCGTGGCTCGACGTGTACCTGTTCCGGGATCATCGCGACTTGACCACCTTCGCCCAAGGGACGGCGCCCACGAATCGCTGGACCGCGGGCGCGGTCTCCCGCGGCCGTCACGGCCAGTGGGAGTGGAACGTGGAAGGGTTGTATCAATGGGGCCGATTCGGCACGGCGCCGATCAACGCGTACGACGGGATCTTGGACGTGGCGTACACGTTCCGCACCCTGTGGCAGCCGCGCCTTGCGCTCCGGGGATCGCAGTCGAGCGGCGACCGTAACCCCAACGACCCGGCGCTGCAATCGCTCGATCCGCTATACCCCCGTGCGGTCGCGCTCCGTGGTGCGCCGGTCGGGCCGGTGAACCTCACGAACATCCATCCGGGGCTCGATCTCCAGTTGAGCCGGCGGCTCTCGACCTACGTCGACCTCGACGTGTTCTGGCGCACGCGCAATACCGATGGCATCTACGACGCCGGCGGCGGACTGGTCCGCACCGCGGTCTCGACGCCCGCCCGCTACATCGGAATGCAGCCGGGCTGGGAGTTGGACTGGTACATCGGGCCGTACGTGCACGCCGAGCTGGCGTATGCGCATTTCTTCCCCGGTCCGGCGGTGACGCAGAGCGGACCGGGGCTCGCGATGAACTATGTATTGGCATCGACCACGTTCACCTTCTAACACGCAATCCGCCGGGTTGGATACGCGCGGCCGGGCCGTGTCGAGCAGTCCAACTTCCACAACTACCGCGTGTTGCGGATGAGCGAAGCGCCCACGATCGAAGGTGCACCTGGTGCGCAACCTCGAGGCGCCGGGCGGGATGAGCATCTAAGTCTTGCCAGGGTCGCTACATTCTTACGAGAAGGAATCCCGTGGCCACCACGACAGTCCCCGTGCCCTCCCAGCTCCAGACCGAGTCTCGGACCAACGAGGCTTTTCCTGAGCTGACGCCAGCGCAACTCGCCCGCATCGAGCCGCACGGGCGTCGCCGCAGGCTCGCGCAGGGCGAGGTCGTCGGCGAGCCGGGCCAGCCGGTGACGAAGATCTTCGTGGTCCTCGCTGGGCAGCTCGACGCCGTCACTCCGCTCCAGACCTCAACCACGTCGATGCCGAGGTTCACGCCGGGCATGTTCACCGGCGAGCGCTCGATCCTATCCGGCGGCCGCTTTCTCGGCCGGATCTCGGCCACCGTGCCCAGTGACGTGATCGAGGTGGAGCGCGACGATCTGCTCAAATTGATCCAGACCGACGCCGAGCTCAGTGACATTTTTCTGCGCGCGTTCATCCTGCGCCGCCTGCAATTGATCGATCGCGGCTACGGTGACGTGGTCGTGCTGGGATCCGAGCATTGCTCGGGGACGCTGCGCATCCGCGAGTTCCTCACCCGCAATGGACATCCCTACACCCAGCGCGACCTGGATACCGACGCGGAGAGCCAGGAGCTGCTGGACCGATTCCACCTGACGGTGGACGACGTTCCGGTGGTGATCTGCCGCGGCAAGACGGTGCTCAAGAATCCGACGATTCAGCAGCTCGCCGATTGCCTGGGGCTGAACCCCACCCTCGATCGCACCCAAGTCTGGGACGTCGTGATTATCGGCGCCGGCCCCGCGGGGCTGGGGGCGGCGGTGTACGCGGCGTCGGAAGGACTGAACGCCCTCATCATCGAAGCCAATGCGCCGGGCGGGCAGGCCGGCACCAGCTCCAAGATCGAGAACTACCTCGGCTTCCCGCTCGGCATTTCGGGCCAGGAGCTGGCCGCGCGCGCCTACGATCAGGCCCAGAAATTCGGCGCTCGGGTGTTGATCGCCAAGACCGCGGTGCGGCTCGATTGCAGCCGCCAGCCCTACCGCGTGCTGCTCGATGCCGGCGACGATGAGGCTCTGCTGACGCACAGCATCATCATCGCCACCGGCGTCGAATACCGAAAGCTGGCGATCGAGGACCTGCGCCGGTTCGAGAACGCGGGCGTGTATTACGCGGCGACGCAGATGGAGCGGCGGATGTGCGCCGAGGAGGAGGTCGCGGTCGTGGGCGGCGCGAACTCCGCTGGCCAGGCCGCGGTGTTCCTCGCGGAGACCGCGAAACGCGTGCACATGGTGATTCGCTCGGACGGCCTCTCGCAGACCATGTCCCGGTATCTGATCAGCCGCATCGATGCGCATCCCCGCATCGAGCAGCATCCCCGGACCGAGATCGTCCGCCTCGAGGGAAATGGGCATCTCGAGCGCGTGTCCTGGCGAACGGGGTCGAGTGGACCCGTGGAAATGCGGAACATTCGACACGTGTTCACCATGACGGGCGCCGAGCCGAGCACCAAGTGGCTGGCGGGATGCGTGGCGCTCGATGGGAAGGGATTCGTCAAGACGGGCGCTGCCTTGACCGTGGATGAGCTCGTCGCGGCCAACTGGCCTCTGCGCCGACAGCCCTACCTACTGGAAACCAGTATCCCCGGCGTGCTCGCGGTCGGCGATGTCCGGAGCGGCAGCACCAAGCGTGTCGCCTCGGCGGTGGGCGAGGGCTCGATCGCAGTCGCCACGGTGCACCAGGTGCTGGCCGAATAGGGAAGCTGCCCTCATTGATGGAAGGACTTAGGTCGTCCGAGCAAGAGGCGCGGGAGATTGTCGACGCCATTGCGCAGACGATTGCCGTCCTGAGTCCGGATGGGCAACCCCTCTACGGCAACCGGTCCTTCCTCCGGTACACCGGCCTCACGATCGCGGAGGTGACCTCGGCCGATTTCCGCGCGCGCGTGTTTCATCCGGAAGACGTGGCGCGCCTGCGGGAGGAGCGCCGGGACGCCCTCGCGCGTGGCGTGCCCTTCGAGCTCGAGCAGCGCGCTCGGCGCCACGACGGCCAGTACCGGTGGTTCCTCGTGCAGTACAACCCGGTACGGGACGAGCACGGTCAGACGTTGCGCTGGTACGCGACGGGTACCGACATCGATGATCGCAAGCGGGCCGAAGAGCGCGTGCGGAATGAGAATCTGGCGCTGCGCGAAGAGATCGACCGCGCCTCGATGTTCGAAGAGATCGTCGGCTCCGCGGCGTCGCTCCGCCAGGTCCTCGCACAAGTCGCGAAGGTCGCACCGACAGATTCCACCGTCCTCATTCTCGGCGAGACCGGCACCGGCAAGGAGCTGATCGCGCGCGCGATCCACAAGCGCTCGCGCCGGGCGAGCCGCGCCTTCATCCGCGTGAATTGCGCGGCGATCCCCACCTCACTCATCGCGTCGGAGCTGTTCGGCCACGAAAAGGGCGCCTTTACCGGCGCGCTGCAGCGACGTCTCGGCCGATTCGAAGCGGCGGACGGTGGCACCATCCTGCTCGACGAAGTCGGTGACCTGCCGGCCGAAGCGCAGGTCACGCTGCTGCGGGTGCTGCAGGAGCGCGAGATCGAGCGGGTCGGCAGCAGTCATCCCATCGCGGTGGACGTGCGCGTGATCGTCGCCACGAATCAGGATCTCGAGGCGGCGGTCGCGCGCGGCGCATTCCGCGCCGATCTGTTCTATAGACTGAATGTGTTTCCGATCGCGGTCCCGCCACTGCGGGAGCGCGTGGACGACATCCCGGTCCTCGTCGAGTACCTCGTGGAGCGGTTCGCGAAGCGCGCCGGCAAGAAGTTCACGCGTATCGAGAAGCGCTCGATGGCACTCCTGCAGGCGTACGACTGGCCTGGCAATGTCCGCGAGCTGCAGAACGTGATCGAGCGTGCCGTCGTGCTTTGTGAAGGCGAGACATTCTCGATCGACGACTCGTGGCTGAAGGCGAAAGGCCCTCCGGCGGACGGGGAGCAGGAGCGGGCCACGATCGAGGCGGCGCTCGCCGCGACCAAAGGACGTGTCGCCGGGCCCAAGGGCGCGGCTGCAAAGCTCGGCATGCCGCGCCAGACACTCGACTCCAAGATCCGGGCGCTGCGCATCGAT
>DATMZX010000013.1:0-3993 GCA_035573235.1 Gemmatimonadales bacterium
CGGGGGCGGCCGTCCTCTCCGATTCCATGCTGACCGGCAATCAACATCCGCCGGGCGACACCCTCGGCTATTACGGGGACGAATTCCCAACAATTGCGCGTGGCGTCATCGAAGTCGTCCCGGGCCTGGGGTTTTTCCCAGGTGTCATCGTCGATCAGCATTTCATCCGCCGTGAGCGACTCAACCGCTTGCTGGCCGCCGTGCTCGAGCGGCCCACGCTGCTCGGCATCGGGATCGACGAATCGACGGCGCTCGAGGTGGGTCCTGACGGGATCTGGACAGTGCGCGGTGCGTCTTCGGTCGTCGTGATCGACGCGCGACGCGCGCGGGTCGCCTCAGCGGCCCGGCCCCTCGCGGCGACTGACATCCGCCTGCACGTCCTCTCTCCCGGGGCGAAGTTCAAACCCAACTAGCTCTTGCCGACCGACCGTGCGTGTCGCAACATGAGCAAACGCGCAACCATTTTCTCGAAGGAGGTCGGCTATGAATCAGCTCTATCGTTGGATGCTGCTCGTTCTGGTGCTCGCGGCGGCAGCGCCGCCTACTCTCGCCGGGCAGGGGGGTACCGCCAGCGTCACCGGCCGCGTCGTCGATTCGGCGACCGCCCAACCGGTGTCAGGTGCCCGCGTCTCGATCGTCGGGACGGTTACGGGCACGCTTACTGATCGCGACGGGCGCTACCTGCTCAGCGGTCTCCCGGCGGGCCAGCACACGCTGCGCGTGCAGCGCATCGGGCTGGCCCTCGCCGAGGCGACGGTCACGCTGGTCGACGGTGGCACCGTGACGCAGGACTTCGTGCTGTCGACGGCTGCAACGCTCCTCTCGGAAGTGGTGGTGACGGGGTACGGAACCACCACGCGCGCAGAAATCAGCGGCGCCGTCGCGTCGGTGCGCGGTGAGGATTTGAAAAATACGCCGCTCGCCGGTGTCGATGCGGCGATTCAAGGTCGCGCCGCCGGCGTGCAAGTCATCCAGAACGCCGGCAACCCCGGCGCCGGGATCACCGTGCGGATTCGTGGGTCGGCCTCGATCTCGGCCTCCAACCAGCCGCTTTATGTGGTCGACGGAGTTCCGTTGATCCGCGACGATTTCTCCCAGCTCGACGTAGGGGGGCAGGACATCACCGGCGTCACCGGCCTCAATCCGGATGAAATCGAGAACATCGACATCCTGAAGGATGCCGCGTCCGCCGCGATCTACGGGTCTCGCGCCTCGAACGGCGTCGTCATGATCACGACGAGGCGCGGCCGCTCCCAGCCCGCGCAGGTCAACTTCAACATGTATTACGGCTCGCAGACCGTCCCGACCGGCAATCGCTGGGATCTGCTCAGCGGTCGAGAGTACGTCGAGTATATGAATGAAGCGGCCGAGAACGATGGATACGGCGCGCAGTACTTCGGCGACCCCAACGACCCGAATCTGGTCAACACGGACTGGCAGGCCGTCATGTTCCGTACGGCGCCGGTGACCAATCTCAACGCGAGCGTCACGGGCGGCAGCGATCGGGTGCAATACTTCGTTTCCGGGTCGCAGTTCAAGCAGGAGGGCGTCGTGTTCGGCTCGGGATACGATCGCCAGGCCGCGCGCGTCAACGTCGACGTCAGCGCCTCGTCGCGCCTGCATCTCCGCACCTCGTTGAGTCTGAGCCGCGAGTCCCATAAGCGCGTTGAGAACGACGACACCATCAACGGCGTCGTGACGAACGCGATCGCGGGCACGCCGAACATTCCCGTGCGCAATCCCGATGGCACGTTCACCAGCATCGCCGATGGGCTCGCCTACTCGAACCCGCTCGCTATCGCGACGTACGACGAGGCGGAGTCGCGCGGCTTCCGGGCGTTCGGCAATCTCGAGGCGGCGTACGAGGCGAGCAGCGTGGTGACCCTCAACGCGCGCGTGGGGATGGACGTGTTGAACCTGCGCGACCTGCGCTGGCTATCCCCGCTGGTGACCGGGACCTACTCGTCCGACGTCTTCGGTGAGTCGATCATCGGCAACACGACGGCGAATCGCTACGTCATCGAAGGATTTGCGGATGTGAAACCTCGCGTGGGTGACGCACTGACGCTTGGCGTGACGGGCGGCGCCAGCGTCGAGTGGAATGGCAGCGAGCTGGATTACCTCGATGGGATCGGCTTCTCGACCGACCACTTCCAGTATCCAGGCAACGCCGCCACGGTGACCGTCTATGACGGCGGCTGGACGGGACACAACCTGGTG
This sequence comes from Gemmatimonadales bacterium, assembly GCA_035573235.1. GTDB lineage: Bacteria > Gemmatimonadota > Gemmatimonadetes > Gemmatimonadales > GWC2-71-9 > 20CM-2-65-7. Next base: position 2,221 of record DATMZX010000013.1, read on the forward strand.
TCGTTTTTCACGCGCGCCAACGCGACGTTGAAGGACAAGTATCTCCTCAACGCGAGCCTGCGCGCGGACGGCTCTTCGCGCTTCAGCGAGAACCACCGCTACGGCGTGTTCCCCGCGCTGTCGCTGGGCTGGCAGGTCACGCGCGAGCCCTTCCTGCGCGGGCTGTCGCGCCACGGCGATCTGAAGCTGCGCGCCAGTTACGGCGTCACGGGCAATCATGACATCGCCGATAACTTTGCACCGCTCGCCCGCTTCTCGAAGGCGAACTACGGCGGCGATCCCGGACTCGGGCAGATCAGCTTCGGGAACCCCGATCTGCGGTGGGAGCAGACGCACGAGCTGAACCTGGGCTTCGACGCGATGGTCCTCAGCGAGCGGTTGACGATCATGGGCGACTGGTACCGCAAAGAGACCAAGGACCTCTTGCTCAACCGTCCGATCAGCGCCACGAGCGGCCAGACCACGGTGTTGCAGAACATCGGCAGCATGGAGAACAAGGGTTTCGAGCTGCAGCTCGGCGCCCAGATCCTCAAGCCCGGCGGGAATGGCCTGCACTGGAACGCGGACTTCAACATCGCGTGGAACCGTAACAAGGTGCTGTCGCTGTACGAAAACCAGCCGATCCCGGTCGGTGGCTATGATGCCGGTCGCATCGAGGTCGGTCATCCCCTCGGCGCCTTCTACACGCTGCATTTCACCGGCGTCGATCCCGCCACGGGGGACGCGGTGTTCGAGGACGTCAATAATGATGGCGTCATCAACGACGACGACCGCGTGTTCGTGGGCAGCCCGCACCCCGATTACTGGGGCGGCTTCACCAACCAGCTGTCCTGGGGACGGTTCGAGCTGCGGGGATTTCTGCAGTTCGTTCAGGGTCAGGAGATCTTCAACGCCATCAGCGTGTTCGCCAACGATGGCGGCTACTACTACGACAACAAGTTCAGCCGGGCGTTGCGCCGCTGGCGGCAGCCGGGCGACATCACCGATGAGCCCCGCGCGAGCTTCGACGGGACGTCCGGAGCGGACTTGATCTCCAGTCGCTACTTCGAGGACGGCTCCTACGTGCGTCTGCAGGACGTCACGCTGCGGTATAATCTGCCGGCGTCCATCTCCAAGACGGTAAGAATGGAGAATGCGAGCCTGTACTTCTCCGGGCGCAATCTCTACACCTGGACCAAATACTCGGGCTATTCGCCCGACGTGAACAGTGCCGGATCGAGCACCAATACCGAGTTATCCACTGAATTCTACGCCTATCCATCCGCCCGGTCGTTCATGATCGGCCTGTCGGGGGCATTCTGATGCGCACCCTCAATCGGTGGTATACGGTGCAGGCGTTGCTGATGGCGTTCGTGGCGACGGGCTGCAACAGTGTGCTCGACGTTCATCCGATCAACGACGTCGACGAAGGTCAGGCGATCACGACCCCATTTGGTGCTCGCGCGGCGGTGGCCGGACTCTACGACGCGCTCCAGGACGACTCGTACTACGGCGGGGAGTTGTTGTTCTTCGGCGATTTGTCCGCCGACGACGTGGAGCACACCGGCACATTCACCACGTACCGTCAAATCGATCGGAACGACCTCACCGCCGACAATGGGTCCATCGAGGATTTTTGGGACGCATTGTACACGACGATCGGACGCGCCAATGTCGTGCTCCAGAAGGTTCCGGGCGTCGTGGGATTGGATCCTGCCGAGCGCGACGTCATGCTCGGCGAGGCGCATTTCGTCCGTGCCTTGACCTATCACAACCTCGTGAAGTTTTGGGGGG
>DATMZX010000014.1:0-14956 GCA_035573235.1 Gemmatimonadales bacterium
GGTTTTCCGAACATCACGCGCTGCTTCGAGTAGCTCACCGCTTCGTCGTAGCACGCCATCGCCGCACCGACGGCGCCCCACGAGATGCCGTAGCGCGCGGCCGTCAGACACATCAGCGGAGACTTGAGCCCGCCGGACTTCGGGAGGATCGCGTCCTTGGGAAGGTGCACGTCCTGCAGCACGAGCTCACTCGTGTCGCTCGCGCGCAGCGACAGCTTGCCTTTCTGGTCTTTGGCCGAGAAGCCCTTCGTGTCGGTCGGCACGATGAAGCCGCGAATCGCGTTCGGGTCCTCGAGTTTTCCGTTTTTCGCCCACACGACCGCGACCTGCGCCGTCGAGCCGTTGGTGATCCACATCTTGGCGCCGTTGAGGACCCAGCCGTCGCTCGTCTCTTTGGCGACGGTGATCATGCCCGCGGGGTTCGAGCCGTAATCCGGCTCGGTGAGCCCGAAGCAGCCGATCACTTTGCCGCTCGCCATCTGCGGCAGCCATTTCTTTTTCTGTTCTTCGGAGCCGAAGGCGTAGATCGGGTACATGACCAGCGCGCCCTGCACCGACGCGAACGACCGCACGCCCGAGTCGCCGCGCTCGAGCTCCTGCATGATCAGCCCGTAGGCGACGTTGTTGAGTCCGGCACAGCCGTACTCTTCCGGCAGATTGGCGCCGAACAGGCCGAGCTCGGCCATGCCGGGAATGAGCTGCTTGGGAAATTTGCCGGCGACATAGGCTTCGCCGATCACCGGCATGAGGTGCTCGTCGACCCAGTCGCGAACGGTATCACGGACTGCGCGCTCTTCTTCAGTGAGAAGACTATCTACCTGATAGAAGTCGACACCTTGGAACTTCGGGGCCATCGGTAGTTCAGCTCCTAGAAAAGTTGCGAAGTTGCGCAGTTTGAAGTGGCTGCGAGCTTGAAGCTCGCAGCTTGCAGCCACTTCGCCGTCTGCGCAACTGTCAGCTGGTTGAAGCTTGAGGCTCTAAACGTGCGGCTTTTCTGGCAAACGCAGCCGTATCAGAGGGCTGAAACCGTTGCTTTCCGGCATCCCATCTGAAGAAGGTCACCTGCACCGCCGCCGGATCGATCGTCACAAAGTTGAAGGAAACCGGCCGCCCTCCCCGCGCGCGCGTCGATAGCGTGCCCGCGGTCGAGACGACGACTTTGCCGTCCAGCATCTCGGCGCCTTCCTGATGGTCGTGCCCGCACAGCACTACGTCGGTGCCCGCGGCGACGATGCGCTGCTGCGCGGTGCGCCAGCGCGCGAGCCCCATCCGCTTCGACAGCTCGCCGCGCAGCACGTTGTGGTGCATCACCAGCACCTTCGGCAGATTCGCATCGGCGCCGGCAAAGATCTTCTGGACGCGCTGGATTTCCCTCTTGGGCAGATGACCCTTCACCGCGATATCGCGCAGCCGCGGCGTGAGCGATCCCCAGGCAACCCCGTGCGCGGTCAGCGCCGAGGCGATGATCGCGCCTCCGGGAATGGTCAGCGTCGGCGTGAGATCGGCGCCGAAGTAGGCCCGGTACTTCTCGTAGACGGCGTCCTTGCCGAACGGCACAAACGGCCGGCGCCACCACTGCACGTCGTGATTGCCGGGAATGACCAGCACCGGCGCCGTTTCGCGCGCGAGATTGAGAAACGCGCGGCCGCGCTGGAATTCGCCGTGGCGCGCGCGCTGCGACATGTCGCCGCCGATCACGATCGCGTCGGGCCGCAGGTCGGGCAGAATCCGCTCCAGCGCCTCGACCACCGGAATGTCGGCGACACCGCCGAAATGCAGATCACCGATATGGACGATCTGGCAGGTCATTGCTCGATCTGCACCGTGTAGGTCAGCGTCGCCTCACCTTGCGCGGGGACCTGCAGCCGGAAGCGTGATTCCGTTGACGAGAGTTTCTCGGCGGCCACGCTGCTCTCGACGATCTTCCAATCACCGAAGTGGGACTCGCGCACGTCGACGGTCACTGCCTGGCTCTTCGCGTTCGCGATGGTCACGCGATAGGCGGCGGTGATCCGCTGGCGCGCGGGCAATCCACGTTTCGCCGGCGGAAGCTGCTCCTGATTGAAATCGGTCTGCACGCGCTCGGCGGTGATGTCGAATGCATCACCCGACTGCAGCCTGAGATCCCGGCCAGGGGCCGTGTGATCGTTCGCCGCTTCACCGATCAACTGAACGCGACCAGCGGAATCGGCTTGATAGAGCTGGACCGTTCCGGCCGGCAGCGGGCGGTCGCCGAATGGCGTCTTGGCCGCGCGCTTGATCGTGTACCAGACCTGCACCGGCACACGGTTGGGCTCGGGATTCTGGCCGATCCAGCCGCGCCACGGCAACACACCGGGAACGATCAACTCCTGAGTAACTGGAGCCGAGCTGCGCGGGAAGAGCGCGGTCGCAATGGGAACGTTCGGCTCGATGGAGAGCCGGCCGGGGAGCTGGTAAACGTGGGTCTCGCCGACGGCTTCTTCGGACATCTTTTGCTCGGCGTCCTGCGCCATCATCGCCCGAGCGGCTAGGGCTCCTTCGTAGGCAGCGGCCGGTGGCGTCGCGCGGGTCCGCCGAATCGCGCCCGCGACGAGCTGCACTTCAGCGCTGTCGGCACCAACCGATTGCGACGTCACCGTCGCCGTCCCCGATACCAACGCACGAGATCCGGTGAGAACCACCTGATACAGCGCTTCCCAGCTCACGCCCTGCGCCACATAAGCCAACTCCGTCCTTTGCCGCGCGCGCGCCGCTTCCAGCACGACCTGCGCCTCCGGCGCAGACCTCACGAGCTCAGCGGGAAAGAGCGGCTCACCCGGCATGCCGAGCAGCAGCCGTCCGTCAGAGAGCCGGAACTGCGGCGGGTCCGCGCGCACCACGGTGGCGCGAATCGTGTCGCCCTTGGCGCGCACGAACGAGAGCGTCTGTCCGATCGAACGGGCCAGCGCATCCGTCGCGGTGCTGGGGTAGCGCACCGTCGCCGAGCTCACGGTGACGGCGGTATCGGGCGAAAACAGCGTCGCCGGATCGAGCGCCTCGAGCCGGAGCGTCAGCGCGTTGCGGCCCTGCTGCAGCGCCTGCGGCAGCGTGCGCCGCACCACGACGCGGCCATCTCTATAGATAGAAAGGGACGTCTGTGCTGAAACCGGCGCTGCCAAGAGCAGCGCGGTCGCCGATACCCGATACCCGATACCCGATACCTTCATTTAAGAAACTCCAGCGTCACGCGTTTGGCGATCTGAAACGTCAACACGTACCACAACAGGATGCAGGCCGCGCCCACCAGCCGGGCCGTCCGCTCCACCGGCAGGGCCATGGCGACATACACCGCGAGCGGCAGAGTCGTGCCGAGGGAGACCAGGCGCGCCGTCCGCGTCGCGCGACGATGCAGCAGACGCAGGCAGTTCTGGCACAGGCCCCCGATCGCGATGCCGGCGGTGTCCTGACCGCACTTCGCGCACGGGTGCTTAGGCCCCAGCTCGCTGGACCACGGCGCGGGCGAATTCGGCCGTAGAAGCACGTCCCCCCAGGTCCGGCGTCCGGACGTTGTCCTGCACGATCGTCTCTTCGAGCGCGCGCCGCAGCCGCTTCGCCGCGTCGAGCTCTTTCACATGATCGAGCATCATCGCCGCCGCGAGCAGCTGCGCCGACGGATTGGCGATTCCCTTCCCCGCGATGTCGGGCGCCGAGCCGTGCACCGGCTCGAAGATCGCCGCATGCGTCCCGATGTTGGCGCCGGGCGCGAGGCCCAGACCGCCCACGAGTCCGGCCGCTTCGTCCGACAGAATGTCGCCGAACAGATTCGTGGTGACGATCACGTCGAACTGCTCGGGCTTGATCACGAGCTGCATCGCGGTGTTGTCGACGATCTTGTCTTCCACCGCGATCTGCCCGGCATACTGCTCCGCCACTTTCCTCGCCACCTCGAGAAACAGTCCCGACGTCGCCTTCAAAATGTTGGCCTTGTGCACGATCGTGACTTTCTTGCGGCCGTGCATCCTGGCATACTCGAAGGCGTATTTCGCGATCCGCTCGCTGCCCTCGCGCGTGACGATCGACATCGCCTGCGCCATCGCGCGGCGGTCGCCGCCGATCTTGAACGTGTGATCGAGCCCGACGTACAGCCCTTCGGTGTTCTCGCGGATGATGACGAGATCGATGTTTTCGTACCGGCCGCCGGGCACCATCGTCTTCGTGGGCCGGACGTTCGCGTAGAGATCGAACTCCTGGCGCATCGCGACGTTGACCGAGCGATACCCGCCGCCCACCGGCGTCGTGAGCGGCCCCTTGAGGCAGAGACGCGTGCGGCGAATCGAATCGAGCGTGGCGTTGGGCAACGGCGTGCCGGCCTTCTCGACCGCCGCCAGCCCGCCGTACTCCTCATCCCAATCGAATTGGACGCCGAGCGCGTCCAGGACCTGAAGCGTGGCTGCCGTGATCTCGGGGCCGATCCCGTCGCCCGGGATCAGCGTGGCTTCACGTCCCGTCAAGGAAGGCCCGGAGTCAGCGCTTTCACAGCTTTGGTCAGCGCGGTCCAGGGATCCTCCGCCTCGCCTCGTGCCACCGTCCGCCATCCGATCTTGCCGACCCGCGTATCGACCATCACGAGCGACAGCTCGGCGGTCACATCGGTCCGCCCGGGACGGCGCCGAAACACGAGCCCTCCGGGAATCATCGCGAAGCGGCCGCCGGCGAGCCCCACCAACGTGCGCAATTGGTAGCGCAATGGATCGGGCACGTCGATCAAGCTCTGCGCCCGCAGAAACGCCGTCCCCATCTGATCGGGATCGGTCGCGACCCCGGGGGCGCGCCGGGCGGTGTGGCGCAGCTCTTCCGGACCCACCCACGTGACTTCGGGAGCCCGCGTGGTGAGCAAGGCGCCGATGATGCTGTCACTCTTGTTCAGTGTAGCGCGGCGGTCGGCGATGAGGGCTTCCAGGTGCAGCGTGTCCTCGGCGCCGACGAGCGTCAGCGGCGTGAGCGCGACGCGCTGGCCCGCGAGACCCGCCGTGGGCAGCGGCGCGGTCGGAGGCAAGTTTTCCGGCGTGGGTTTGTCATCGACCTTCTTTTTCCCGCCGCAGCTGAGCACCGCGAACAGGAGGAGGAAGTACTTGCCTCGCAAGAGTTTAGTCACGCGGCCAATCTAAGCGAGGGTCAAGCCTCCATCAACTATGATCACCTGGCCGGTGATGTGGCGGGCGGCCTCGCTGCACAGAAAGAGGATGACGCGTGAAACGTCTTCGGGCTCGGCAACCCGGCCGAGCACCGACTCGTGCTCGGCGCGCTCCAGCACCTCGCGCGGCAGCTGCGTCAGCAGCTCGGTTTTGACGAACCCCGGCGCGACGGCGTTGACATTGATCCCGGCCGAGCCGAGATCGACGGCCGCGGCCCGGGTGAGCCCGATCAGCGCCGCTTTGCTCGCGGCGTAGTTCGCGATCCCGAAACCAGGCTTGAACGCTTGATGGCTGGCGATGTTGACGATCTTGCCGAAGCGTTGCGCACGCATCAACGGCGCGACGGCGTGAATACAGTTGAACGCGCCGCCCACGTTCGTGTCCATCACCTCGGCCCAGGCCTCGGGCGTCAGACGCCACAGCGCGCCGTCGTGCGTGACGCCGGCATTGTTCACGAGGTAGTGCACCCCGCCGAGCTGGCTGCGCACCTGATCGACGAAGTGCTCGACCAGATCCATTTCCCGCACGTCGCACAGCGCCGAGTACACGGGGACGCCGTAGGCCTTGATCGCCGTCTCGGTCATGAGCGCCTGAGGCCCGACTTCTCGTCCGGGCATTTCGACGTAGTTGAACGCGACGCCGCAGCCGGCCTGCGCGAACTCGAGCGCGACTGAACGGCCCAGGCCTGTGGCTCCGCCCGTGACCATCGCGACTCTGCCTTTGAGACTCTCGCCGAGCTTTTGAGGCTGGGGGCGCTCCTGCACCGCCGGCGCCGAGGCGGCGCGACCGCCCGACGACCAAGGATAGGGACCCGATGCACCGGTGGGACTCAAGGGATTTCGAACCTATGGTTGAACTTGAACATCGGCAAGCGGCGCCACAACTTACGCGCGTGCGGGGGGGGGCGCTGATTTGGATCGCGATTTCGGTGCTGGGGGCCGTCGCCTTCGGTGTCCTGGCGCTGGCCCGCGGCGAGACGATCAGCGCCGCCTGGCTCCTCACCGCCGCCGTCTGTACCTACGTCATCGGTTACCGCTTCTACTCGAAGTTCCTCGCGAACAAAGTCTTCGGCCTCGATCCCCGCCGCGCCACACCGGCGGAGCGGTTCAACAACGGCCACGACTTCGTGCCCACGAACAAGTGGGTGCTGTTCGGTCATCACTTCGCGGCGATTGCCGGCGCGGGCCCGCTCGTCGGCCCGGTGCTCGCGGCACAATTCGGATTCCTGCCCGGCACACTCTGGCTCGTGATCGGCGTCGTGCTCGGCGGCGCGGTGCAGGACTTCACGATTCTGTTCTGCTCGCTGCGGCGCGACGGCAAGTCGCTCGGCCAGATGGCGAAGGAGGAAGTCAGCAAATTCACCGGCGTCACTGCGATGGTCGCGGTACTCGCGATCATGATCATTCTGCTCGCCGTGCTCGCGCTGATCGTGGTGAACGCGCTGCGGGCGTCGCCGTGGGGGTTGTTCACGATCGCGTGCACGATTCCGATCGCGCTGCTCATGGGCTGGTGGATGAAGCGCTGGCGGCCCGGCAAAGTGGGCGAAGCGTCGGCCGTCGGCGCGGTATTGCTGCTCGCGGCCCTCGTCGCGGGAGGCAGCGTCGCGACGCACCCGGCGCTGGCCGCGGCGTTCACGCACAGCGGCACGACGATCTCGTGGATGATGATCGCGTACGGCTTCATCGCTTCGGTCTTGCCGGTGTGGATGCTGCTGTGCCCGCGCGATTATCTCTCCACCTTCCTCAAGATCACGACCGTCGTGGTGCTGGGCATCGCGATCCTGATCATCCTGCCGCCGCTGCGCATGCCGGCGCTGACGCCGTTCGCCACGGCCGGTGAAGGGCCCGTGTTCGCCGGGAAGCTGTTCCCGTTCGCGTTCATCACGATTGCGTGCGGCGCGATCTCGGGATTCCACTCGCTCGTGGCTTCGGGCACGACGCCCAAGATGATCACGCGCGAGACCGACGCGCGCGTGATCGGCTACGGCGGGATGATCATGGAGTCGTTCGTCGGGGTCATGGCGATGATTGCCGCCTGCACGCTCGATCCCGGCGTGTACTTCGCGATGAATACGACGCCGGCCGCGCTCGCCGGCGCGTCAGACATTCTGAATCAAGCCGGCTTCGTGGTTACGCCGGACTACATGCAGCAGCTCGCCGCGCAGATGGGCGAGGCCACCCTGATCGGCCGCACCGGCGGCGCGCCGTCCCTCGCCGTCGGCATGGCGCACATCTTCTCCGGGCTGATGGGCGTGTTCGGCAGCGGCAAGGCGCTGACGGCGTTGTGGTACCACTTCGCCATCATGTTCGAAGCGCTGTTCATCCTCACGACGATCGACACCGGCACGCGCGTGGGGCGGTTCATGCTGCAGGAGATCGTCGGGCACGTGTGGCCGCGCTTCGCGGAGACGTCGTGGTATCCGAGCGTCCTGCTGGCGAGCGGAATGGTTTGCGCCGGCTGGGGCTATTTCCTCTATCAGGGAGTGATCGATCCGCTCGGCGGGATCAACTCGCTCTGGCCGTTGTTCGGAATCTCGAACCAGCTGCTCGCGGCGGTCGCGTTATGCGTCGCGACGACGATCCTGATCAAAATGGGCCGGCAGCGCTATCTCTGGGTGACGCTCGGCCCGCTGGCCTGGCTGATCGCCGTCACGATGACCGCCGGCTGGCAAAAGGTCTTCTCGGCCGACCCCAAGCTCGGCTTCCTGTCGCACGCGGCCTCGCTCGCGGGCTCCGCCGCGCCAAACGCCGCGCGGCTGATCTTCAACGACCGCCTCAATGCCGTCGTGGCGCTGTTCTTCATGGGTGTCGTCGCGATGCTGATCTTCACCTCGGCGCGGGAGTGGTGGCTCGTGCTCTCACGACGGAAGCCGGCCGTGCTGCACGAAGCGCCGTATGTCGAGGCCTCCCCCTCCCCCCTTTGAGCTAGCTCTCTTGAACTGGTAACGCCGGGGTATGCAGCACATCCGCTACAACGCCGAAACAGACCTAACCTCTCCGCCGCCTCAGGTGGAGCAGCACTCCGGCTCGACTTCGCGATCCGCCTACGACTTTCTGGCGGGCGGGGGCGAGATGGGCGCACTCTGTCGAACTCTCGACTGGGCCAGCACCGCTCTCGGCCCGGTTGAAGCCTGGCCGCAGAGTCTGCGCAGCGCGCTCAGCGTCTGCCTCGGATCCCGATTTCCGATCGTCATCTATTGGGGGCCGAGCTGTACGGTCCTCTACAACGACCGTTATGCCGAGATCCTGGGGAAGAAGCACCCGTGGGCGCTCGGCCGGCCGTGCCGTGAGGTTTGGTCCGAGATCTGGGACGTGATCGCGCCGATGCTCCAGGGCGTGCTCGACACCGGCGAGGCGACATGGTCGGAGGATCAGCTGCTGATTCTCGAGCGCCGCGGCTATCCCGAGGAATGCTACTTCTCGTTTTCGTTCAGTCCGGTGCGCGGCGCCGAAGGCTCGGTCGATGGGATCTTCACCGCCGTGATCGAGAGTACGGGCCGCGTGCTGGGCGAGCGCCGTTTGCGCACGCTACGCAACCTCGCGGCACGCATGGCCGCCGCGCAGGGCGAAGAGGAAGCGTGGCAGGGCTCGATCGACGCGCTCGCGGACAATCCGCACGACTTGCCGTTCGCGCTGCTCTACCGCGCTGAGAGTGAAGCTGGACCTCTCCGACTCGTCGCGGGCCGTGGCGTGGATTCGCCGCCTCCGGTCATCGAGCTGCCGTCCTCGGTCTTCGAAAACGCGCAGGTCCTTCCGGTGCCACGCGCCGGCGCGATGCCGTACGGATACCTCATCGCGGGCATCAGCCCGGTCCGGCCCCTCGACGAAGACTACCGGGCATTCCTGGCATTGCTCGCGGATCACATCGCGACCGGTGTCGCCAACGCGCGTGCCCACGAGGAAGAGCGAAAACGCGCCGAGGGGCTCGCGGAGATCGATCGCGCCAAGACCGCGTTTTTCTCCAACGTGAGCCATGAGTTCCGCACACCGCTCACCCTGATGCTGGGCCCGATCGACGACGCGTTGATGGACGTCGACCATGCGCTCGCGCCGGAGCAGCGCGAGCGGCTCGAGCTGGTGCGCCGCAGCGGCAGGCGGCTGCAAAAGCTGGTGAACACGCTGCTCGACTTCGCGCGCATCGAGGCTGGTCGCGCCCAGGCAACCTATGTGCCCACCGACGTCGCGGCACTGACCGCCGACCTCGCGTCCTCGTTCCGGTCCGCGGCGGAGAAGGCGGGTCTCGATCTCGTGGTAAACACCGTGGCACCGCCGGAGCCCGTCTACCTCGACCGCGAAATGTGGGAGAAGATTGTCCTCAATCTTCTCTCCAACGCGCTCAAGTTCACGTTCGAGGGCGGGATCACCGTCGAGGTGCAGCCGGAGGCCGATCGCGTGAGCCTGCACGTGCGCGACACCGGCGTCGGCATTCCCGCGGCCGAGCTGCCCCATGTGTTCGAGCGGTTCCATCGCGTGGCGGGCAGCCGGAGCCGAACGCACGAGGGAACGGGAATCGGGCTCGCGCTGGTGCACGAGCTGGTCAAGCTCCACGGCGGCGAGGTGCAGGTCGAGAGCCGCGAAGGCCAGGGCACCACTTTCACCGTGAGCATCCCGCTCGGACGGGACCATTTGCCGGCGGAGCGAGTGCAGGCCGCGCGCCAGCAGCAGTCGACCGCCCTCGGCATCGACGCATTTCTCAGCGAGGCCATGCGCTGGCTGCCCGCCGCCGCCGCTCCCGCCGCGGGCGCGTCCTCCGCCGCGCGACCGCGGATTCTGTGGGCCGACGACAACGCCGACATGCGCGAGTACGTCACGCGGCTGCTCGGCGAGCGCTACGACGTCGAAACCGTCGGTGATGGACAGGCGGCGCTCGATGCTGCTCGCGCGCGCCGGCCGGATCTCGTCCTGTCCGATGTGATGATGCCGCGTCTCGACGGCTTCGAGCTGCTGCGCGCGCTGCGGTCCGATCCCGTCACCGCCGAGCTGCCGGTGATCCTGCTGTCGGCGCGAGCCGGTGAGGAGAGCCGGATCGAAGGCGTCCAGGCCGGCGCGGACGACTATCTCGTGAAGCCGTTCAGCCGCCGCGAGCTGCTCGCGAGCGTCGATGGACAGCTGCGCCTGGCGCAGCTGCGGCGCGAAACAGGAATGGCGTTGCACCAGCGGTCGGCCCAGTTCGAGACGCTGCTCAACCAGGCGCCGATCGGCGTATACCTCGTCGACGCGGACTTCCGGATCCGCGCGGTAAACCCCATCGCCCTACCCGCGTTCGGCGCGATTCCGGGCGGCGTGGTCGGGCGTGATTTCGACGAGATCATGCACATTCTCTGGGAGAAGCCGTACGCGGACGAGGTCGTTGGAATCTTCCGGCGCACGCTGGAGAGCGGTGAACCGCATATCGTTCCCGAGACGGGTCAAGTGCGCGCCGACCGGGGCGTCGTCGAGTATTACGAGTGGCGACTCGACCGCATTCCCCTCAGCGACGGGCGCCACGGCGTCGTGTGCTACTTCCGCGACATCTCGACCCAGGTCCAGGCCCGTAAAGCGCTCGAGGCGAGCCGCGAAGCACTGCGGGAGTCCGACCGCCGGAAGGACGAATTCCTCGCCACCCTGTCACACGAGCTGCGCAATCCGCTCGCGCCCCTGCGCAATGCGCTGCAGGTGCTCCGCATGGCGGAATCCTCGGATTCGGGCACATCGGCGCTGCGGCGGATGATGGAGCGGCAGGTGAATCACCTGGTGCGACTGGTCGACGATCTGCTCGAGATGTCGCGGATCACGCGCGGGACGCTCGAGCTGCGCACCGAGCGCGTGGATCTCAACGAGGTCACCACCAACGCGATCGAGATCAACGAGCCGCTGATCAAGTCGCGCAATCACACGGTGCATGCGTCGCTCTCGACAGAGCCGGCCTGGGTCGAAGGGGATCCGGTCCGGCTCACGCAGGCGATCGGGAACCTCATCAACAACGCCGCGAAGTACACCGACAAGAACGGACGAATCTGGATCGCCGTGCGGCCGGAAGGATTCGACGTCGTGGTCTCGGTGCGCGACAACGGCCCCGGGATTGGAGCCGACGCATTGCCGCGGATCTTCGACCTGTTCCACCGCGGGGACCGTTTCGGCGACGGCACAGGCCTGGGGATCGGCCTGACCCTCGTGCGCAATCTGATCGACATGCACGGCGGGACCGTCAGCGGGCACAGCAACGGCCCGGGGACGGGCAGCGAGTTCTCGGTGCGCCTGCGGTTGGCGTCGTCGCCGGAGGGGAGCCACGAGGAGCGGCGCGCGGCGCGCACGCTCGCCCCACAGCGGATTCTGATCGTCGACGACAACCGCGACGCGGCGGACAGCCTGCAGGCACTGCTGGGGCTGCTCGGCGCGCAGGTGGAAATCGCCAACGATGGGCCGAGCGCGCTGGACGCGGTACCGCGCTTTCAGCCGGCCGCGATCCTACTCGATATCGGATTGCCGGGAATGAGCGGGTACGAAGTCGCGCGGCAGATTCGAGACAACACCGCCATCGCACAGCCGGTCATCATTGCCTTGACCGGGTGGGGACAGCCCGACGCCCGCCGGCAGAGCCGGGACGCCGGCTTCGACCATCACCTCATCAAGCCGCTGGATCTCGCCGCGCTCCAGAAGATTCTCGATTCACTGAAGACCAACCCGACCGTTTAGCTGCCCGCCGTCGCCAGGCACTCGATCTCGACTTTCGCGCCGAGCGCGAGGCCGCTGCCCGCCACCGTCGACCGTGCCGGCGGATCCTTCGGGAAATACGTCGTGTAGACGCGGTTCATGTCGTCGTAATCGCGGATGTTCGCGAGAAATACCGTGCATTTGAACACGCGCTCCATCGAGCTGCCCGCGTACGCCAGCACTTCTTTGATGTTGTCGAGCGTCTGCTGGGTCTGCTTCGTCACGCCGGTATCGACGAGCTGTCGCGTGCCGGGGAGCACCCCCACCTGCCCCGACAGATAAATCACGTTACCCACCTGCACCGCGCTCGACAGCGGCAGCCCCGTGGCGGAGCCCGGCATCTGAATGACGCGTTTCTGAGCGCGGGAGGTATCGGTTGGTTGCTGGGCGACGGCGGTAGACGTGCAGACGAACGCGAGCAGACAGACGGCGCGACGCATGAATCCTCCTAAAGCTCCACGTGGGCTCCCACCTCGAACACCTGGTTGGGCGGAATTTTGAAGAACGCCGTCGCGCGCAACGCATTGCGCGACATGAACGCGAACAGGCGCTCCCGCCACATCGCCATTCCGGGACGCTCGGACGCAATCAGCGTTTCGCGCCCCAGGAAGAAAGTTGTACCCTCGAGCGGGATATTGAGCCCATTGGTCTTGCAGCCCGCCAGGACTTCGGTGATGTCGGGGTCCTGCATGAATCCGTACCGCGCGACGACCGTGTGGAACCCCTTGCCGCTGCGCTTCACCGTGACGCGCTGCTCGTCGGCGACGTGCGGCACGTCCTCCGTAACCACGGTGAGGAATACGATCTTCTCGTGCAGCACCTTGTTGTGCGTGAGATTGAGCACCAGCGCGGGCGGGGTTCCGTCCGGACTGCCGTACATGAACACCGCGGTGCCGGGCACACGCACCGGCGGCTCGGCAGCGAGATCCGCCAGCAGCAGCTTGAGCGGGACCGTCTTTTCCTGCATCCGCTTGGCGAGAATCTCGCGCCCGCGCTTCCAGGTGATCATCAGGAAGTACAGCGCGATGGCGATCGCGAGCGGGACCCAGCCGCCGTGCCAGATCTTCAGCGCGTTGGCGGCGAGGAACGTCAGATCGACGATCAGGAACGCGCCCGAAACGGATGCCGCCTTCACGAAGCTCCAGCCCCACACCTCGCGGCTCATCACGTAGAACATGACGGTCGTCAACGCCATCAGCGTCGAGAGCGCGACCCCGTAGGCACCCGCCAGGTTGCTCGACGTCTGGAACCCGAACACCAACGCGATCGTCAGCACCGCCAGCAGCTTGTTCACGAGCGGCACATAGATCTGGCCGATTTCGCGCGACGACGTGTGCTCGATGTCCATGCGCGGGACGTAGCCGAGCGCCACGGCCTGGCGCGTGAGCGAAAACGCGCCCGAAATCACCGCCTGCGAGGCAATGACCGCCGCCACCGTCGCGAGGGGGATCAGGAAGTACAGCATCTGGCTCGGCGCGAGCAGGTAGAAGGGGTTTGCCGCGGCCTCGGGATTCATCAGCAGCAGCGCGCCCTGTCCGAAATAGTTGAGCATCAACGCCGGCAGCGGGATGGTGAACCAGGCCAGCTGAATCGCGGTGTGACCGAAGTGACCGAGGTCGGCGTACAGCGCTTCTCCACCGGTCACCGCCAGGAACACCGCGCCCAACACCAGCAATCCCCGGCGCGGGTCTTCCGCGAAGAAGCTGATCGCGTGCGTGGGCAGCGCCGCGCCGATCACCGCGGGATGCTGCAGGATGCCGTTCAGGCCGAGCACGGCGATCGCCGCGAACCAGATCAGCATGATGGGGCCGAAGACCGCGCCAACGCCGCTCGTTCCTCGTTTCTGAAACGAGAACAACAGCACGAGAATCGCCAGCGTGATCCACAAGACCCAGGGTTGCAGATGCGGTGTCGCAATCTCGAGTCCCTCGACGGCCGAGAGCACCGAAATCGCCGGGGTCAGCGCGCCGTCGGCGTAGAGCAGCGCCGCACCGAAGATGCCGAGCACGATCATCAGCCGGCGCGGCGTCAGGCCCCGCGCGATCCGGCTGCCGTTCACCAGCGCCATCAGCGCGAGCACGCCGCCCTCGCCCTTGTTGTCGGCGCGGATGATCACGACGTGGTATTTCACCGTCACGATCAGAATCAGCGACCAGAAGATGAGCGACAGCACGCCCAGGACGTTGCCCGGCGTGACGGGGATCCCATGCTGGCCATGGAACGCTTCCCGCATGGCATAGAGCGGACTGGTCCCGATGTCGCCATAGACCACCCCGAGCGCGAGCAGCGACAACCGCGCGAGATAGCGGCCCTGTGGGCGGGGACGGCCGGTTTTCGGGTCTGGGGCTACCGGAGTGGTGGCCGGAGGGGCGTTCATCGGGGACGAACGCTATGCGCGCGCGCCCAGAAAGGCCACAGGATCACCAAAACTAATGCAGCAGCAGCACTTACAAAGAACGCGCTGCCGCCAGATCTGCCCTGGAAGACGAAGCCGAGGGCGACCCCGCCGACCAGCGCCGCCACGCCGGTCAGCGCGTGGTACATCCCGAACGCGCTCCCGCGATGACCTCCCGTTCCCGCCGAAACGATTGCCCGCTCCGGGCTCTCGGTCAGGCCGGCCACGACGCCGAGCGCGAGAAACAGGATCCAGCCCGCCAGCGGCCCGTGGGCCAGCGCCATTCCCGCCGCGAGTGCGACGTAGGAGATCCATCCCATCCACATCGTGCGCGCCGGACCAATCCGATCCGACAGCGCGCCACCCACAAAGCTCGTCGACGCTTTGATGACGTGGACCGCCGCCCACAGCAACGGCACGAGCGCGACCGCGATGCCGAGATGTTGTGCGTGCAGGATGATCAGTGTCTCGGGCATTCTCACCAGGTAGAAGAGAGCGATAGCGATGAGTGCGGGTGGAGGACGGTGGAGGATGGTGGAGGTTGGTGGAGGTGCTGTTTCCTCCACCACCCTCGACCGCCCTCTACCATCCTTCACCGCCCAGTAAGCCAACAGCACCACCAGCACCCCCGGCACGAAACTCACCAGGATCACGCGCCTCACGTCCGCACCCGTCGTCAGCATCCACCACGCGACCAGCGGACCGATCACGGC
>DATMZX010000015.1:0-16791 GCA_035573235.1 Gemmatimonadales bacterium
CACGTCGTTCCAGGCGAAACAGATCCAGCTGTTCAACGGCAGGGCGCTCGTGATCGTGCGCGCGGGCAGAAGCGCAGGGATCGTCACGCTCACGGCGGAGGGGACAGGGCTCGCCCCAGCCACCGCGCGCATTACGCTGAAGTAGTTGACACAGCTCTGACGCGTCGCAACCCGCACCGTCGGCATCACCAGCACGGGAGGGTCCATGCACCCATTGCTCGTCGCGTTGGTTCTCGTGCAGGCGGACGCCGGCACTCCACTCGAAATCGGCCGCACCATCCAGATCCAATCCCGTGCACTCGCTGAGCAGCGCACGATCGATGTCTCGCTGCCCGCGGGGTATGCAACCGACACGACACAGCGCTATCCCGTGCTCATCGTGTTGGACGGCGAATTCGAGCATCAGACGGCGGCTTCCACCGCGCGCTTCTACGCCGGCACCGGCCAGATACCGGCGCTGATCGTTGTGGGGATTCGGAACGTCAATCGCATGCGCGATATGACCACCAGTCCCGCTGCCGGCTTCGATACCCCACCCGAGGCGCTCAATGCCGGTGCCGGCGGCGCAGACAAATTCCTGCATTTCATCGGCGACGAGCTGCTTCCGTATCTCGACGACCATTACCGCACGGCGCCGATGCGAGTGATCATCGGCCATTCACTGGGCGGATTGCTGTCGATCTACGCGCTGGGCAGTCGCCCTGGTTTGTTCAGCGGCTACGTCCTGCTCGAGCCCTCCGCCTGGTGGAATGGCGGCAAGGAAGTCAAAGCGGCGCAGGCCGTGCTACGGCAGCCCGCCGGCAAGCACGCGCGTGTGATGCTCGTGAACACCGAGTCGTGGGAGCTCGACACCACGAGCTGGGGCAGCACCAAGCCGATGATCCGGGAAATCAGCGTCACGGGCGAGACGCATGCCAGCATGGCGGTCATCGGGATGGCGCAGGGTTTGCGCACCCTATTCGCTGACTTCAAGCCGCGACCGTGGCAGCCCGGCCACCGCCCGATCGCGATGCTCGAGCAATACGATTCGCTCGCTGCCAGGGTCGGATACCCGGTCCCGATCCCGCTCGACGCGTACGCGACGGTGGCGCGGATGTCGCTCGACAGTCGCCACTTCGATGATGCCGAGCGGGTCGTGACCCGCATGGGCCAGGCGTATCCCGCATCCGCGGAGTACCGGGAGTACAAGGATCGGCTGAGTCGTGAGCGGAATTCACCCAAGCCCGCCGCGTTCATTCCGCTCGAGTTTCCGGCGCGCCGTCCCACGCCGGGCGATGCCCGTGCTTTTCTGGGCCGGTGGGAAACCATGAGCCAGGCTGATACGCATCAGGTTGCGATCCGTGCCTCGGGCGACACCATCGTCGTTCATGATCGGGTTCAAATGCCCGGGATCGACTGGTTCGAGGCGGATGATCCGGTCATTCAGGTGAGGCCGGACGGCACCCTCGAATGGGGGCTGCCATTTTTTCGCGGCATTGCCGCTTTGGTAGTGCTCGAGGGGCGGATCCAAACCGACGGGACGATGGTGGTCACACGGGAGGTGCGGGGATGGGTCCCACGCGGACCGGGGTCCGATCTCAATCGCACGGAGCGTTTTCGGCGAGTAGCTTCTCCGAATGAAAAAACGTCCCCTGGGCCCAACGGGCTACCAGATCAGTGAAATCGGTTTTGGCGGTTGGGGCATCGGCGGTGAGATGTGGCGCGGCGTCGACGACGCCGAAGGGCGCAAGGCGCTGCGCGAAGCGATCGATCAGGGCATCACCTTCTTCGATACCGCCCTCGCCTACGGCAACGGCCACAGCGAGAAGGTGATCGGCGAGACCCTCAAGGACGACATCCGCGCCGGGCGCGCGATCGTGGCCACGAAGATCCCGCCGCTGAACCGCCAGTGGCCCGGCAGAGCCGATTACAAACTCGGCGACGTCTTTCCCGCCAAATACATCCGGACCAGCACCGAGAATTCGCTCAAGAACCTGCGCCTGGACGCGCTGCACGTGCAGCAGCTCCACGTGTGGAATGACGTCTGGCTCAAGGATCCCGACTGGCCCGCCTCATTCGAGCAGATCAAGCGTCTGAAGCAGGAAGGGAAAGTTTTGCATTGGGGGATCTCGATCAACGATCACGCGCCCGAAACGGCGCTGAAGATCCTCACGGATCCCATCTTCGAGACCGCTCAAGTCATCTACAACATCTACGACCGCACGCCTGAGAAGGCGCTGTTCGAGCTTGCGCGGCAAAAGCCGCTCGGCATCATCGTGCGCGTGCCGTTCGACGAGGGGGCGCTCACCGGTCAGATCAAAGCCGACACCGTCTTCCCGCCGGGCGACTGGCGCGCCCAGTATTTCGCCGGCGACCGCAAGGCCGAGGCCGAGCGGCGGGGGAAGGCATTGGCCGGTGTGTTGGACGATCAGGTGCAGACGCTGCCCGAGCTGGCGCTGCGCTTCTGTCTGTCCGCGTCCGACGTATCGACCGTGATCCCGGGAATGCGGCGCCCGGCGCATGTGCGGCAGAATGCGCTGGCGTCGACCAAGGGCGCGCTGCCGCCCGGGATGATCGCGAAGCTGAAGCCGCACGCCTGGGACAAGAACTGGTACGACTAGCGCTGCGGCGCCGGCCGCGGGTGCAGCTCCCACAGCACGTTGACGATCACCCAGCGGCCGTTCCACTTGGCGAGGTGCAGGTAGTCGACCCAGCCTGACGCGTAGATTTTGGCGCTGGCCGCGTTCTGGTAGATGTCGAAGATCGTGACGTCTTTGCGCCGCTCGGCGACCGGCGTGTCCTTGCCGCCTCCCGCGCGCGTGCCTTCCACCAGCGTCATCGCGCTCATCTGGCCGAGCATGTAACGGCCTTGCTCGTTGACCCGCACGATCCGCTTCGCCAGCTCGGGATGGACCGCCCGCGCCATGCGCTCGGCGTTCCCCTCGTAATAGCCCTCGATGTAGTCGAGTGCCGCCTGCCTGATGCCGCTCGAATCAGCAGCGGTCTGTGTGACTAGCAATAGTGCCAGCAGTACCATGACCCCATCCTGTAGATGATGGGGCACGCTAGACTGACAACCGACAACCGACAACTGATTTACCGCGACTCGGCCTCTACGAGGCGTCGATTATCCGGTGCAGGGCTTGGCTGTGAGCGGCACTCGACGTCAGCTTGGTGCCGTCCTTCAGAATCACGACGAACTCGCCGTGAAACCACGGCTCCAATTCCTTGATGCGATCGACATTCACGATCGCCGAGCGATGCACGCGCACAAACCCGTGTGACGCGAGCCGCTGCTCGAGGCGCGTCAGCGTATGCCGCACCACGTGCGTTTCGCGCCCCGCGTGCAATATGGCGTGCTTCCCGTCGGCCTCGATCCAATCGATCTCGCTCGGCTTGAGAAACGAGACCTTGCTCCTGGTCCGGATCACCAGCCGGTCGATCGGCCGTTCATCGAGCATCGCGATCAGATCGCGTTTCTGCACCCGCGCGAGCGCTTTGCGAAACCGCTCCGGCTCGATCGGCTTGAGCAGGTAATCGATGGCGTGCACGTCGAACGCCTTGATGGCGTATTCGTCATACGCCGTGACGAAGATGACTGCCGGCAGCCACTCCGACGCGACGGCTTCCAACACCTCGAAGCCGTCGAGGTCGGGCATCTGGACGTCGAGCAACACCAGGTCGGGCCGCTCGGCGAGGATCTTCTCCACGGCCTCGCGCCCGCCGCTGCACTCGGCGACGACGGTGATGCCGGAGGCACCCGCGAGCAGCGTGCGCACGCGCTCACGGGCCAGCGCTTCGTCGTCGACAATAACGGCGCGCGTCGGGGTCATGTCCGGAACGGGATCGAGATTCGCACCGTCAGACCACGGTCGGTGAGGAGGTCCACCGAGCCGGAGCTGCCGTACAGCCGCGCCACCCGTTCGCGGGTATTCGCGAGTCCGATGCCGTTGCCGTTCCCCGCCGGCGCCGCCAATCCGGGACCGTCGTCCGAAACCTCGAGCCAGAGCGCCGGGCCGTTCCGGCGCGCGCGCACGCTGACGTGTCCGACATCCGGCCGATCGGCCATGCCGTGCGTGATCGCATTCTCGACGATCGGCTGCAGCACGAGACTTGGCACGAGCGCATCGCGCACGTCGCCGGCGGCGTCCACCACGATGCGGAGCCGGTCTCCGAAACGGACGCGCATGATGTCGAGATAGCGATCGAGAAACCCCAGCTCGTCGCGCAGCGGCACTTCCTGGCTCGCGCTGCTGCGCAGCGACAGCCGCAGCAGCTCGGACAGGTCCGTCAGCATGCGGTCGGCCGCGGTGGCATCGCGGTGAATCAGCGTCGAAATCGATTGCAGCGTGTTGAACAGGAAATGCGGCTGCAGCTGCGCGCGCAGGTTTTCGAGCGCGAGGCGCGTCGCTTCCAGCTCGCGCTCGCGCGACTCGCGGTAGTACTCGATCGCGTGAATCACTCCCACCGAGGCCCAGTACGCGAGCATGTCGGCGTAGAACCCGCCGAACAGGACCATCGACCAGGGTCGCGGCTCGGTCGGGTTGAGGGCGTTGAACAGCGGGTGATAGATCGACACCTTCAACAACACGAACACGAACGAAGCCGCCAGATGGACGGGGAGCCGCGCCCACCAGCGCTCGCCGCGAATCGGAAACCGGCGCACCATCCAGTAGAACGCCGGCGTGAACATCCCGCAGGTGAGCCAATCGGCCAGCGAATTGGGCACGATGAACAGCCAGTTGACGGGGCGTCCCGTCAACGCGCGCCAGGTGGCCTGTTGCGCGGCCGACATTAGGCCGAGCGTCACCCAGGTGAGCGTGCCGAGCAGCCACAGCCGGCGCGCGCGGGCGGAGATCATGACCGGAACGTAGCGCGACCGGACCGGTCTGCCACTGTGCGGGTGTGAGTTGTCGGTGAAGCGGTGCGGCCAGGCTGTTGAGTGGGTGCCGAAATCGACAGTAGGTTTAACGCACACGACCATGGCCCGTTACGCTGCGTTTCTCCGAGGGGTGATGCCGACGAACTGCAAGATGCCGCAGCTCAAGGCGGCATTCGAAGCGGCCGGCTTCACCGATGTGACGACATTGCTCGGGAGCGGCAATGTCGTCTTCACGACGCGGGGGACGTCGACCGCCGCGCTGGAGCAGAAGGCCGAGCAGGCAATGGACGAGCAGCTGGGGCAGGTATTCCTGACGATCGTTCGTCCCGTGGACGATTTGCGCAAGATTCTCGCGACCGATCCTTACAAGAAATTCCCGTCGCGCCCCGAGGCCAAACGCATCATGACGTTTCTGCGCGAACCGGCAGTGAAGAAGTTGAAGCTGCCGATCGAGCTCGACGGCGCGCGAATCCTCGCCATGCAGAGCGGGGTAATCTTCAGCGACTATCTGCGGACCCCCAAGGGTCCGGTCTTTATGACGTTGATCGAGAAGACCTTCGGCAAAGAGGTCACGACGAGAACATGGGACACAGTAGCCAAATGCGCTCGGTGAAGCTCGGCGCGCAGGGACTTACGGTTTCGGCGCTGGGGCTCGGCTGTATGGGAATGTCGGACTTCTACGGCACGCACGACAACGAAGCCGAGTCGATCGCGACGATTCACCGCGCGCTCGAGCTCGGTATCGATTTTCTCGACACGGCCGATGTCTACGGCCCCAACACCAACGAGATCCTGGTCGGCAAAGCAATCAGAGGAAAACGCCATCGCGTGCTGCTGGCGACGAAATTCGGTAACGTGCGGGGACCCGATGGCAAATGGATGGGCCAGAACGGGCGTCCCGAGTATGTGCAGTCCGCCTGCGATGCGTCGCTCAAACGGCTCGGCACGGACTACATCGATCTCTATTACCAGCACCGCGTCGATCGTGCGATACCGATCGAAGAGACGGTCGGGGCGATGGCGGATCTCGTCGTAGCCGGCAAAGTGCGCTACTTGGGACTGTCGGAGGCCGCGCCGCAGACCATCGAGCGCGCGCATGGCGTGCACGCGATCACGGCGCTGCAGTCGGAGTACTCGCTGTGGAGTCGCGATGTGGAAGCAGAGATCCTTCCCACGGTGCGAGCGCTCGGCATCGGATTCGTGGCGTACAGTCCGGTAGGTCGGGGATTTCTCACGGGCCAGCTCAAACGTCCTGAAGATCTCCCCGAGGGCGACTGGCGCCGCAACCATCCGCGGTTTCAGGGCGACAACTTCCAAAAGAACCTCACGCTCGTCGCTCGCGTGGCGTCGATCGCGCGCGAGAAGGGCTGCACACCCGCCCAAATCGCACTCGCCTGGCTGCTCGCGCAGGGAGATGATATCGTCCCGATTCCAGGTACCAAGCGCCGCAAGTTCCTGGAAGAAAACGCCGCCGCGGTCAACGTCCGGCTCACGCCGGACGAGACGCGCAGGCTCGGCGAGGCGGTGCCGCGAGGCGCAGCGGCGGGCGCCCGCTATCCGGAGGGTGGAATGAAGACGGTGAACGCCTGATGCTCGCGCTCCTCTTACTGCTGCAGGCAAATCCGCAGGCGCCGCCGCCGCAGCCGCGTCGAACGGTTCCCGACTCCGGTGTCATCGCCACGACCGCGCAGGTCACGCCCGCCGGCGTGCAGAGCGTATTCGCCGCGCGCGTCACCGGCGTGCGGTTCGGCAAGCGGCCTGGCGAGATCTGGGTCGCCGCGAACGGCGCCGCCTACCGCCTCGACTGGCGCGACAACGCCATGCTCGCGAGCGTCAAACTTCAGGATCGCGCCGGCGTGCAGGGTGTGGCGATCGATCCCGTGACCGGACGCGCGCTCGTGTCGGGCGTCGGCAAGACGTTCTCGTTCGACTCGAGCGGCACGCCACGGTTCACCTGGGTGCTGGGCCGGGAAATGGCGGGCGGGGTCGCGGTGGCCGCGAAACCCAACGCCACGGGCCGGCGCGTCGCGGTCGTGCCGCTGCCCGCGAACGACTCGCTGGCCGTGATCGACGCCGATAGCGGCACGCTGATCAGGATGATTCCGCTCGGTGTCGTACCCGTCGCCGCGGCCATCAATGCGGATGGCTCGCGCGCCTGGGTAACGAACCTCGGTGGCCGCAAACCGACCGCCAAATCGCGCTCCACGAAACAGTGCTGCGACGCCTTCGCCGAGCTCGTGCGCGTGGACGCGCGCGGCATCGCGCTGCCGGGCGACGTGAGTGAAGTCGATCTCATGACCGGCACAGTGCGCGCGGTGATCACCGTTGGCCGGCACCCGACCGGTGTGGCGTGGGATGAACCGAACGCCCGACTCTACGTGGCAAACGGCAATTCGGACACCGTGAGTGTGATCGACACCCGCACGCGGGCGCGCGTCCGGTCGATCGCCATCGCGCCGTTCAAGGAGCGCCGGATCGGGTTTGCGCCGACCGATGTGGAGGTCTCGCCTGACGGCACCACGCTGTACGTGACGCTGGGCGGACTCAACGCGGTCGGCGTATACGCGCTGCCTGCCGGCCAATTCCGCGGCCTGATTCCCACCGGCTGGTACCCATCGAGCATCGACGTGAGCGCCGACGGCCGCACGCTCGCCGTGGGTACGCTGTTCGGTGTGGGGTCGGGAGAAGGCCGCAGGTCCGGAATGGAGCGGAAGTACGTTCATTCGTACCGCGGTTCTGTAAACGTCATCGCGGTGCCCAATGAATCGGAGCTCGCTGCATACACGACGTCGGTCGCACGCAACAACCGGCTCACGCTGGGCACACCCGAAGCGCCGCCCGCGCCGCGAACGGTCGTGGCGCGCGCGGTGCCCGAGCGGCCCGGCGAGCCCTCACTGATCGATCACGTCGTGTACATCATTCGCGAGAACCGGACCTACGATCAGGTGCTCGGCGACATCGGCCGCGGCGCGAGCGACTCGTCGCTCGTCCAGTACGGCCGCGACGTCACGCCCAACTCGCACGCCCTCGCCGATCAATTCGTGCTATTCGATCACTTCTTCGCGTCCGGCGGAAACTCGGCCGACGGGCACAACTGGCTCACGCAGGCCAACGAGACCGAATACCCGATGTGGCCGCTGTACGAGGGCCGCAGCTATCCGTCGGAAGGGCAGGATCCGCTGGCCTATTCCGCGGGCGGCTTTCTGTGGGAAGCAGCGCAGAGTAAAGGAAAGACGGTGAGCGTGTTCGGCGAGTACGCGCCGGCGCCAATGAGCGATAGCGCATCGGTGCGTGAATCGCTGCTCGCTCAGTATCGAGATTCGCAGCCACACAATCCCGCCTATTTCCGGGCGATCCTGGCAAAGCGCTTCAACACGCACTCTCCCATTCCGTCGCTCGACCGGTTGCTCGTGCGCGAGTATCCGGGATGGACGGAGGAGATCCCGGACGTCGTGAAGGCCGACGTCTTGCTCGAGCACTTGCGCGAGTGGGAAGCCGCGGGAAAAATGCCCAACCTCGTGATGCTGATTTTGCCCAGCGATCACACCCAGGGCACGAGTCCCGGCTGGTGCGCGCCCAAGGCCTGCGTCGCCGACAACGACCTTGCTCTCGGCCGCATGGTCGAAGGGCTGTCGCGCAGCTCGTTCTGGAAGAAGATGGCGATCCTCATCGTCGAAGACGACGCGCAGGATGGGGTCGATCACATCGATGGGCACCGGACCGTGGCGCTGGTCGCGAGCCCCTACGCCAAACGCGGCATCATCGATCCGACCTTTTATGCGCACCCGAGCATGGTGAAGACGATCGAGCTGATGCTGGGGCTGCCGGCGTTGAGCCTGTTCGATCTCGTCGCGATCGACATGCGGGCGAGCTTCATCGGACCCGACGAGACGCCCGACTTCACGCCGTACACCGCCGTCGTGCCGAGGCAGTCGCTCCACGAAACCAACCAACGCGTGGGGCTGATCACCGGGCCGCACGCCGAGCAACGACGCCAGGCCGCGCGCGCCTCGGCGCGGATGGATTTCAGGACTCCCGACGCCGCGCCGTCGGATCTGCTCAACAAGATTCTGTGGCACGACGCGCGTGGCTGGGACAAGCCGTTCCCGGGCGTGAAGCGCTCGCTGTTCTTCCCGATGGCAGTGGATATCGCGGACGAAGACCGGGATGACCGTTAGCCGGCGCGACTTTCTCGCAACAATGCTGGCGGCAAGTGGGATTCGCTTTCTCGGGGCGGAGGCCCCGAGTCCCTATGCCCCAGTCCCTAGTCCCCGGCAGTTGGCATGGCATGAGCTCGAGTTCTACGGCTTCCTGCATTTCTCGATCAACACCTTCACCAACCGCGAATGGGGCGATGGCGACGAATCGCCGGCGCTCTTCAATCCCACCGACTTCGATGCCGACCAAATCGTCGAGGCCGGGCGCGACGGGGGAATGAAGGGGCTGATCCTCACCTGCAAGCATCACGACGGCTTCTGCCTCTGGCCGTCGCGGTACACGGAACACCGCGCGAATCGAGACTACGTGAAGGAGATTTCGGACGCTTGTGCGCGCGCGGGGGTGAAGTTCGGCATCTACCTCTCGCCGTGGGACCGCAATCACAAGGAGTACGGGCGGCCAGAGTATCTCGTTTACTATCGCAATCAACTGCGCGAGCTGCTGACGCAGTACGGGCCCGTATTCGAAATCTTCTTCGACGGCGCGAACGGTGGCGACGGCTACTATGGGGGCGCGTATGAGCGCCGTGAGATCGACAATCTCACCTACTACGACTGGCCCAACACGTGGCGCTTGGTGCGCGAGCTCCAGCCCGATACCGTGCTATTCAGCGACGCCGGCCCCGACATCCGCTGGGTAGGGAATGAGAACGGCATTGCGGGAGAGACCTGTTGGGCAACCCAGAACAGCGCCGACTTCGCGCCC
Organism: Gemmatimonadales bacterium; assembly: GCA_035573235.1. GTDB lineage: Bacteria > Gemmatimonadota > Gemmatimonadetes > Gemmatimonadales > GWC2-71-9 > 20CM-2-65-7. The sequence continues at coordinate 9,785 of DATMZX010000015.1, forward strand.
GGTCATGCCGACGTCGCGCGACTGAATCGCGGCGATCGGCCTGGCACGAACTGGGTTCCCGCGGAGTGTGACGTATCGATCCGGCCCGGCTGGTTCTACCACACGCACGAGGACGACAAGGTCAAAACGCCCGAGCAGCTCGTCGACTTGTACTACAAGTCGGTCGGGCGCGGTGCTTCCTTCTTATTGAATGTCCCGCCCGACCGGCGGGGCCGCATTCACGAAAACGACGTCGCGTCGTTGCGCGGGTTTAAACGGTACATCGATGCGACGTTTGGGAACGACCTCGCGGCCGGCGCGCGCGTGAGCGCGACCAGCGCGCGCCCTGGCTTTCCGGCCGCGAACGTGATCGACGGGAAGCGGGATACCTATTGGGCGAGCGACGACGGCGTCAAAACGCCCTCGCTCACGCTCGATTTCGGTCGCGAGATCAGCTTCGACGTCGTTCGGCTGCGCGAGTACCTTCCCCTCGGTCAGCGCGTCATTTCCATAATTGTGGAAATGAGCGGGGGACGGGGCGGGGCGGGGGCCTGGCACGAGTTTGGCCGCGCCACGAGCATCGGCAGCTGCCGCCTGATTCGCGGTCCGAGCGCCTCGGCCACGCGCTTGCGCGTGCGCGTGACCGGCGCATCGGTCTGCCCCGCCCTCTCCGAAGTCTCAGTCTTTACTTCTGCTGCGCATCCCGCCTGATCAAGGCATATCCGAGGCTGTTGAAGTTGTAGATCGCCAGCTCCTTGAACATCGCCTTCGCCTTCTCCGCCTGGCCTGAGCCCTCCAGCGCGGAGGCGTAGTTGTACTTGATGTAGGGATCCTGCAGGTTGCCCTGCGCAAACTGCGCGGCCGCTTCCTTGGCATTCCCCTGATAGGCTGCGACGAAGCCCTTCAGCTGATGCACCGGCTCCATCTTCCGCGGATTCGCATCAGGCGCGACGATCGCCGCCATCCGGTCCGCTTCCCGAGTCGCGGCACCGTAATCGCCTTTACGCGCGGCCAGCCACGCCCGGAAATAGGCATTGTTCGCGTCCTGGTTGCGCTTGAAGCCCGGGCTCGCTGCCTGCGCCGCCTGCTGCTCCATCAGGGGCATCCGTTGCTGCAATGCCGCCTCCGCGGCGGCGAAGTCCTTCGTCTCGATCGCGATCAGCGCGATGTTCGTGAGGGCGTTGACCTTCACTGCCAGCGGATCGGGCAATCCCATGCCGTCGGCCTGAGCGACGAGCTGGTTGAGCTCCCTGATTGCGGCGGCCGGATCGCCCGCGTACACGCTCACGTAGGCGCGGAACGGCGCGAAGAAGCCCTTCTCGTTGCCGCGGCCGAGCGCCATCGCCGAGTCGTAGTCGGCGCGGGCGGCGGCAAAGTCGCCGGCGAATGAATTGACGTGCCCCCGCTGCTGCAGCAGTCCCGCGTCGCGCGGATTGAGCTCGTGACCGCGGGTATACTCGCGCCGTGCGGCCGGCATGTCGTTCAGGGCGCGATACGCATCGCCCATGAAGTCGTGCGTGCTGGGCTCATTCGGCGCGAGTGCCTCGGCCCGCTGGAAGTGCGCCAGCGCCTGGCTGAAGTCGCGCGGCTCGTTGAAGAGGTAGGTGATGCCGACCTGCGTGTGCGCCGTCACAAGATTCGGTGCCAGCGCGATCGCCCGGCCGTAGGACTCACGCGCCTCGGTCGTGCGGTTCAATCCCGCCTGCACGCCCGCCAGGACGAGGTAGGCACGCGGGCTGTCGGGGAATTTGGTCACCAGCTCCTGCGCCAAGGCGAGCTGGCCGCTCACGTCGTTTTCGAAACCTTGGCGCGCGATCTGAATCTGGAGCCGCTCCGCTTCAGACGCACCGCTCGCCAGCTTCTCGGCGCGCGCCAGGTTCGTCTTAAAGTCCGCCAAGGAGTTCGACACATTCGCAACGCCCAGATACGCGAACGCGAACGTCGAATCGGCCCGCACCGCGCGCTGGTAATGATCGAGCGCCTCGAAATTCCGGCCGAGATCCTGCTCGCGCTGAGCCGCGAGGAAGTGCATGCGCGCATCATCCGACGTTGTGGTGATCGGATGTCCGATGATCGAGCTGGTGACCGCGTCGAGCGCGGCGAGATCGCGAGTGTTGGACGCCGGCGGTGGGGAAGCGGCGCAGCCCGCGAGCAGCGCCGCGGCGGCGACCGCTAAAACCTTATGCATACCGAGCTCCTGGGATGGATGACCTAGCCTGTCCCCAGATGCGGCTTTCTACAAGAGGAAACGGCTTCCGGTTGCTGTCAGCGAGTTGTGTGGAGGTCTTCAGTGCGAAACTTGAGGCCAATCGTCCCGCGTGTTCTATCAACTTTCGGTCCGAGATCTGAGAACGTCGCCGTCGCGCCCGTGCCCGGGTCCTCGGCACGGACAGTCGAATTCTGAAACAGCTGGTAGTAGCCGATCCCCATGCGCACCGCTCCGGCGGGCACGGTACAATTACACGACACCGCACCGGCGAGCCCGGCATTGATCACGATCGTGATCGGTCGTCCCGTTTCATTCGTAATGAGCGGCTGGAAATAGGCCTGGCTTCCTGGCCGCGTCGAAGCCCGGATCGTGCCGCGCTCCATCCTGACTTGCTGGCCGAGGTGGAGACCCAGCTCGCGATCACCGGCGCGTGGCCGAATGATCCGCCAGACCACGATACCGGGCGTCGGAATCTTGATCTTGTCCTCGGGCCCGAGCCGCCACGTCACCGAGCCCGCCTGGACCGTCACGCTGTCGGCGAGTGGATTCTCGAACTCGAGCCTGGGTTGCTTTAGGTAAAGCGCGCCCGCACCAATTCCCAATGCAACCACGGCAATCACAGCCACCAGCCAGCCTTTCGATCTTACCGTCCTACCGTCCGACCGTCCTACCGTCCTCTGCTTCGTCGCCCCACTCACCAGCAATTCCGTGGCAGCCTGAGCGGCGGTGGTCCTCGACCGCTCGTTGCTCGGCTGCTTCTCGAGCGCCGCAATCACCTCGGCGGCGGAGCGATAGCGATCCTTGGGCTGCTTCGCGAGACAACGCGCGATCACGTCCGACAAATCGCGCGGCACTTTCGGATTCACGTCGTGCGCCGCGGGGGGCGGCTCGCTGATGTGCTTGCCCACGACCTGCTGTGACGACTCGCCGTCAAAGGGCGGATCGCCGGTCACCATCTGAAAAAGCACGCAACCGAGTGAGTAAAGATCCGACGTCGGGCCGAGGTTGGGGTCGCCGAGCGCCTGCTCGGGACTCATGTAGTGCGGCGTTCCGATGACGAGTCCCGTCTGCGTGAGGCCCGCTCCAGCTTCGCTGTCGAGCCGGCGCGCGATTCCGAAATCGACGAGCAAGGGACGCCCGCGCGCGACGTCGAGCATGATGTTGTCGGGCTTGATGTCGCGGTGCAGCAGCCCCGCCTTGTGCGCGTGATCGAGCGCGTCGAGAATCGGGATGATGATCGCGAGCGCGCGCTCGGGCGGGAGCGCCCCGGAGCGCTTGAGCAGCTCGCCCAGCGACATGCCGTCCACGAACGGCATCGCGTAGTAGACGAGGCCCTCGCCGCCCCCCACGAAATGAATCGGCAGGATGTTGGGGTGCTCGAGCTTGGCCGCGGCGCGGGTCTCGCGCTGGAACCGCTCGATCATCCCGGAGGTCCAGGCTACGTCGGGACGGAGCACCTTCACCGCCAGCCGGCGCTCCAGGTCCTTATCCCACACCTCATAGACCTCGGCGAAGCCGCCGGATCCTACGAGGCGCTTCACCTCGTATTTGGAGCCAAGGGCGAGGGCGAGGCTGGAAAAGGTGGCGGAAACCTGGTCAGGCATCGGCGCCAATCATAACACAGATCAATTGTGGAACCAAAACGGTCCCCAAATGAACATGGTGTGACCTTTCTCACCGTGAAGACTCTTTATTAGTCCCATATTGTACGCCCGGAAAGTCCCGGCGCCGCTCGAACCTAAGCTTTGGAGATGCCCCCGTCATGAAGGCCGTCCGTGTCCTAGCGGTCCTGATCGCCGTTTGCCTGTGCGCGCAATCGTGCAGTGAACCGCCCGCCGCTCCGCCAATTACTGCTGCTCCTCAAGCCGATCTCATCGGCTCACTGCTCGCCCCCACCGGACTGCTGAAATGCTCGGATCTCCCATTCGATTCCGAGACGCGCACGATCGGTCCGGCAGGTGGCACGATCACGGCCGGCCCGCACACGCTCGTGATCCTGCCGGGCGCGCTCGATCGCCCGACCGAAATCACGATGACGCTGCAGACCGGGCGTGGCGTGAACGGGGTGCATTTCGAGCCCGAAGGCCTGCACTTCCAGCGCTCGGCCGCGCTCACGATGAGTTATGCGAACTGCAACATCCTCGGCAAGCTGTTGCCGAAGCGGATCGCCTACACGAGCAGCGCGCTCGACATCGTCTCGTACCTGCTCTCGGTCGACAATCTCTGGACCAAGCGGGTCACCGGTAAGCTCGACCACTTCTCGGACTACGTCGTCGCGTGGTAATTCGCACCGCCCGCTCTGCTACCGATCTGCTCCATGAGGCGCGCAGCCTGGAGCGGAGCGCGCGCATGCCTGAAGCCATCCAGCAGTACGAGGCGACGATTGCCGCGGCGGAACGGGCGGGCGAACGGCCGATCCTCGCCGAAGCCCTCCGGCGTCTGGCGGTACTGTGCCACCTCCGCAACGACTCCGCGCGCGCGCGCGATCTCTGCAATCGCAGCTACCACGTCGCGTCGGTTGCCAAAAGTGATCTCCTGGCCGCCGAAGCGCTCAACACGATGGGCGGTCTGGCGCTGCGCACGGGATCGATGGCCGAGGCCCGCAAGTATCTGGGCCGCGCGCTCGAGCTCGGCGGGCAGGCCCGCGAGCTGCTCGCCCGCGTCGAGCAGAACCTCGGCATTCTCGCCAACATCCAGGGAGACCTGGCAGCCGCCGTCGCGCACTACGAATGCTCCGTGCAGGCACATCTCGACAGCAACAACGAGCATGGCTGCGCGACCGCGTACGTCAACCTGGGCATCGCCCACGTCGACTTGAAGCACTATGACAAGGCGGATGAGTACTTCTCGAAGAGCTACGAGATCGCCCAGCGCGCGGGCGACGCGCATCTCCAGGGCATGTGTCTCGTGAATCACGCCGAGGCGCACTTCGCGCGCGAGCGCTACGAAGACGCGCGCCGCAACGCCGAAGCCTCGCTCGCGATCTTCGACCAGCTCGACTCGCGCGCCGACAAGTCCGAAGCGTACAAAATGATCGGCATGGTCTACCGCGACACCGGCCGCCCCGCGCTGGCCGAATCGCGCTTGCGCACGGCCATCGAGCTGGCGGTGATCGCGGGCTCCGTGCTGAATGAAGCCGAGGCCTCGCGCGAGCTGGCGCTGCACATGCAGGCGATGGGCCGCAACCAGGACGCGCTGACGCTGCTGAACAAGGCGCACCGCCTGTTCCTGCGGCTCGACGCCCGCATCGATCTGGTCTACGTCGGCGGCAAGGTCGCCGAGCTCGAGACGACGTACTTCGATGTGGTGCGCGAATGGGGTCAGTCGATCGAATCTGCGGACAGCTATACGTTCGGTCACTGCGAGCGGGTGGCGCAGCGCGCCGTGGCCGTGGCGCGCCAGCTCAAGCTCGATGAGACCAATCAGACCACGATCCGCCTCGGTGCCTACCTGCACGACCTCGGCAAAGTCCGCGTCCCGCACGAAATCCTCAACAAGCCCGGCCCGCTCACCCGCGAAGAGTTCGAAATCGTCCAGATGCACCCGATCTGGGGCCTCGAGCTGCTCGGCGCCGTCGAATTCCCGTGGGACCTGAAGCCGATCATCCGCTCGCACCACGAGCGCCATGACGGCACCGGGTATCCCGATCGCTTGCGGGGGGACGAGATTCCGGTCGCGGCGCAGATCGTCGGCATCGTTGACGTCTACGACGCGCTCACGACCCAGCGTTCATACCGTGCGCCCATGACCCACGAGGCCGCGATGGCCGAGATCCTGCGCTGTCGCAGCTGGTGGTCCGACCGGGTCTACAACGCCTTCATAGCAGCAGAGATTCAACCCGATACGCGTGCACCATCGCTGCTCGAGGAGACCATCCGAAGACTGTAAAGCGTCCGTCCTGCGACGCGACCAGCGCGAGCGAGTCGTGCTGCTCGAACACGAATTGCGCGGCGGACAGATGCCGCGTCCCTCCCAGCTCCGACGCATCCACCTTCAGCGGCGCGTGCCCGACGATCGGCTCGCGCACCAGCACCTCTTCGACGAACGGGCCGGCCTCGGTGCGCCCGATCTTGGCGCCGAACGCCAGCACGTCGTACTGGTTGCTCAAGACCACCGCGCCATCGACCGCCGTCAGCCCGCCGATCGCGTCGACCGCGTCCTTGAACGCGCCGTCGCGCACGCCGCTCTTGGCGAGCTGGCCGAGTTTGGAGAAGGGCGGCGCGACGCTGTAGGGCACGGGCTTGAGGATCGAGCTCCGCCACGCCTCGCTGCCGTGCGGAACCACCAGAATCGAACCGCCGTGGCGATGCGCGCGCATCGAGACGGCGAGCGCGAGCAGCACATTGTCGCGACTGTCGATCTCGCGGTCGAACCCGAGCAGGGTGAGCACGAAGTCCGGGCAGCCGGATTCCTCGGTCCCCCGGATGTCGATGATCTTCACGTCGTCGCCTTCGAGCACGGCGACGTTCGCGAACTTTCCGCCCGGGCCGGCGCGCCGGTGTTTGATCACCAGCAGCCCCGGCTCGATCACTTCGACCACGAACGAAAACGGCGGCAGGTTGCGCGTCGCGCCCCACACCTGGAGCTCGCCGCCACCGTTGTGCCACACCCCGAGATGGATTCCAGGCCGCTCGACCGCGGGTCCGAGCCTGGTCAGCGTAGCCGGATCGAGCGGCAGCGGCCGCTCGACGAACAGCGCCGTGCCCGCTTCCTCGCGCGGCAGCCATGCCAGTGAGATCGTCGGCGCGCGGCCTTCCTCGCGGCGCAACGATGCCCAGAACGCGGCGTTGATCAGCCGCTCGATCGTCGCGGCATCGGG
>DATMZX010000016.1:0-2472 GCA_035573235.1 Gemmatimonadales bacterium
CCCGATGCGCGCGATCGGGAATCCCGTCGCCTTCGAGGCGAGCGCGGACGAGCGCGACACGCGCGGGTTCATCTCGATCACCAGCATCTCGCCGTCGGCGGGGTTGACGGCGAACTGGATGTTGCAGCCGCCCGCTTCGACCCCGATCTCGCGGATGATGGCGATCGCGGCGTCGCGCATGCGCTGGTATTCGCGATCGGTGAGCGTCATCGCGGGCGCGACGGTGATCGAATCGCCCGTGTGCACGCCCATCGGGTCGAGATTCTCGATCGAGCAGACGATCACGACGTTGTCGCGCCGGTCGCGCATCACCTCGAGCTCGAATTCCTTCCAGCCGAGGACGCTGCGCTCGATCAGCGTGGAATGCACCGGCGACAGCTCGAGCGCCCGCTCGACCATCTCCTCGAATTCGGCCCGGTTGTAGGCGATGCCGCCGCCGGTGCCGCCGAGGGTGAACGACGGCCGAATGATCGCGGGGTAGCCGGAATCCTGGACGACCTCGAGCGCGTGCTGGACCGAGGTGATGGTGCGGCCGGCCGGCGTCGCGAGCCCGATGCGCCGCATCGCCTCGCTGAACTCGGCCCGGTCCTCGGCCATCTTGATCGCGCGCGCGTTGGCGCCGATCAGCTCGACGTTGTGCTTTTTCAGGGTGCCGTCGTTCGCGAGCGCCATCGCGACATTCAGCGCGGTCTGCCCGCCCATCGTCGGCAGCAGCGCATCGGGCTTCTCGCGCTCGATCACCTTGCGGACCCACTCGGGCGTGACCGGCTCGATGTAGGTGCGATCGGCGAGCTCGGGATCCGTCATGATCGTGGCGGGATTCGAATTCACGAGGATGACGAAATAGCCCTCTTCCTTGAGCGCCTTGATCGCCTGCGTCCCCGAATAGTCGAACTCCGCCCCCTGGCCGATCACGATCGGACCGGAGCCGAGCAGCAAGATGCGCTCGAGGTCAGTTCTTTTGGGCATTCAGCACGTCCCGCAGGATATCGTCGAGCGAGCGGCGCGGGGCCCAGCCCGTTGCCGACCGCAGTTTTGTGGCATCGCCGACCAGATACGGCCGCGCTTCGCGGCGCACCTGACTGCCGTCCATCTCACGCTTGGGCGAGAACTCGAGCAGATGCTCCAGGCGCGTGTGGATCTGCTCCAGCGTGACCTCCTGTCCGGAAGCGATGTTGTACACCTCGCCGGGCGTTCCGCGCTGCAGCAGCAGCACGTACGCGTCCGCCACATCGTCCACATGCAAGTAGTCCCGTACCGCCGTCAAGTCGCCCACCGGCACCACGACACCGCCGATCTGCTTGACGTGCCGCAACAGACGGCTGCGCGCCGGGATCCAGAAGTTCTCGTCCTGCCCGCCGCCGGAGTGCGGAAACGGTCGCGTGATGATCACTTTCAGCGCCGTCGTCCGCCCCACCTGCTCCACCGCCAGCTCGGCGCCCAGCTTGCTCCACCCGTAGGGCGTCGTCGGCTGGACGCGGTCCCCTTCCTTAATAGGCTTCTTCTGCCACCCATATACATCCGCCGTGGACGCAAGCAAGAAGAGGGGCTGCGTCCCCCACCGCGCCGCGGCGTTCGCCAGCGTCGCGGCGAGCTTCGCGGTGCCTTCGGCATTCACCTTCCAGGCGAGCTCCGGGTCGCGGTCCGCGGCGCGGCTCAGCGCGACCGCCGCCAGGTGAATCACCGCGTCCAGCGGCTGTGTGACGCTCGCGCGCAGCGAAACGTCGTTCGCGACATCCAGCGAGATCATCTCGACGTTCTGGTCCGCGGGGCGGATCGACGCTCCCGGTCCGACGGCCGCGATCACGGTATGCCCCTCGTCCACGAGCCGCTTGACGACCTTGCGTCCCACGAATCCGTTGGCGCCCGTGACGAGCACCTTCACGACAGGCGCTCGAGGTCGGCGTCGACCATCATGTGCACGAGCTGCTCAAAGTCGACTTCGGGCGTCCAGCCGAGCTCTTTGCGGGCCCGGCTCGCGTCGGCGAGCAGCACGTCCACTTCGGCGGGCCGCACGAAGCGCGGATCCGTCTTCACATATTTTTTCCAGTCGAGCCCGACGTGCCCGAACGCGGCGGCGCAGAAATCCCGCACGCTGTGCTTCGCGCCCGTGCCGACCACGTAATCGTCCGGCTCCTGCTGCTGCATCATGCGCCACATCGCCTCGACGTAGTCCCCCGCAAATCCCCAGTCGCGCGCCGAGTCGATGTTGCCGAGGCGCAGCTCGCTGGCCTTGCCGAGCTTGATGCGGGCGACGGCGTCGCTGATTTTCCGCGTCACGAACTCGAGCCCGCGGCGCGGCGACTCGTGGTTGAAGAGAATCCCGCTCACCGCGTAGGTGCCGTATGACTCCCGGTAGTTCATGGTGATGTAGTGGCCATACACCTTCGCCACGCCGTAGGGCGAGCGGGGATGGAACGGCGTCGCTTCATTCTGGGGGGAATGGGCCACCTTGCCGAACATTTCCGACGA
>DATMZX010000017.1:0-2550 GCA_035573235.1 Gemmatimonadales bacterium
GGGCCCGGAGGTCCAATGCGTCACCAGCGACGCCGAAGTGCCGGAAACCTGCGTGCTCACCCTGGCAGGACTTCCGCTGACGACGCTCCAGGCCTACTTCGGGATGAATGGGCTCACCATGGCCGGATACAACTACAAGCCTGCGTCCAATCACGATCCCGATGGCAGCTCGAATGGATTCGGACTTTTTGTGAGGCGATGACCGTAGTCCTTTCGGCCCTACCCCTATAGGACCGGTGCGTTAGCTTCCCCCCGGCATGAATGTGATTCCGCAGGGCTTCAAGGACGGTGCCGTCGGCTTGGTGGGTCCGGTCGCGCGCGCCTTGATCCGTAGTGGCGTGCTTCCCAACACGATTACGACGATCGGCACGCTGCTCGTGATCGGTTCAGGCGTCGCGTTCGGGTACGGCGCGATTCGTCTGGGTGGAGCGCTGCTGTTGATCAGCGGCATTTTCGATGTGCTGGACGGGCAGGTCGCGCGCCAGGGCGGGCTGACCACCACGTTCGGCGCGTTTTACGACTCGACGCTCGATCGCGTGGGAGAAGGCGCGGTGTTCAGCGGGCTGATCTTCTACTTTCTGTCCGGGCCGTTATCCGGCGAGCTGAAGATTCCAGCCATCGGCGCTGGACTGGTCGCGCTCGTGTCGTCGCTGATCGTCTCCTACGCCCGCGCGCGGGCCGAGTCGCTCGGCGTCGACTGCAAGGTGGGGATCGCCGCGCGCGCCGAGCGGATTCTGCTGCTCGGGTTGCCGTCGCTGATCTTCGGCGCCGGCCCCGGCCGCCCCGCCGTCTTGCTGTTCTGGATCGTCTCCGTGCTCGCGATCGTCTCCGCGATCACGGTCGTCCAGCGAGTGGTGCACGTCGCGCGCGTGGCGCGCGGCGCTCCACCCCCGTCACCGATTCCGAAACGTGAGACGTTGCCTGGAATGGCGGCGGTGCGCCGCAAAGGACCATGATGGCACAGCAGACAGCGGTTGCGACGGGTGGTGGGCGGGAAATCGCCCCCGCAAAGGGAAAGCTGGGGGTCATGCTCGTCGGCCTCGGCGCGGTGTCGACCACGTTCATCGCCGGCGTCGAAAACGTGCGGCGCGGCCGCGCCCAGCCGATCGGCTCGCTCAGCCAGATGGCGACGATCCGCCTCGGCAAGCGTACCGAGAAGCGCTCGCCGAAGATCAAGGACTTCATCCCGCTCGCCGATCTCAACGATCTCGTGTTCGCCGCCTGGGATCCGATTCCCGACGACGCGTATACCGCCGCGCGCAAAGCCGGCGTCCTCGATCCGCACGAGCATCTCGATCCGATCAAGCCGTTCCTGCAGGCCATCAAGCCGCTGCCGGCCGTGTTCGACCAGTACTACGTGAAGCGGCTGCAGGGCACGAACGTCAAGAAAGGGAAGAACAAGCGCGATCTCGCCGAGCAGCTGCGGCAGGACATGCGCGACTTCAAGAAGAACGAAGGGCTCGACCGGCTGGTGATCGTGTGGTGCGCGTCGACCGAGGTGTTCCTCACTCCCGGTCCCGCCCATCAGTCGCTGGCCGCCTTCGAGAAGGCGATGGAGCAGAACGACCAGTCGATCGCGCCGTCCATGCTCTACGCCTATGCCGCCATCATGGAAAACGTACCGTTCGCCAACGGCGCCCCGAATCTCACGGTCGATCTGCCGGTGATGGAGAAGCTGGCCGAAGAGCGCCACGTGCCGATCGGCGGGAAAGACTTCAAGACCGGGCAGACGATGATGAAGAGCGTGCTCGCGCCGGCGTTCAAGGCGCGCATGCTCGGCCTGTCGGGCTGGTATTCCACCAACATCCTCGGCAATCGCGACGGCGAAGTCCTGGACGATCCCGAGTCGTTCAAGACCAAGGAGGAGTCGAAGCTCGGCCTGCTCGAGCAGATCCTCCAGCCCGAATTGTATCCGGAGCTGTACGGCAAGGTGTATCACAAGGTCCGGATCAACTACTACCCGCCGCGCGGTGATAATAAGGAAGGCTGGGACAACATCGACATCTTCGGATGGCTCGGCTATCCGATGCAGATCAAGGTCGATTTCCTGTGCCGCGATTCGATTCTGGCGGCTCCCCTGGTGCTCGATCTCGCGCTGTTCTTCGACCTGGCGGGTCGGGCCGGGCTGTCGGGGATCCAGGAATGGCTGTCGTTCTACTTCAAGAGTCCGCACACCGCGCCGGGGCTGTACGCCGAGAATGACCTCTTCATTCAACAGACCAAGTTCAAGAACACGCTGCGCTGGCTGATGGGCGAGGAGCAGATCACGCACCTCGGGGTCGAGTACTACGAGTACGCCGAGAAATAGCCCGTGTCCTAGGTGATGCAACGGGCCGTCGCGCATGCCTTTGCGACGGCCCGTCCTTCTATTAGCTTGTCCCGGCCATGATCGTGGTAGCCCTCCCGACCAGCCATACCCCAGGAGATTGTTGCGCATGATGAGTTTGACGCCGCTGCTCGCGTTTCTCGGTGTCTTTCAGGACGCCACGCCGCACGCGCAGCACGCCGCCGGTGGTGGAGCGGCATTGGTTCTGCCGGACCTGAATCAAG
>DATMZX010000018.1:0-7317 GCA_035573235.1 Gemmatimonadales bacterium
GCTGGTCAGCGATTTCGGCATCTCGAAAGCGATCAGCGAAGCGGGCGACCGCCGCACCGTTCCCGGAATCGTCCTGGGCACCGTCGACTACATGAGCCCCGAGCAGGAGCACGGCAACGAGGAGCTCGACGGGCGCACGGATATCTACAGTCTGGGTCTGGTGTTGTACGAGATGCTCGTCGGCCACACGCCGGGACCGGACAGCGCGGTGGACTCGCTGACGGGACACCGGCCGGATGTGCCGACGGAGGTCGTACGAATTCTCCGCAGTGCGCTGGCGCGCAATCGCGAAAACCGGTTCGCCACCGCCGCGGAGCTCGTGGCCGCGTTACAGTCGCTGACGCAGGCCCGACCCGTCGCTTCGCGGCGGCGCCTGTGGAGATTTGCCGCCGCGATCGCCGCTGTGGCGGGCGTCGCCGCCATCGGATGGGCCGTGAGCCGGCCAACGCCGCCGCCGCCGCTCGATCCGACGCACATCGCCGTCCTGTACTTCGACGATCTGAGTCCCGACAGCAGTCTGCGCGCAGTCGCCGCGGGATTGAGTGAAGACCTGATGGACCGGCTCGTCCAGATCGGCGCGCTGCATGTGACGTCGCCATACGGGGTTCGTCCCTTTCGCGGCAGCGTCGCCCACCCGCCTGCGGCGGACAGTATCGCGCGCACGCTGAATGTCGGGACCATCGTGACCGGAAACGTCACCCGCTCGGCCGGCGTGCTGCGCGTGACCGTGCGGCTCGTCGACGGCGCGACTGGAGAGGCAATGCACAGCCGCCAGGTGCAACGCCCCTTCGGCGAATTGTTCGCGCTGCAGGACACGATCACGGACGACATCGCCGGGTTTCTCAGACAACGGATCGGTGAGGCCGTCGTGCTCCGCGAGCGTCGCGCGGGCACGACGAACGTCGCGGCGTGGCAGGCGGTGCGCGAGGGCGACGTCCTGCGGGATCAGGGAGTGGCGACGCAGCGCACCGGCGACGACAGCACGGCGGCGCGCATGCTCCATACGGCTGATTCGCTGTATGAGAACGCGCATCGGCTCGACGGCCGCTGGAGTGTGCCCTCGGTGGGCCGCGCGCGCGTGGCGCAGGCGTTTGCCGAGCTGATCGCGGAAGCGCGGCCGCCGAGCGAGGTGCGCGCGGCATTGAGCGCGCCGGTGCCGAAGCATCCGCGCTACGACGACGAGTGGATGCGCGTCGCGCTCGCGCACAGCGAGGCGGCGCTGCAGGCGAGCCCGGCGAATCCCGAGGCGCTCGAGCTGCGCGGCTCGCTGCGCTACTTGTGGTGGCTGTCGGGTTACTCCGTCGCGGCGGAAAGCCTGGCGGCCAGCGAGCGCGATCTGCGCGCGGCGGTGGCGGGGATGCCGACGCTGGCGCGCGCCTGGGCGCGGCTCAGCCAGCTGCTGCGCTACACCGGGCGATTCGCCGAAGCCGAAGAAGCCGCCAAGCAGGCGCTCGACGCGGACGCCTTTCTGCTCGAGGCGCGGGCCGTGTACCGCACGCTGCTCTTTACGGCGCTCAACCTCGAGCGCTGGGACGACGCGCGCAGCTGGTGCGCGAGCGGCCGCGCGCGCTTCCCGCAGGACGCGGAGTTTCGCCATTGCGAGCTGCGCATTCTCGGATGGTCGGGGCGGGGCGAGGGCGCGATTCGCCAGGCGTGGCGGCTGGTCGATTCGCTGGAAAAAGGAAGCAGCGCCCGCACCGGAGTCTATCCGGCGGAGCGCCGCCTACTGCTCGCCACATTGTATGCCCGCAGCGGGGTGCGCGACAGCGCGCTGGTGCTGCTGCGCGAGGCGCGCGTCATCGCGGCGTCCGACTCGAGCGCCTCGTGGTTCCGATTTGCCGAGGCCAACATCCACGTTCTGCAGGGGGAGCGGCGCGCGGCGCTCGACTTGATCGCGCGCGCGCTCGCCACCGATCCGCAGTTACGCGACTACGTGAGCAGAGCGGTGTGGTTCACGCCGCTCCACGGCGACCCGGAGTTTCAGCGCCTTACCGCGGCCCCGCCTGATTCACATTGAGGTCGCGAACCCCGTAGCGGTTGAGCAGCACGTCGCGCCGGGCCGCGGCCCCGTTGAGCCCATAGACCCGGACGTAGTAGGGAATCAACATCCGGTCCACCGCGGCCATCGTGAAGAAGATGGCTTCGACTTTTCGCGGATCGAATTGCTCGACGCGCTGAGCGCCATCGCGCAGCCGATACGTGATCGTCACGGCCTCGATCGATCCGAGGGGTGCGATGAAGGCTGACGCCGCGGTCGAGTCGGCGATGCAGTCGGAATCCGGGCCCTTCTTGCACCCGCCGCCATATCGCAGCGCGGTCATGTCGGCGTTCGGAGTCCCCACCGAGTTGTAATACGGGCCTTCCACATAACAGGCGTACTGGTTGGTCTTGTTGGCATTGGCGGAGCTCTGCGCCTCCGCCGCCGTCCCGAGTACCGCGATCACCTTGTACTGCTTGTTGCCCGTCTCACAAATCACGACGTACACGGCACCGCCGGCGCTGTACCCCGAGACGGCCGCAGCCACCAATCGCAGGTACGAATCGGGCTTGGCCGTGTTTTGGGATTGGGCGACGGCGGGGAGCGACACGGCAACCAACAGTGCGAGCAGCATGGGGCGCATGTAACGCCTCCGGTCTTGGAAGGGTCGTAAGGGTGCCGGTGCCCCGCTCAACAGTCAAGGCGGCTCAGACGTATCAAGGCACAAACCCCGAACGTGGAGATGCACGATGCGAAAGGTTGCAGCTGCACTGCTGTTCCTCGGTTTCGCCACCCAGGCGATGGCGCAAGCGCCCGACACCGCGCGGCGCCGGTTTCCGCCGCCCCCCGATCACTGGATGACCATCGACTCCCTGAGCCAGGCCCTCGGCCTCAGCTCGGCGGAGCGCACCAAGATCACGCCGGCGTACACGGCGCTGAACGGCGTCATGAAGGACGCCGCGGCGCGCCGCCAGGAGATCCGCCAGCGCATGCAGGCGTCCGGAATGCAGTTCACGCCCGGGCAGGAGCCCACGCCCGAGATGCGCGCGCGCATGGATAGCGTGCGCACCGAGATGGAAGGGTTTCAGGCTGAAGCCGATCAATGGTATGCATCGATCCGCAATAACCTGACGCCGGCGCAGCAAACGAAGCTCGATGCGCTGCCGAAGCCGATGGTGTTCCGGCCCCGCCCGCAGGGAGGCGGACCGCCGCCGCAGTAGCTATCGTTCGGGTCCCACTTCAAAACGGACCGAGCACGATGCTGCGTCGTTTCACATTCGCTGCCGTTCTTCTCGCGCTCCCCCTGGGCGGTGGATTGCTCGCCGCCCAGGACAGCGCCGCGGACTCCTCACTCCTCACCGTCGATCGCATTTTCGCGTCGCCCGAGTTTCGTCCGGCCTCGGCCAGTCCACTCGCGTGGCTGCCCGACGGGACCGGATATACGACCTTCGAGCGCGTCACGGGGCGGCGGGCCGGCCGAGATCTCGTGCGCTACGACACCGAGACGGGCGGCAAGACCGTGCTCGTCCCCTCGAGCCGGTTGATTCCGGCTGGGGACTCGCTGCCGCTGGACGTCGAGGACTACAGCTGGTCGCCCGACGGCGGCAAGCTGCTCATCTTCACGAACTCCGAGCAGGTGTGGCGCACCAACACGCGCGGCGACTACTGGGTGCTCGATCTCTCCGGGTGGCAGCTCAAGAAACTCGGCGGCAAGGGTCCGGCATCGACGCTGATGTTCGCGAAGTTCTCGCCCGACGGCGGGCGGGTCGGCTGGGTGCGGTACGGCGAGTACAACCTCTATGTCGAGGACGTGGCGAGCGGGAACATCACGCAGCTGACGAAGGACGGCTCGCGCACCACGATCAACGGCACATTCGACTGGGTCTACGAAGAAGAGCTCGGCCTGCAGGACGGCTGGCGCTGGAATCCCAACGGTCAGTCGATTGCGTACTGGCAGCTCGACGCGAGCGGCGTCCGCGACTTCCTGCTGTATGACGTCACCGATTCCCTCTATGCCTTTACCACTCCGGTCCAATACCCGAAAGCGGGTCAGACCAACTCGGCGAGCCGAGTGGGCGTCGTGAGCGCGAGCGGCGGCGAAACGAAGTGGGTCAACATTCCGGGCGACCCCAGAGACAACTACATCGCGCGCATGGAATGGATTCCACGGCAGGGCGGGAGCAAAGAGCTCGTCATCCAGCATCTCAACCGGCAGCAGAACACGCTGCAGGTGATGATCGCCGACGCGGCGACCGGGCAGGCCAAGACCATCTTCACCGAAAAAGACGACGCGTGGGTGGAGCAGTTCGATCAGCTGCGCTTCGTGGACCAGGGCAAAGACTTCGTATGGATGTCGGAGCGCAGCGGCTGGAGTCACCTGTATCTCGTGTCGCGCGAGAAGGGCGAAATGCGCGAGCTGACGACGGGCGACTTCGACGTGCTCAGCGTGCAGCGCGTCGACACGATGGGGAAGTGGATCTACTACACGGCGTCGCCGGACCATCCGACGCAGCGCTACCTGTACCGCGTGAATTACGACAAGAAGGGTCCGCCGATCCGCGTGACGAACGAAAGCGAAGCGGGGATCCACACGTATAACATGTCGCCGGGCGGGCGGTTCGCCATCCACACGTATTCGCGGTTCGGCGTGCCGCCGATCGTCACGCTCGTCGGGGCCGGCGGCCAGACGCTGCGGACCCTGGTCGACAACGCGCCGCTGAAGGCGAAGATCGCCACGCTGAAGTTGGGCTCGACCGAATTCGGCCAGGTGGACATCGGCGACGGCATCAAGCTGAACGCCTGGTTCATCAAGCCGCCGCATTTCGACTCCACCGCGAAGCATCCCGTGCTGTTCTTCGTGTACGGCGGGCCGGGCTCGCAGACGGTGCTCGATAGCTGGGGCGGGCAGAATTATCTGTGGTACCAGATGCTGGCGCAGCGCGGGTACGTGGTCGCGAGCGTCGACAATCGCGGGACCGGCGCGCGCGGCCGCGCGTGGCGCAAGATCATCTACAAGCAGATGGGCGTGATCGAGACGCACGATCAGGCCGAGGCGGCGAAGGCCATCGGCCGCTATGCCTGGGTCGATTCGACGCGCATGGGCATCTGGGGCTGGAGCTTCGGCGGCTTCATGACGCTCAACGCGATGATGCAGACGCCGGATGTGTACCGCATGGGGATGTCGGTGGCGCCGGTGACGCACTGGAAGTTCTACGACACGATTTACACCGAGCGCTACATGGGGCTGCCGCAGAATAATGAGGAAGGGTACGACCGCGGCTCACCGCTCACGTACGCCAAGGACTTGCGCGGCAAGCTGCTGATCGTGCACGGCTCGGGCGACGACAACGTGCACTTCCAGAACACCGAGATGATGGTGAACGCGCTGGTGGATGCGAACCGGCCGTTCTCGCTGATGGTGTATCCCAACCGGAATCACTCGATTTCGGGCGGGACGACGCGCCAGCATCTGTATTCGTTGTTGACCAGGTACCTGGAGGAGAATCTGCCCGCGTCGGCGCAGCGGGCGCCGATTCCCTAAACGCCCTGCGGCTTGTTCTTCAGCCGCCCCACGACGACGGTGACGTTGTCCTCAGCGCCGCGATCCAGGGCGAGCTGCACGAGGCGCTGACAGGTTTCCTGCGACGTGCGGGGCGAACGGAGCTCAGCCTCGATCTCCTCGTCCCGCACGTGGCGCGTCAGGCCGTCGGTGCACAGCAGCACGACGTCGTCCCAGCGGCAGTCGGTGTGCGAGATCCGCGGCGTGAGCTCCGGCCCACCCAGCGCGCTCGCCAGCACGCCCCGCAACGGTGACTGCTGGGCCTCGGAATTGCGCAGCGCCCCGCGCTCCAGCAGCGCCTGCGCCATGGTCTGGTCGTTCGTGATCCGCTCGAGCCGGTTGTCGCGCAACCGGTAACAGCGGCTGTCGCCCACCTGAATCACGTACGCGTGCGGCCACAGCGTCGCCACCATCGTGAGCGTGGTGGCCCCGCCATACCCGCCGTACTCCTTGCGTCCCGCCTCCAGCAGCGCCGCGTGGCTCTTGAGGACCGACTTCTCCAGCTCCGCGACGAAGCTCGACTCGAGGTTGGAGTCGAGCCGGCGATACAGATCGGTGAAATGGGTGACGTGGTGCGCGATCGTCTTGACCACCGTGGTGCTCGCCGCCTGGCCGTCGGGACGGCCGGCGACGCCGTCGGCGACGAGCAGGATGAAGCCCCGCGATTCGCTGACGAGCGTGGTGATGTCCTCAGGCGGCAGGCTCGACTGATGCACGCGCAGCAGTTTGTGCAGGCTCGCGATCAGGAACTGATCCTGATTCTCCGTGCGCACGCGGCCGCGGTCGGTCAGGCCGAACACGTCGACATTGCTCGATGTGGGGCGCGGCGCGGTGTCGATGGCAAGCTGTCTGGGGCCGGTCATTGTCAGGAAACATGGAGCACGTTGCGGACGATGTCGAACGACCCACCGAGCGCCCTAAAAGTCATAAGAACGTGGCACGCATCTTTTCGAAAGCGGTATCAATCCAAGACCACATCGTCGCTTCCCGAGTCACCCTGGAGATCGCCATGAGACTCTCTCGCGCAGCCCCGCTCGCTGTTGTAGTCGTTTTCTCCGCGAATGCCGCCTGTCGCGATGCCGCGAGCAGCCCG
This sequence comes from Gemmatimonadales bacterium, assembly GCA_035573235.1. Classification (GTDB taxonomy): domain Bacteria; phylum Gemmatimonadota; class Gemmatimonadetes; order Gemmatimonadales; family GWC2-71-9; genus 20CM-2-65-7. The sequence goes on from DATMZX010000018.1 coordinate 6,631, forward strand.
ACGCGGCCGAGTTTCGGAGTCAACGCCGCCGACACCATTCCCGGCGGTTGTACTGATCGCGTGTGCCAATTCAACGCATTCGGGAACGCGGCGTTCATCTCCTGGTCGACGCCGCTGGGCGGCGCGGTTGCCAGCGATACCGGCGGAGGTGGCGGTGGAGGCGGGACAATCCAGTTTGGAAGCGCCAGCATCTCGCGCGGTGGCGAGCGCGGCGCGCAACAGACCTTCCTGTCTTACAACGTCTCGGAGTGTACGCCGTCGTTCTTCTGCTTCCAGGTAGCCAGCGGCTTTGGGCTGGTTCCGAACGAGGATTTCGACACGCACGGGTCGCGGTACCGCCTCACCACGAACACGGCGAACAATCCGAACTTCTTTACCTTCGCCGGCTCACCGGGCGTCATCACGATCGAATGGATGCCAAACGGTCAGTTCTCGCAGAGCTTCAACGGAATCCGGCGAATCAGCCAGCCCGGGATGTCCGAGCAGCAGGTCGGGAAATCAGCGGATGAATCGGCGAGCGCTGCGGGCAACGTGGTCGGATTTCTGATCGGGTCGTCGGATTTCGGCCAGATATCGAGCAGTCACGACGTGCGCATTACGATCACGCGGTAGGTTGGCCCCCTAGGATTCGAACCTAGATTCGCGGATCCAAAGTCCGCTGTCCTGCCATTGGACGAGGGGCCAGCG
>DATMZX010000019.1:0-2293 GCA_035573235.1 Gemmatimonadales bacterium
GGGATGGAATCTACGAGGGTTTGTTGCGATCAACTCTTCGTCGATTTTCACTGGGTAGAATTCAAATTCCATCTAGCGGCAATGTGTCGTATCGGTGATGATAGGTCTCGTCGCGCGTCTGCGATAGGGAACGAGGAGAATTTCATGCTTGTACTTAACGGATCCGCGAGTATCGCCGACGTGGTGGCGCTCGCGGACCGCCGCGAGCAGGTCTCGGTTTCGGCGCGGGTCGTTGAGGCCGTCGACCATGCTCACCGGGTCGCGGCCGAGCTCAGCACCCGCTTCGCCATCTACGGACGAACGACCGGTGTCGGCGCGAATCGAACCACGTCGGTATCGCCGACCGACACCGAATACGGCATGCGACTGCTTCGCAGCCACGCGGTCGACGCCGGGGATCCCCTCGACAACAGAACGGTGCGCGCGATGCTCGCCGTGCGGCTCGTGCAGCTGTGCGTGCCCGGCGCTGGACTCGACCCCAAGATCCTGTCCGGCCTCGAGGCGATGCTCAACGACGACGCCCTACCGGAGCTTCGTCAATACGCGTCCATCGGGACGGGAGACCTCGCCCCGCTAGCGGGCACGGCATTGACTCTGATCGGCGAACGGCCCGCGTCGAAGCCGCTGACGCCGATGGCGCCATGGGGCGCCGACAGTGCGCTACCGTTCATGAGCAGCAGTGCGCTGACTGTTGGGCGTGGTTGTCTTGCACTGGAAGAGCTTTCGCGCCTCGAGAGAGCGTCAAGTGTGATTTACATGCTGAGTTTTCTAGCGCTCGACGGCAATCCGGAAGCGCTGTCATCGGTCGCCGCGCAGGCGTCGGCAGCTCCCTACGTCGACACGATCTCGGATCGCGTGCGCTCGCTGCTGGCGAAGAAAGGGCGGCCGGACTGCGTGCCCGCCCGTATCCAGGATCCCTATGGACTGCGGGTGTACCCGGTAGCACAGGCAACCGTGCTGGCGTCCTTGCATTCGCTCGAGGGACAACTCGAGCGGACACTCAACGCCGCGCAGGAGAATCCCCTCTTCGACATCGATAAGGGCGCCGTGGTCCATCACGGCGCCTTCTATCAAGCGTCGTTATCGCTCGAACTGGACGGAACCACCTTGGCGCTCGCGCTCACCGCGCCCATCACCCATTCGCGGATCAGAATGCTCAACGATCCGGATACCAACGGCGGCAACCCTTTCCTTGCCGCCGATGCGGCCGGGTCATCCGGGCTGATGATGGTTGAATACGTGGCTGCAGGCTCGATCGCCGAGATTCGTAACGCCGCGCAGCCCGCCTCCGCCGGCACACTCGTGCTTTCGCGTGGCGCCGAGGAGGACGCCACCTTCGCCTCCCAGGGTGTGCAGCAACTCGAACGGTCCATCGCCGCGTACCGGGTGCTACTCTGCTGCGAACTTGTTGGCGCGGTGAGACTCTTGCGTCAGCGTGGGCTCGATGACCAGTTCGGCGGCGCCGTGGGCGACGCGCTCACGCTGACCGGCGTTCTGCCCAGCGGCACGGAAGACCGTGACCTTCGCGGGGATATCGCGTTGGCGGAGTCGCTCCTGGACGACATCGGGCGACTAATTCCCGAAGACAGCCGGTCGTAGCGGCACCTAGCCGCCGCGGATCAGATCCACGGCCTTCTCGCCGATCAGCACACTGGGTGCGTGGGTGTGGCCGCGGATGATCGTCGGCATCACCGACGCGTCCGCGACGCGCAGCCCGTCGACACCACGCACCCGCAGGTCCGGGTCGACCACGCTGGCGTCGTCGCTGCCCATCCGGCATGTACCAACCGGGTGATAGAGCGTGTGCGACAACGAGTTCAGCGCCCGTTCGAGCGTTTCGTCGTCGAGATCCGTCGCGCCGAGCGGCCGGGCGACCGCACCGATGATGCCCGTCAGCGCCGCGGACTTGGCGATGTCCGCACACATCCGCAGCCCCGCCATCAGCGCGGCGCGATCCGCGCCCCCCTCGTCGGTGAGATACGCCGGGTCGATGATCGGCTTGTCCTTCGGGTCTGCCGATCGCAGGGTAATGGTGCCCCGGCTGTGTGGCTTGAGCAGAATCGGGCCCATCACCACGGCGTGGCGGTCGTAGGGATCGCCGATACCTTCCTCGAAGTACGGAGCGGGTGCGAAAATCAGCTCCAGATCGGGCAGCTCGAGGTCAGGGCGACTCCTGATGAACCCGTACGCCTCCCCGACGTTCGAGGTCAGCATGCCGCGCCGACGCACGAGGTAGTTCACCAGTTCGAGCGGTTTCTCCGCGGCGAACAGAGTGTCGTTGGGCACGTCGAAG
>DATMZX010000020.1:0-7546 GCA_035573235.1 Gemmatimonadales bacterium
CACCACCATCAACTACATGGACCGCCAGGTCCTCAGCATCCTCGCCCCGACGCTGCAGCGCGAGCTGGGGTGGTCCGAATCCCGATACGCTTTCATTGTCTACTCCTTCACGTTTGTCTACGCGTTTGGCTTCCTCGGCGCGGGATGGTGGCTCGACCGCGTCGGCGTACGCCGCGGCTTCGCGACCGCCGTCGTCGTGTGGAGCCTCGCGGCGATCGGCCACGCCCTCGCCCGGACCACCGCGGCCTTCTCCGTCGCGCGCGGATTCCTCGGCCTCGGCGAGTCGGCCAACTTTCCGGGCGCGATCAAGAGCGTGGGCGAATGGTTCCCCAAAGAGGAGCGCGCCCTCGCGACCGGCATCTTCAACGCCGGCACCAACACTGGCGCGATTCTCACACCACTCGTCGTGCCGTGGATCGCGCTGACGTGGGGCTGGCGCTGGGCGTTTGTGCTCGTGGGATCCCTGGGGTTCTTGTGGTTAGTGCTTTGGCTCGCTCTGTACCGGAGCGCGAGCCCGGAAACCCCATCTCCCATCTCCCATCTCCCAGTTCCTTGGCTCAACCTTCTCACACATCGCCAAACCTGGGCCATCATCGCCGGCAAATTCCTCGCCGATCCCGTGTGGTGGTTCTACCTGTACTGGCTCCCGAAATTCCTCGACAGCACCTACGGCATCAAGCTGGCGCAGGTCGCCCTTCCTCTTATTACGGTGTATGTCATCGCGGATGTAGGGTCGATCGGCGGTGGCTGGCTGTCGAGTAGCCTGCTCAAACGCGGGCTCAGCGTGAATCGCGCGCGCAAGACGGCGATGCTGCTGATGGCGCTCGCGATCGTGCCCACCGCGTTCGCCCCGCGCGCCGGGAGCATGTGGGTCGCCGTATTCATTGTCGCGCTCGCGGCCGCCGCGCATCAGGGCTGGTCGGCCAACGTCTATACGCTCGCGAGCGACATGTTTCCGCCGAGCGCCGTGGCGTCGGTCTCCGGCATCGGCGGCTTCGCCGGTGCGATGGGGGGTGTGCTGTTCCAGTTACTCACGGGCCTGATTCTCGATGCAACCGGCGGCAACTATGGCTCGATCTTCCTGATCTGTAGCTTTGCATACATCACGGCGTGGACGATCATTCACCTCTTAGCGCCGAGGCTCGATCCAATATGATTGCTGCCGCTTTGCTTCTTTTCCTGAACCAAGCACCCACCGCGGGTTGGCAGTCGCTCTTCGACGGGCGGACGCTCACCGGCTGGCGCGGCGTCGGTTACGACACCGTGCCTACTTCGCACTGGACCGTCGTCGACGGCGCGATCAAGAAGATCGCCTCGGGCGATGTCCCGCGCGTGGCCGACGGTCGCCCGCTCGTCGGCGGCGACCTCATGACTGTCGACTCCTTCGCCGATTTCGAGCTGAGCTTCGAGTGGAAGGTCACGGCGGGCGCGAACAGCGGCGTCAAATACAATGTGTCCGAGGCAATGTCGCAGGTCGGCCTGCCGCACGCCGCGATCGGTTTCGAGTATCAGGTACTCGATGACGAGCGCCACGAGGACGGCAAGCTAGCGAATCATCGCTCGGCCGCCTTGTACGACTTGATCGCGCCCAGCGAGAAGAAGCAGCTGCGTCCCGTGGGTGAATGGAACAGCGCGCGCATCGTGTTCCGCGGCAATCACGGCGAGCATTGGCTCAACGGCGTGAAGGTCGTCGAGTTCGAGCTCGGCAGCGCGCGCATGGACTCGCTGCTCGCCGCGAGCAAGTACAAGTCGATCGCCGGATTCGGCGCAAAGCGCCGAGGACATTTCGTCTTGCAGGACCATGGGGACGAAGTCTATTTCCGAAGCATCAAAGTGAGGCCACTATGAAACGCCGTCGCTTCGTGCAAACCATGTCCAGCGCGGGACTGGGAATTGTGCTCGGGCCCCGCTTCCCCAGCGACACGGTCAGAGTATGCGTGATGGGGTTGAACGGCCGCGGCACCGTGCTGGCGAAAACATTCGCCAAGACCGCCAACGCCGAGGTCGCCGCCGTGTGCGACGTGGACTCGACAGTCCTGGCCAAGGCCGCCGCCGCGGTGAGCGCGAAACCGATCACCGATTTTCGGCGCGCACTCGACGACAAATCGATCGACGCGCTCGTGATCGCGACCCCCGACCACTGGCACGCGCCCGCCGCGATTCTCGCGATGGCAGCCGGCAAGCATGTCTATCTCGAGAAGCCGTGCGGCCACAACGCGCGCGAAGGTGAGCTGCTGGTGGACGCGCAGCGCAAATCCAAGCGCGTGGTCCAGATGGGCACGCAGCGCCGCTCCTCGCCGCGCGCGATCGAAGCCGTGCAGGCGATCCGCGACGGGATCATCGGCCGCCCCTACTTCGCGCGCGCCTGGTACGCGAACAAGCGCGCGACGATCGGACGCGGCAAAGCCGCCGCTGTTCCTTCCAACCTGGATTACGAGCTGTGGCAGGGCCCGGCGCCGCGCACGCCGTACAAGGACAACGTGATTCACTACAACTGGCATTGGTTCCGCCGCTGGGGCACGGGCGAGATCTGCAACAACGGCACGCACGAGATCGACGTGGCGCGCTGGGCCCTCGGCGTGGATCATCCGGTCAAAGTCACCTCCGCGGGCGGCCGCTATCACTTCGACGACGATTGGGAGTTTACCGACACGCAGGAGGCGGCGTTCGAGTTCGAGGGCGGCAAGTCGATCGCGTGGCAGGGGCTGAGCTGCAACCCCTATCCCGTCGAGGGCCGTGGCCGCGGCACGATGATCCACGGCACCACGGGCTCCATGGTGCTCGATCAGGACGGCTACATCGTGTACGACATGGACAACAAGGTCGTGAAGCAGAACGTCGCGCCGCCCGCGACGAGCAACGACGGGCTGGCGTTGAGCGGTGACGACCAGCTCACCGCATTTCATATCGCCAACTTCGTCACCGGAGTGCGCACCGGCGCGCCCGTGAGCCAGCCGATCGAGGAGGGCGCGAAGAGTGTGCTGCTGTGCCACCTCGGCAACATCGCGCAGTGGACGGGTCGCGCGCTGCGCGTCGATCCCGCGACGGGCCGCATCCAGGGCGACGAGGCCGCGATGGCTCATTGGTCGCGAGAGTACGCGCCGGGCTGGGCACCGACCGTCTGAATCCCGACCGCTTTTTCGATTCCGATCCCGCGGTCCGGCGCGCCGCGCGCGCGCTGTACGAAGAGACGAAGGTGTTGCCGATCGTCTCGCCGCACGGCCATGTGGATGCGCGCATTCTCGCCGAGGACGCGCCGTTTCCTGAGCCGGCGTCGCTGATCGTTCAACCCGACCACTACATCCTGCGCCTGCTGTACGCCAACGGCGTGCCGCTGGAAGACCTGTTGAAGGGTGAGCCGCGGCGCGTATGGCAGCTGTTCAGCGAGCACGACTATCTGTTTCGCGGTACGCCAACCGGCGCCTGGTTGGATTATCAGTTCGACGAGGTGTTCGGTGCACGGACGTACGACGAAATCGCCGAAAAGCTTGCCAGCCCCGAATTCCGGCCGCGCGCGCTGTTCGAGCGCTTCAACATCGAGGTGTTGGCGACGACCGACGCGGCCACCGACAGCCTCGAGCATCATCGCGCGATTCGGGCGTCGGGCTGGAAGGGGCGCGTGATTCCGACGTTCCGGCCCGACGCGGTGTTCAAGACCCCTGACCACGACGATTATCCGAGTTTCATCCGAGCGCTCGCCGAGCGACGGAAGTATTTCAAGCAGCTGGGTGCGACGGCGACCGATCACGGCGTGCTCGAGCCCTACACCGCGTTGCTTCCCGAAGACGAGGCGGAGCGCCTGTTTCAGCGCGCGCGGCAGGGCCAGGCGACTCCCGACGACGAGCGCCGCTTCACGGCGCATCTCCTGATGGAAATGGCTCGAATGTCGCTGAGCGACGGTCTCGTGATGCAGATCCACCCCGGGGCGTTTCGCGACCATAACGCGGCCGTTTTCGACCGCTTTGGGCCCCACATGGGCGGCGACATCCCGGTGGCGACCGAGTTCACGCGCAATTTGCGCCCGCTCTTGAACGCCTACGGCAACCATCCCGCGTTCACGCTGGTGCTGTTCACGCTCGACGAATCGACCTACAGCCGCGAGCTCGCGCCGCTCGCCGGGCACTACCCCGCGGTGCGCCTCGGCCCGCCCTGGTGGTTCCACGATTCAATGGAAGGGATGCGCCGGTTTCGTGAGCAGACCACCGAGACGGCGTCGATCTACAAGACCGCCGGGTTCAACGACGACACGCGCGCGTTCTGCTCGATCCCGGCGCGGCACGACCTGGCTCGGCGCATGGACGCGAATTACCTCGGCGGCCTCGTCGCCCGGCACGTGATCGACGAAAGCGATGCGCGGTCCATGGCTCGCGCGCTGGCTTACGATCTCGTGAAGAAGACTTATCGCCTTTAGCATGGCGCTATTCGACATTACCCTGCCCCTGACCCCGGGGATGCCGGTCTGGCCCGGCGAGCCCGGGCCGGAGCTGACGCCCCGCTCTCGCATCGCTGCTGGCGATCCCGCCAACGTCACCAGTCTGTGCCTGGGCTCCCACACCGGCACCCACATCGACGCGCCGCGGCACTTCATCGAGGGCGGCGCGGGCATCGAGAGCCTCAGCCTCGACGCGCTGTGCGGGCCGGCGCGCGTCGTGCAGATCGACGATCCCGTTTCGATTCGTGTCGACGCGCTCGAGCGCGCGCGGCTCGACGGGGTTCGGCGCGTGCTATTTCGCACCCGCAACGGCGCGCTGTGGGAAGACAGGAAGTTTCGGACCGATTTCGTATTCGTCGCGCCGGAGGCGGCGCAGTGGCTGGTCGCGCACGGGGTGCGGCTCGTGGGCATCGACTATCTCTCGGTCGAGCAATTCGACTCGAAAGATTATCGCACCCACCACGTGCTGCTCGGCGCCGGAGTCGTGATCGTCGAAGGACTCGATCTGCGTCACGTCGAGCCGGGCGATTACGAGCTCGCCTGTTTGCCGCTCAAGGTCGTGGGAGCCGACGGCGCGCCGTGTCGCGCGGTGTTGCGAGGATTAACTCGCAGTAGCTAAGCAGAAATATCGATGGTCCTTCCACCACCCGAGCGTACGTTCTCGTGACGAAGCATCACTCGATGCGTAGGCTCACGCGAGAAAAGGAGTCGACTATGTTCGCTCGCAACGTTACCCTGCATCTCAAGGCCGATAAGGCCAACGAATTCACCCGCACGCTCGAGTCGGATGTGCTCCCCATGCTGCGCCGTCAACCCGGGTTCCGCGATGAGATCACGTTCCTCGCGCCCGATGGTGATGAGGCGGTAGCGATCAGCCTGTGGGAGAATCGGGCGAATGCCGAAGCGTACAGCCGCGAGACCTACCCGGCCGTGCTGCAGAAGCTGGAGCGCCTCGTAGACGGGACCCCGAAGGTGGAGAGTTACGAAGTCCCGATTTCGACCTTCCATAAGGTCGGCGCTCAGTCGCAGCAGCCGGTAGCCTCGCGGTAACAAACTGCCGAGTTGCAGTGCAAAGACGCCAAGTGGCTTCAAGTCACTTGGCGTCTTGCACTGGTAGCTGATTCCACGCCTTTTTCATAGATGAGCGCGACGCGACGCGATTTTCTCAAGACAATGGGCGCGCTGTTGATTCCGTGGCCGCAACAGCCCGACCGCACCGCCGCGTTTCGCGCCCAGCTCGCCGCTGTCCCGATCCAGACTCAAGGCCTCGCGGAAAACCTGACGCTGCTCTCAGGTCCCGGCGGCAACGTCGTCGTGCTGCACGGCGCCGACGGCTTGGTCGTGGTGGATACGTTCGTCGCGGGGGTGTGGCCCAAGCTCGCAGAGTCGCTCACGACAATCGGCCGGCCGGTGAAGTTCGTCATCAACACGCACTGGCATCTCGATCATACCGACAACAACGCGCCGCTCCGCGCCGCGGGCGCCACGATCATCGCGCACGAGAACACGAAGCGGCGGATGCGCGAGCCGCATCACATGCCGATGCTCGAGATCGACGTAGCGGCCTCCCCTGCCGCCGCGTTGCCGCAGCGCGTGTTCAAGGGCGATTACGCGCTCGACGGAATCAAGGTCACACACGTCGCGCCGGCACACACCGACTCCGACGTGATCGTGCAGTTCGAGCGCCTGAACGTGCTGCAGACCGGCGACGTGTTTTTCAACGGCCGCTATCCATTCATTGACTGGTCCACCGGCGGCCGCATCGACGGTATGATCGACGCCGCGAACCGGGTCCTGGGCCTCGTCGCCGCCGACACGAAGATCGTGCCCGGCCACGGCCGCGTCGCCACGAAGGCCGACCTCGAGCAGTATCGCGACATGCTCGTCACCGCCCGAGACCGCGTCGGCCGGCTCAAAGCCGCCGGCAAGTCGCTCGAGGAATCGATCGCCGCAAAGCCGCTCACCGACCTCGACGCCGTGTGGGGCAACGGCCGCTTCAAGGGCGACGACTTTGTGAAGATTGTGTACAGCTCGGCGCCGTGAGCGTTGTCCCGGGACTGAGACCGCGCCACGTCGCTACCGCCTTCGCGAGATCCTTGCACACCGCGACAAACTGAGCCTGCATCGCCGCCGTCGGCGCGATGTCCGCGGTCTCGAGCCCATTGATCTCGCGGCGTAGCGTCTCGTTCACACCCATGAACGTGGGTGGTGGCGGTCCTCCCGGCCGGAATCCGCCTCCACCAGCTGCCGGGCCACCGACCGCGACGAGGATCGAGTCCCGAGCTTTCGACGCCGAGTCCGTGCCCAGTGCGGCGCGCGCGGCCGCCACCTGTTGGTAGCCGTCCCACGACGTCTGCATCGCCGCGACGACGCGCCGCTGCAGCGCATACTGCGCGCGCACCGCTGCTGCCGTAGCCGGTGAGCGCGGATCGTTCACGACCGTGACCGGCTGCGTGTACGTCTTGCCGTCCACCGTGAGCCGCAGCGTGTACCGCCCCGGCGGCACGAGCGGACCCAGCGGCGAGGGCGGCGTCAGCCCCGGATTCGCGTTGATCTCGAAGCTGTGCGTGAACGCCGGCGGCGCGTCGGCGCGGATGTCCCAGTTCGTCCGATTGCCACCCGCCTCGGCGGGCAGCTGGAACGGCGGCGCGATCCAGAAGTTGGGCTCGGGCGGCCGCGCCGCTTCCTTCACCGGTTCCTGCGGCGCGCTCGTCATGTGCCGTACGACGGTGCCGCTCGTGTCCAGTACTTCGATCGTGATCGGCGCCGCCGGTTTCGACGCGAGCGAGTAATAGATGACCGCGCCGTCCGGCGGATTCGCCGCGTGCGGTACCTCGGGCGGGAACGGCGTGTCGTTGCCGACATTGCGCCGCACCCGCGTCGCGACACCGGGAGCGAAGAGATGCGTCTCTTCCGTCGCGCCGTTCATCATCTGCCGCAGCGGGGAGATGTCGTCCAGCACGTAGATGCCACGCCCGTACGTCGCAACCACCAGATCATTGCCGTGCACGACGATGTCGCGATACGACGTGTTCGGCAGATTCAGCTGCAGCGACTGCCAGTGATCGCCGTCGTCGAACGACACGTACATGCCGCTCTCGGTGCCCGCGAACA
>DATMZX010000021.1:0-4454 GCA_035573235.1 Gemmatimonadales bacterium
TGGCGAGGGCACGCTCACGCGCCACGGGCTCGAGGAATACGTCTCCGATTGCGTCATCGTCCTGGATCATCGCGTCACCGACCAGCTCTCGACCCGCCGGGTCCGCATCGTCAAGTACCGGGGCACGACCCACGGCACGAACGAGTATCCGTTCCTGATCGATGAGACCGGCATTTCCGTGCTGCCGATTACGTCGTTGGGCCTCGAGCACGGCGCTCCGGACGAGCGGATCTCGATGGGCATCGCCGGGCTCGACGAGATGCTGGGCGGAGCAGGTGTGTATCGCGGCAGCAGCGTGCTGGTTTCGGGGACGGCCGGCACCGGAAAGACCAGTTTGGCGGCGCACTTCGTGGACGCGGCCTGCCGGCGCGGCGAGCGCTGTCTCTATCTGAGCTTCGAGGAATCTCCGCAGCAGCTGATGCGCAACATGCGCTCCATCGGTTTGAAGCTCATGCCGTGGGTGAAGAAGGATCTGTTGCGTTTCCACTCGACGCGGCCCAGCGCCTACGGTCTCGAAATGCACCTCGCCATGGTGCACCGGATGGTCAAGGAGTTCCAGCCCCGCGTCGTGGTCATCGATCCAATCACCTCCTTCCTCACCGCCGGCAGCTCCGTCGAGACCGAAGGCATGCTGATGCGCCTGATCGATTATCTCAAGGCGCAGGACATCACGGCGGTGTTCACGAGTCTCACGCGCGGCGGGGAAGCGCTCGAGGGAAGCCAGGTCGCCGTGTCGTCCCTGATCGACACGTGGCTGCTGGTCCGCGACATCGAGTTGGGTGGCGAACGCATCCGCGGCCTGTATGTCCTGAAATCGCGAGGCATGGCGCACTCGAACCGGGTTCGTGAGTTTCTGCTCACCGATCGCGGCGTGAAGCTGCGCGAGGTGAGCGGGCTCGAGGGAGTCGTGCGAAAGTGACCCCCACGAAACGGGCACCACCGTCCAGACAGGCGGCACCGCGTGCTCCCGACGCCGGCACGTGGGAGCTGCGGCTGTACGTGGCCGGGAGGACGCCGAAATCGGTCGCCGCGCTCGAGAATCTGCGGCAGCTGTGCGAGCAGCACCTGCCCGGTCGCCATAAGATCGAAGTGATCGATCTCATCGTGCACCCGCATCTCGCGAAGGGAGACGAGATCGTGGCCATTCCGACACTGATCCGGAAGCTCCCGGGACCGATCCGCCGCATCATCGGCGATCTGTCGAACGTCGAGCGCACGCTGCTCGTGTTGCAGGTACGGACGGTCGCATCATGACCGGCAAAGCGATCCGTCCAGGCACGCGCGATGTGGAGCAACAGCTCCGGCGCGAGAATGAGGAGCTGCGCGCCCGATTGGAAGACGCGGAAGCGACGCTGCGGGCGCTGGCTGCCGGCGAGGTGGACGCGGTTCTCGTCGAGCGCGACCGTGTCTTTACCCTCGAAACGCCGGATTTGCCGTACCGGCTCGCGGTGGAGCAGATGCGCGATCCCGCGGTCACCCTCACCGATGACGGCACGATCATCTACGCGAATCGCCGCTTCGCCGAGCAGCTGGGCGTGCTCCAGTCGGAACTGGCAGGCCAGCGCCTCGCGACGTTCGTCACGCCCCAGACCCGTACGGCGTTCGAAGACTTGCTGCGAGACGTGGCCCGCGCGGAAACCGAGGGAGCACAGGCGGAAGTGACTCTGCACAGAGAGGGCGGCACGCCGATCCCGGTCTGTCTGGGTGTCAGTACGTTGCCTGACGGCGCGCTCGGCCCGTGTCTGGTGGTGTGCGATCTCACGATGCAGCGGCACTACGAAGAGCTGCGGCGCACGCAGGACGCGCTGCAGGCCAGTGAGCGGCAGCTGCGCGAGGCGGACCGTCGCAAGGACGAGTTCGTCGCCACGCTGGCCCACGAGCTGCGCAACCCGCTCGCGCCGATCCGCAACGCCGTCAAAATATTGCAACGGAAGGGCTCGCCCGACCCTGAGGTGTCCTGGGGCCGGGAAGTGATCGATCGGCAGGTCGACGTGATGGCTCGACTGCTCGAGGATCTGCTCGACGCCTCGCGGATCTCGCTGCATAAGCTCGAGCTCCGCAAGCAGCGCGTCGACCTGGCCGCCGTGCTGGAGGCGGCGCTGGAGACGAGCCGTCCCGTGATCGAGGCCAGCGGTCATACCCTCACGATCAGCGCCCCGGCGGAGCCGGTGTCACTCTACGTCGACCCGATACGGGTGGCGCAGATCTTGTCGAACCTGCTGAATAACGCCGCCAAGTACACGGAGGAGGGCGGTGACATTCGGTTGACGGCGGAAGTGCGGGACGGCGAGCTGTTCCTGTCCGTCCAGGACAGCGGGATTGGGATCGCCCCGGAGATGCTCCCGCAAATCTTCGAGATGTTCTCCCAGGCCAAGATCGCCCTGGTGCGATCCCAGGGAGGGCTGGGGATCGGGTTGTCGCTCGCCAAAGGACTGGTCGATCTGCACGGCGGGAGCATCGCAGCACGCAGCGACGGAGTGGGTCGCGGCAGCGAGTTCATCGTCCGCCTTCCGCTCGAGCCGGCTTAGCGCACCAGCCGCACCACCAAACCGACCAACACCACGACCCCCACGCCGATCGCGCCAAGCAGCAGCCACTGCCTGCGCGGCGGCACCGCCTCCCGCAACGCCTCGCGTTGCGCGGTCCCGAGCGGCGCCGTTCGGCGCTTCTGCTCCACCTCATCGAGATCGGCACGAAGCTCGGCGGCGTTGGCGTAGCGGTCGTCGGGATGCTTGGCGAGGCACTTCATGACGACGCGCTCGAAGCGTTTGGAGATCTCGGGACGCTTCTTTCGCAGCGACGGCGGCGGATCCTCGACGTGCATGCGGGCGAGCTCGAACCAGTCGGTGGAGCTGAACGGCACCTCGCCCGTCGCGGCCTTGTACAGCGTGACGCCGAGCGCGTAGAAATCGACGCGGGGGTCGAGTGGCCGGCCCTGGGCTTGTTCGGGTGAGAGATAGTGCGGCGTGCCGATGGTCATGTTGACGCCGGTGGACGCGGTGTAACCCGATACGGCGCGGGCGATCCCGAAATCGGTGAGCACCGCGCCGCCATCGGAGCGGAGCAGGACGTTGTCGGGCTTCAGATCGCGGTGAATCACGCCCTGTTGGTGCGCGAACTCGAGCGCGGCGGTGATGTCGCGCGCGATCCCCAGAATCGATTCCTCCGGGAGCGGTCCGTCGCGCGTGAGCCGACCGCTCAAGCTGTCGGCGCACAGGTCCATGGCGTAGTAGACGTGCTCGCCCATCCGGGCCACGGAGCGGATCCGGATGATGTTCGGATGCTCGAGCTTGGCGGCCGTCTCGCTCTCGTTGCGGAACCGGGATGCGAACTGGGGGTCGCCGGCATAGCGGGACTTCAGCACCTTGATGGCGACGGGGGTGCCGTCCGGCTGGCGGGCGGCAAAGACGAAGGCATATCCCCCTTGGCCGAGCAGGCGCTCCAAGGTGTACGGGCCGAGGCTTTGGCCGACGAGGTCCGTAGCGGCGTTAGTCACTTTACAAAGGGGAGCAAGCCAGTTAACCTACGGCGCTTCCAACGATTAGGGAACAGGGACGATGTACGACAAGACGACGCCGGTCAGGAAACACGGGCTGCACGAACGGGACACCGGCTCCAGCCGGGTTCAGGTCGCGCTGCTCACCGAGCGCATCAACAGCCTCACCGAGCACTTCCGGGTCCACGCAAAGGACTTCCACGGGCAACGCGGCCTGCTGCGCATGGTCAGCCGCCGCCGCCGCCTTTTGGAGTACTTGAAGCGCACCGATCTCGCGAAGTACCGGCAGCTCATCGACGAGCTCGGTCTCCGACATTAAGTCGCATAAGGCGTCGTGCTGCGCGCCCCGTGAGGAGCACCGGGGCGCTCGGCACTTTTTCAAGTGCTCTAGACAGGTACCGCAGTGAAGCGTGTAGAAACCACTTTTGCCGGCCGCACCCTGAAAATCGAATCGGGACGGCTCGCCAAGCAGGCCGCAGGCTCGTGTCTCGTGCAGTTCGGTGAAACGGTTGTGCTGGCCGCCGTCACCGTCTCCGAGAACCTCTCGAACCTCCCGTATTTTCCGCTGACCGTCGAGTATCGCGAGAAGACCTACGCCGCCGGCAAGATTCCCGGCGGCTTTTTGAAGCGCGAAGGCCGGCCCTCCGACGACGAGATCACGTCGGCGCGGGTTATCGACCGGGGCGTGCGGCCGCTCTTTCCCGAAGGCTTCAAGAACGAAGTGCAGGTCTTTGTCTACGTGCTCTCGGCCGACCAGGAGAACGACGCCGATGTGCTCGGCGTCATGGCCGCGTCGACCGCGCTCTCGCTGTCGAAGGTGCCATGGAACGGACCGATCGCCGCAGTGCGCGTCGGCCGGGTCGAAGGGGCCTGGATTCTCAATCCCACCTTCCAGCAGCTCGAGTTTTCGGACGTTGACCTGACGGTGTCCGGATCCAACGAGAGCATTGTCATGGTC
>DATMZX010000022.1:0-28438 GCA_035573235.1 Gemmatimonadales bacterium
CGGGATGTTGGGGGTGACGAGCGTCGCACCCTTGCGCACCGGCTTGGGCGCATCCTTTCCGAAGGTGAACAGATCGTCCTGATTGTAGAGCACTTTGACGTTGGCGATCGTGTACTGCGGGTAGGCCACATCGGGATTGTAGAGGCCGTCGATGCCGCTGTCGAGAATCGCGACGCCGATGCCCTTGCCGGTGATGCCCGCCACATGCACCGCGTCGGCCCGAATCGAGGGCACGCTTTCGTGCAGCATGTAGTACTCGAGCTGCTTGTTGGCGTAGATCCCCTCGAGTCCGGGCAGCGCCGAGATCGTCAGGAGCTGCGCCGGCGTGGCGAGCGCCGCGACCATCGAGAAGTTGTTGAACTGCACCGCGCCGGCGCCCGCGTTCAGGATCCCCGCGGTGACGGCGGCTTCGGTAGTTTGCGTCTCGTCGAAGTTGACGATGTAGATCTGTGCATCGCTGCCGGTGACGGCTGCCGACATCGGCTGATCGGGTCCGGCGACCTGACGATTCTGCTCGCAGGCGACGAGCGCGATGCTCGCGACGCTTGCGATGAGCCACTTCTTCATGGGAGCCTCGCGTGAGGTGACACGGCCGAGGGATGCAACCGGCGGGCCCGGAAAACACGAAGGCCGGCGCGGAGGAGCCGCGCCGGCCTGTCGCACAGCCGCAACAGTTACTCGGGTTCCATTCGCTCCAGGGCGTAGCGCAAACGCAGCATCGCCGTATCCAGGAGCCGCCGCGAATCGTCCCGGAGCGCGCCCATGTCCGCGAGCTGCGTGAGCAGCTCCAGGACGGCATGGATCTGCGCCGTCGCCGATTCCACGATCATGCGCCGGTCGAGTCCACTGCGGCGCTCGACGTCAACCGGAACGCTCTTCACCCGCCGATCTGGTCCGCTTCGCCTGCGATTCGCAACGGTCATGAGACCTCCCAAGTGCGTTCGCTGTTCAGCAGCGCATCCAAATCACCTTTGCCAGCTGCAGCTCCCTGCTGAGCATAGACATCATGCTCGTAGGATTCGGTCGGGTTGCAGTACAGCACCCCCATCGCCGTCGGGAGCGGGGGCTCCAGCGCGGCGAGCAGCTGCGCGAGGGGGCGGCTGGTTTCGTCGTGGACCAGCGTATCGGCGCCGGCGGGCGCGATTTCGAGCTCGATTTTGCCCGGCTTCAGCCGAAGCCCCTTGTCCTTGGTCTTGCCGAAGACCAGCGGCTTGCCGTGCTCGACGAGGATCTGTGCCTCCGAGGCGACTTCTTTCCCAGTGATATGATCGAAAACAGCGTCGTTGAAGACGACGCAGTTCTGCAGGATTTCGACGAACGACGCGCCCTTGTGGGCGTGCGCCCGTTTCAGGACGCCGATGAGATGCGCCTGCTGGGTGTCGATCGACCGGGCCACGAAGCGCGCGCCCGCGCCGAGCGCAAACCCGCACGCCGAGACCGGGTACTCGATCGAGCCCTGGGGCGTGGACGGCGAGCGGGTGCCGCGGCGTGACGTCGGCGAGTACTGGCCCTTGGTCAGGCCGTAAATCTCGTTGTTGAACAGGATGATGTTGAGGTCGACGTTGCGGCGCAGCACGTGCAGCATGTGGTTGCCGCCGATCGACAGTCCATCGCCGTCACCGGTCATCACCCAGACGTCGAGCTCGGGATTCGCGAGCTTGATGCCGGTCGCGATCGCCGGGGCGCGCCCATGCACGGTATGGAATCCGTACGTCGACATATAGTAAGGAAAGCGCGCCGCACATCCGATTCCGCTCACGAATACGGTGCGCTCGCGCACGAGCCCCATGTCGGCGCAGGCCTTCTGGACCGCCTTGAGAATCGCGTAGTCGCCGCAGCCCGGACACCAGCGGACTTCCTGGTCCGAGGCGTAATCCTTGGGCGCGAGCTGCGCGTCGGTGATCGTGGTGACCGTCATACGATCTTCCTGATCGCCTGAGCGATCTCGGTAACGCGAAACGGCTTGCCGGTCACCTTCGGCAGCGACTCCGCCGGCACGAGGTACTCGGCGCGCAGCAGCTTCACCAGCTGCCCGTTGTTCATTTCGGGGACGATCACGCGGTCGTAGCGCTTCAACAAGTCGCCGAGATTGCGCGGAAACGGACTCAGGTAGCGCACATGAATGTGCGAGACATCGCGTCCTTCATTCCGGGCGATCTGCACGGCGCGATGGATGCCGCCGAACGTCGAGCCCCACCCGACGAGCGCCAATTTGCCGTGGTCGTTCCCGAGGGCGACGGTCTGCAGCGGAATGTCGTTGGCGATGCCGGCGATCTTGTCGGCGCGCGCCTTGGTCATGCGCGCGTGGTTGTCGGGATCGTAGGAGATGTGGCCGGAATCGTAATCGCGCTCGAGCCCGCCGATGCGGTGCTCCAGCTGCGGCGTACCGGGCTTCACCCAGGGACGCGCCAAGGTCTTGGGATCGCGCAGGAACGGATGAAAGCCTTCCGGGTCTGTCCGATAGCTGATCGGGAAGCTCGGCAAGTCCGCCTCGCGCGGAATCCGCCACGGCTCGGCCGCATGCGCGAGGTAGCCATCGCTCAGCACCATGACCGGTGTCATGTACTTCGTCGCGATGCGGACGGCTTCCATCGCGATGCTGAAGCAGTCCGCGGTCGATGCCGGCGCCAGTACCGCGAGCGGCGCGTCGGCGTTGCGACCGAGCACGGCCTGGAACAGATCGGACTGCTCGGCTTTCGTCGGCATGCCCGTCGATGGACCGGCCCGTTGCGAGTCGATCACGATGAGCGGCAGCTCGGTGGCGATCGCGAGTCCCAGCATCTCGGTCTTGAGCGCGATGCCCGGACCCGAGCTGGACGTCACACCCAACGCCCCGGCGTAGGAGGCGCCCAACGCGGCCCCGGCGGCCGCGATTTCGTCCTCGGCCTGGAACGTGACGACGCCGTACGAGCGGAGATTCGCCAGGATGTGCAGCAGCGCCGAGGCCGGCGTGATCGGATAGCCCGCGAACACGAGCTTCTGGATTCCGGCCGCGCGCAGCCCGGCAACGAGTCCCCAGGCCAGGCCTTCGGTGCCGCTGACGGTGCGGTAGCGGCCGGGCTCGACGTCGGCCTTCGGCACGACGTAGCCGACCAGGTGCTCCGTCATCTCCGCCGTCTCGCCGAACGCATGACCGGCGTTGAGCGCCGCCTCGTTGGCGGCGGCGATCAGCGGCTTCTTCGCGTACTTCTTCTTCAGCCACTCGACCGACGCGGTACGCTCGTAGCCGTACATCCACAGCAGCAGGCCGAGCGCCCACATGTTGCGGCACAGATGCGCTTCGCGCGACGACAGCCCGTGCGGCTTGACGGCATCGGCGGTGAGTTTGGTGATGTCGAACTTGAGCACCTGATACTTGGCCAGAGAATCGTCGTCCAGCGGGTTCTTGCTGTAACCGGCCTTGCTGAGATTGCGCTCGGTGAACGCGGCCGTATCGACGATGACGGTGCCGCCGACCTTCAGGTCCTCGAGCTCCACCGTGAGCGCCGCCGGATTCATCGCCACGAGCACGTCGACGGCGTCACCGGGAGTCATGACGTCGCCGCCGCCGAAGTGGATCTGGAACGCCGAGACGCCGAACGTCGTGCCGGTCGGGGCGCGGATTTCCGCGGGGAAGTCGGGGAACGTGGAGAAGTCGCTGCCGGCGAGCGCGGTTTCGAGTGTGAATTGCGTGCCGGTCACCTGCATCCCATCGCCCGAGTCGCCGGCGAAGCGAATGACGACCGCGTCGCGGGTCTCTCGGTGGCGCTGGGGAATCGTCGATGACGCCATGACTTTAATCTACACGACGTTCCGCAACACGAACCATACGTTCGCGGGCCGTTCGGCAAGCCGGCGCATATACCAGGCAAACCAGGCGCTCCCGTAGCTGATCAGGACGCGGACCTGCACGCCCATCGAGGCCAGGCGGCGTTGCTCCTCGGCACGAATTCCGTAGAGCATATGCAGCTCGTATGAAGAAGGATCGAGCCGTTTGTCGACGGCCGTCTTCCTGATCCGCTCGATCAACCCGAGGTCATGCGTGCCGAACACCGGCTTGGCCCGCTGCCGACCCGCTTCGGTGAGGAGCTTGTCGGCCAGCTGCAGGTAGGCCTGGTCGACGTCGCTCTTCTTGGGAAGCGCGACATCGGCCGGCTCGTTGTAGGCGCCCTTCACGAGCCTGATCGCGGGCGCAATCGACAGCAGGCTGTCGAGGTCCTTCGGGGTGCGGTGCAGGTACGCCTGCAGGCAGACACCGACATTCGACCACTCCGCTTTGGCGCGGCGGTACACGTCGAGTGTCGCATCGACGTAGCGCGACTCTTCCATGTCGATCCACAGAAACGACCGCGCCTGCTCGGCGCGCGCGGCGAGCTTCAGCACGTCCTGCACGCATCCTTCCTGGCTGCCGTCCAATCCCAGGTGCGTCAGCTTCACCGAGACGTGGGCCGGCAACTTACGGCGCTGAATCTTTTCGAGCACTCCGAGGTAATGATCGCGGACCGCCGCGGCCTCGGCACGATTGGTGACCTGCTCTCCCAGCTCGGTGAGCACCGTGCCGAGTCCGATCTTGGAGAACTGGCCGGCCGCCTCGAGCGCGGCGTCGAGCGTTTCGCCGGGCATGAAGCGTTTGACGGCGCGCTGGAAGAAACGGCGCTCGCGCAGCTGGCGCGCGAGCCATTGGCTGCGGGAGGCTTTGAGGAGGATCGTGCGTGCGAATCCCATGCAGAGATAGTGTAGTGTATCCTTACTTCATGCCAGCGTACCGGCTCTCGGTCCTCGGCGTGATTGCTCTCGCGGCCTGCGCGCACCCGCGCATCGGCACCGGCGTGCCGACCGGCGGCGGCGAAACCAACGCCGTCGTCAACGATCGCTGCGTGCTCTCGACGGGGGCGGCCCCGTCCCGCGCGCCGGTGATCAAGATCGGCCTGACCGATCCGGTCGATCCCCGTCATGCGCCGATTCCCACCAATGACGGCGAGCGGCTCGTGTTCCGGCATCTGTACGAGACGCCGCTGAGCTTCGACTGCGACGGCAAGGCAACGCCCGAGCTGGCCGAGAAATGGGTGAAGGACGATGGCGGCCGGCGCTGGACCTTCCGGCTCCGCGAGGGCGCGCAGTTCTGGGACGGCGCACCCGTCACGGCGCAGGACATCGTGTTCGGACGCGGGGGTGCGGGCTACACGCTTGGGGCGCTCGAGACGAAGGTTGTGACCGTCGCGCTGGCGCAGCAGGTCGACGAGGTGCCGCTCATACTGTCGGATCCGGGCCTCGCGATCGTGAAGCCGGCGCCCGACACGAGCTGGCCCATCGGCACCGGCGCGTTCTGGGCCACGAGCGCCACGACGACCGCCCAGGAAATCCGCGCGCAGAACGGGCGGGGCGACACCCTCGTGTTTCGAATCGCCTCCGGTGGCGATGCCCGCGATCTGCTCGATGCGGGCGTCGATCTGCTCATCACGCGGGATCGCTCGCTGCGCGACTATGCCGCGACGCTCAAAGACCGCGTCGTGGTCACGCTCCCGTGGGACCGCACGTACGTGTACGTCACGCCCGAGGCCGGCGGCACGCGATTCGACGGTCTCGAGCAGGCCGTGCGCGCCGAAGCCCGCAGCCCGGAAGGCGGCTTCTGGTGGCTCAATCTGCGGCCGTGTGCCGCCGGCGGGACCACGAGTCCTCCGCCCGCCACGGGCGGCCAGCGTCGGATTCTGTATTCCCGGTCCGATCCCACCGCGCGCGAGCTCGCGGGCCGCCTGGCGGCGCTGACGCGTGCCGTTGCGACGCCGCGCTCGCCGGACGACCTCAAGGCAGCCGTCGCCGCCGGGAAGGACTGGGGCTACATCGTGGCGTTGCCGCGGATGACGGCCGATCCATGCCGCAGCGCCCGTGAGCTCCTGCCGGAGTGGTCCGCGACGGTCACGGCGCTGGTCGATACGCGTCCCACCGCGATCGTGCGTCGCGGAGTCGCGCGCTGGGCGTACGATTACGACGGGACGGTTCATCTCGTCCCATGACCTTCCGCAGCCGCCTCCTGACCGCGTTCGGGGTGGTGGTGCTGATTCCGCTGCTCGTGTTCGGGTTCGGCATCCGCCGGGAGATGTCGCGGCGGATCACGAGTGAGTACGAGCGCCGCGTCACTGCGCTCGTCAACGTGATCAACGCGGACCTGGCGCGGGAAACCGACCGGATCGCCGCGCGGCTCGGCGCGATGAAAACGGCGCTGCAGGACGACAATCGATTTCGGGGCTACGTCGTCCGCGGCGAAAACCGGGACTACGCGCTCGACTATGCCGGTGACGGCATGCGTCTCGCCGGGCTCGATTTCCTGCAGCTCCAGGACGACGACGGACGCATCGTCTCCTCCGGCCATTTCCGCAACGAGTTCGACCGCTTGGGCCCGACCGTCCGTGCTCCGACGCTGGTGCGGGCCGCGGCTGCCGAAGGACCCTTTCTCGCCCTCGTCACCGCCGATTCATTCGCCATTTCGGGGAAGCAGCTTCGGCTGATCGGCGGCGTCACCGTGGACTCGGCGTTTCTCGCGCGACTCGCACGCGACCCCGAGCTCGGGGTGCAGCTGACCCTGCCGACGGACTCGGCGGCGGCCGACACCGGCCGCCTGGTGGTCGGCGAGATCACGCTTCCGTACATCGACGCCGCCGATGGTCCCGGACAGGTCGACCGCGCTCACATCGAGGTCACACGCTCTTCCGCCCTGCTCAGCGCGCTGCAGCGCAACGTGAACCTGTGGTTCATCGTCGCGGTGCTCGTGGCCTCGCTGGCGGCGCTGCTCCTGGCCGGGTGGCTCTCGACACGCATCAGTACTCCAGTGGAAGCAGGAATGCGGGAGATGGAGCGGCGCGCCGCGATCGGCGACCTCGCCCGCCAGGTGAACCACGATGTGAAAAACGGCCTGGCCCCGCTGCGCAACGTGTTTCGCCATCTGACCCAGGTCGCGCGCGACGAGCCCGCCCAGCTGCCGCAGGTATTCGGCGAGCGGCAGGGGACGGTCGAGTCGAGCATCAACTACCTGGAAACGCTCGCGGCCAACTACGCCAAGCTCTCGCCCCAGTCCGAGCGCAAGGCCACGGACGTCAACGCGGTCGTCCGCGATAGCGTCGCGGGATCGAGCGGCGTGAAGATCCAGCTGGCTGATGGGCTGCCGGCGGTGTCCGCGGACGCGCTCGTCTTGCGCCGGATCATCGAGAATCTCGTGAGTAACGCGGTCGACAGTCTCGATGGAAAGAACGGCGCGGTGGCGGTGAAGACCGAAAAGGGCAGGGGAGTCGTACGCCTGATCGTGAGCGACACCGGCCGGGGCATGACCAAGGCCGAGCTCGACAAGGCGTTCGACGACTTCTACACGACCAAAGCCGGTGGAACGGGGCTGGGGCTGTCGATCGTGCGTCGCCTGGTGCTGGATTCGAACGGCTCCCTCAAGGTCGAAACCGAGCCTGGCCAGGGCTCGAAATTCATCGTAGAACTTCCGGCACAATGACGCTCGTCTTGATTGTCGACGACGTGCCGGCCATGGCCGAGCAATACGCGTACGACCTCAAGCGTCTGCGCGGCTATGAGACGCTCATTGCGAAGAGCGGCCGCTCGGCGCTCGAGAGTCTCACGCGCGACTCGATCGACTGCGTGATCCTCGATCTCGAAATGCCGGGGATGGACGGGTTCGAGGTGCTGCGCTCGGTCGAGCGCCTCGGCCTGCGGGTGCCGGTCATCGTCTACACGGGGACCGGTGATTTCGACCGGTGCGTGCAGGCGCTGCGGCTCGGCGCCTACAGCTTCATCGACAAGGCCGAGCCGATGGAGCGCGTGGCGCAGGAAGTGGAGAACGCGATCGAGCGCCGGCGGCTGACGAATGAAGTCACGCTGCTCAGACGCGGTTTCGGACTCGAGTCACCGCTCGTCGGCGCGAGTCCCGCACTGATGAAGCTCAAGGAAAGCATCGTTCGCGTCGCGCCCGTACCGAGCTCCGTGCTGATCGTCGGTGAGAGCGGGACAGGGAAAGAGCTGGTCGCGCGCGAGCTGCACCGCCTCGGCGCGAATCCCAAGGGACCGTTCGTCGCGATCAACAGCGCCGCCCTGCCGCACGAGCTGGTGGAGAGCGAGCTGTTCGGTCACGAGCGTGGCGCGTTTACCGGCGCGACGGCGACGCGCAAAGGCGCGTTCGAAGCGGCGAGCGGTGGAACCCTGTTCCTGGACGAAATCGGCGACCTGCCGGCGAATGCGCAGGCCAAGCTCCTGCGGGTGCTGGAAGACCGGAAAGTCACGCGCATCGGCGCGACGAAGACGATCGACGTCGACACGCGCGTCGTCGCCGCCACGCACCGCGATCTTGAAAAGGAAGTGGGCGAGCAGCGGTTCCGCGAAGACCTGTTCTATCGTTTGAATGTTCATGTGCTGCGCGTTCCGCCGCTGCGCGACCGGCTGTCGGATATTCCGGCGCTGGTGGAACACCTCGTCGAGGGAACGTGCGCGCGGTTCGGCATGCGGCCGAAGACGGTGACGCCCGGCGCGCTCGAAGTCCTCATGGCCTACGATTGGCGCCGCAACAATATCCGCGAGCTGCGCAACGTGATCGAGCGCATGCTCATCGCCACAGATCACGCAGAGTTGAAGATCGACGACGTACCTGCAGAGATTCGGGATCAGCGCAGATCAGCGCCACGCACGACGCACGACGGACGACGCACGTTTGAAGAGCAGAAACTCGAGGCCGAGCGCCAGATCGTCATTCAGGCCCTCGAGCGTAACGACTGGCACGTGACGAAGACCGCGAAGGAGCTTGGTCTGTCGGACCACGCGAGCCTGCTCAAGGTCATGAAGCGCTTGGGTGTCCAGAAAGACACAAAGCCAGCCGAGTGACGGGTCCTGGATAACACAGCAGCCCAATAGGACATTGAAAAACAAGCACTTAGTGCTTGGCGCGCAGTCTGCCTTCTCCTCCTGGCGAACCCCTGCTCCAGGAGGAGCCCATGTCGTACCAGTTTTCGATCGACCAGACCAACCGGTCGCTCAAGTTTCCGGTCATCCTCATGGCCGGGATCGTGTGCACCGTGATCGCCGGCTACGCGTTCGCCGCGTGCGGTGATCGAACCCCCGACCAGGCCAGGGCCGGTGAGCGTGTTGTGACGCCCCCCGCCACCAGCAGTGTCCCGGTCAGCAATGTCAGCAGCGAAACGTCGACCCCGCGCGTGATCAGCGGGCCCGTCACGTTCGAGCTCGCCGACTCGGCGTATCGCGACCGGCGCTACGATGACGCCGCGGCGCTGTTCAAGAGCTACAGCGAGAGCCGGCCCTCGAACCCGTGGGGCTTCTACATGCTCGGCCTCTCGGCGTGGAAGTCCGGCGATCGGGTGACGGCGGAGAGCGCGTTCGTTCAAGCGATCACGCTCGACCCGACGCACGTGAAGAGTCATTTGAATCTGAGCCGAGTGCTGCTGGAAACCGAGCAGGCCGACAGCGCGCTCGCGCACATCGAGACCGCGATTCAGCTCGATTCGACGTCGAGCGAGCCGGTGCGCCTGCAGGGTCGCGCGTTCGAAGCGCTGGGCAAGACCGACGACGCGATTCTGTCGTATCAGCGCGCGATTCAGCTCGACAGCACGGACGTGTGGGCGTTGAACAACCTCGGCGCATTGTATATCCGGCTCGAGCGGTTCCAGGAAGCGATCGAGCCGCTGACCGTCGCCGTGGGCATCAACGACAAAGTCGCCGTGTTCCACAATAATCTCGGCATGGCGCTGGAGCGGACCGGCCAGTATCGCGCGGCGGAGGAAGAGTATCGTGCCGCGGTCGGGATCGAGGGAACGTACGGCAAGGCTGTGACGAACCTGCAGCGAGTGCAGCAGCTGAAGGAGGTCCCGCAGCAACAGCAGTAGGCCGGCCTAGTTGTTCTCCGAGAGCCGCTTCAAGAAGCGATTGAGGCGGCTCTCACTGCTGTGTGTGTCCTCACCGATGTAATCGACCCGAGCCTCGATCAGGGCCGCGTGCAGCTCGATGCGCGCTGCGGCGGCGCGCGAGAACAGCGAGGCTTCTTCGGGCGCTTGCGGCTCGAGCAGGTCGGCCGCGAGCGCGAGCATGCGTCCGGCGAACGTGACGTACGCGCGCACGGTCCCCTGACTCGAGCCGCCGCGCTCCACGAACTCCGGGAAGCAGCCCGCCCACCACAGCGCGAGTGCCGCGGCATCCGCCGCGGCCTCGGCCTGCGCGACCGTGCCCTGCGGCAGCGCGGCGACGAAGCGCCACCACTCGGCCATGCCGGCGTCCTGTTGCGCGATGGCGGTCGGCGAGTGCGATGTCGCAAACACGACGGGCAGCGTCGCGGCGTAGTCGGCGAGCAGAATGTCGGTCACGCCGCGATGCCGCAGCTGGGCGCGAATCGGGATGTACCAGAGCAGCGTGAGGGGAAGCGGAGCGGGCGCGCCGCCGCGGCCGAGGACGGCTTCGAGGGCGGCGGGAGAATCGAGCACCGTGTCGACCGCGCCGGCTTGCAGCGCCTGGTCGGCCTGGCGGCCTTCGCTGACATCCATCCGGGCGATCTCGTCGACTAGGCACGCGAGGTCGCCGCGGGTGAGCTGGCGATGGATGATGGGCCTGATCATGCTTCCCTCCTTGCGACATCGAGAGAGGCAAAGATGATGCCGGTCATCTATCTAACTATTCCGTAAAGCCTTACGTCAAAACCCGTCCGCTCGGTGTTGTCCACGGTGCTGCGGAAAGCTGCAATGCGACACGGTCGACGTGTGTGAGGCTGCTCACGCTAGTAAACGGGAGGCTGCGGGGCAAGCAGTTAGCACTCTCCCCCTTGGAGTGCTACCCTCGCGGGTTTAAGTTCCCGCTCCCATGAAAGCCACAGACATTCGCAAAGGTCACGTCCTCATGATCGACGGCCAGCCGTGCCGGGTCATGGACTTCACGCACCGCACACCGGGCAACCTGCGCGCGTTCGTGCAGGTGCGGTTCCGCAGTCTGACGTCGGGCAACACGTTCGATCAGCGGCTGGCGGCGACCGACTTCCTGCAAGAAGCGCGGCTCGACACCAAAGAGATGCAGGTGCTCTATCAGGATCAGGGCGGCGTGCACGTGATGGATCAGCAGACCTACGAGCAGTTCACGCTCGATGAGCGCGCGGTGGGCGAGGATACGCCGTGGCTGCAGCCGGAGATGGTGGTCCAGGTCGAATGGCTCGAAGGCCGGCCGATCGCGATCGAGCTGCCGTCGGTGATCGAGTTGAAGGTGGTCGAGACGTCACCCGTGATGAAGACGGCGACGAAAACCGCGAGCACCAAGCCGGCCAAGCTGTCGAACGGCGTGACCGTTCAGGTGCCCGAGTTCATTTCTCCCGGCGAGACGGTGCGCGTGGACCCGCGCTCCGGCCAGTACCTGGAGCGGGCGAAGTAAGCTCGGTATAG
This sequence comes from Gemmatimonadales bacterium, assembly GCA_035573235.1. GTDB lineage: Bacteria > Gemmatimonadota > Gemmatimonadetes > Gemmatimonadales > GWC2-71-9 > 20CM-2-65-7. The sequence goes on from DATMZX010000022.1 coordinate 11,400, forward strand.
CGGTAGCAGGTCACGAGGTGGTCGTTGACCATCCCGACAGCCTGCATGAAGGCATAGACGATCGTCGGACCGACAAACCGAAAGCCTCGCTCGACCAGCGCTTTACTCATCGCGATCGATTCTTTGGTCTCGGCGGGAAGGCGCTTCGGTGTTTTCCAGGCGTTGATCTTCGTGGTGCCGCCCACGAATTGCCACAGGAATTGATCGAACGATTCGCCCGCGTCTCTCAGCTTCAGGAAGGCGCGGGCGTTTCCCACCGCTGATTTCACCTTCTGTTTGTTGCGCACGATGCCGGGATCGCGGAGGATCTTCGCGATGCGCGTGGCGTCGTAGCGGGCCATGCGATCGGGGTCGAACCCGTCGAACGCTTTCAGAAAGGCGTCGCGCTTGCGGAGGATGATGGCCCAGGACAGTCCTGCCTGAAATCCATCCAGCACCAGTTTGCCGAAGAGTTGCGTGTCGTCGTGGACGGGGACGCCCCATTCGGTGTCGTGGTAGGCGATCATCTGGGCATTGTCGGAAGGCCAAGAGCAGCGGGTGCTCATAGTTGCAAAGTTGCACAGACGGCAAAGTGGCTTCAAGCTGGGAGCTTCGAGCTTGAAGCCACTTCGCCGTCTTGGCACTTCGCAACTCCTCTAGCGGCTGGTGACTTGCGACTCCGACGTCATCTCGGGTGCGGTAGCGGCGACCGGTCTCGGCCCGCTCTCCTGGATAATCACGAGGAACTTCGAGGTCCTCCAGAAATCGGCCGGCGACGTGATCGTCAAAACCGGTGTGCCCACGTACTTGTTGTGCTCGCGCTGCTCGGAGACATACGACAGATCCTGCAGCGACGCGACGCGATACTCGCCCGTTGCGCTGGGCAGCGGGATCTGCGTCACGACGCGGGTGTCGATCGCCTGGAAGTCGCGCGGATCGAGGTTGCGCGCCGGCTGCAGCGTCTTGCCGGTACGCCACAGCACGAACAGCACGCGGCCGCCGCCCTGCTCGGTCAAAATGCCCTTCTTCTTCAGCTCGGCTCGCGTCCCCACGATGTAGTAGCCCGTGGCGAGGCTGTCGCGCAGCGCCACGTTCTCCTGCGTGAGCGTGTTCACGCGATCGGTGAGGAGATCGATCGTGCTCTTCTGGGTGGCAATGACCGCCTCGAGGTTGCTGACGGTCGAGTCGTACGCGGAGCGCAGGCTGTCGGACAGCGCGGTGAGACTCTTGACCCGCTGGCGGCTGGCGGCCAGCGCGCCTTCGACTTCGCCGACCCGCGCCACGACGTAGCGCAGTTTGGCCATCAACGTGTCGGTCGACGCGGTCATCGGGCTTTCACTCGAGACGCGCAGCCGGTCGTTGCGCACTTTCGCTTTGCCCAGCTCGACGTTGATGTCGCTGATCAGCCGTGAGCTGATGGCGACCTCCTGCATCAGACTATCCTTCTGCGTGTTGACCTGCTCGAGCTCGGCGAGCTTGCGCTCCGTCTCGGCGGACGTCCCGCACGCGGCAAGACCGAACGCGAATGCGATCAGTGTGTACTTGAACATCTTCATGGACGACTCCCCCATCTGAAACGGTGACAGTACTTTTGCGGCTCATGCCGCGGCTTCTCGTCGGTACGTCCGGTTACAACTTTCCCGAATGGCGGGGCAGCTTCTATCCCCCCAAGCTCGCGAGCGCGAAGTGGCTCGAGTACTACGCCCAACAGTTGGGCACGGTCGAGATCAATTACTCGTTTTACCGCATGCCCAACGAAAAAACGATCGCCGGCTGGAACGCAGCGACACCGGAGTCATTCACCTTTGTTCTCAAGGCGCCGCAACGGATTACCCACATCGCGCGCCTGCGGAACATCGACGAACCGCTCCGGATGTTTCTCGAAGTAATTCGCAAGCTTAATGCCAAGCTGGGCGCGGTGTTATTTCAGTTACCCCCCAATTATAAGAAAGACTTGTCGAGACTCGGTGATCTACTCACACAATTCCCGACGGATGTCCGCGCCGCGTGTGAGTTCCGTCACGCATCCTGGTGGTCAGACGACGTCTATGATCTTTTGCGCAGCACCAACACGGCGCTGTGCATCGCCGACACCGAGGCAGGCACGACGCCGCTCGTGGCGACCGCGAATTTCGGCTACATCCGGCTACGAGATGAAGGCTATGACGAGGCGGGTTTGCGCGAATGGATGACAAAAGTCCAGGCGCTGGGGAGCACCTGGACCGATGCGTTCATCTTTTTCAAGCACGAAGAGAAAGGAATCGGGCCCAAACTGGCACGGGAGTTCCTGCAGCTGGCCTAGCGCCCTCCCGCGACTTTCTTGCGCTTGGCGGGCTTGGAGGCCGCCTTGGCTTCGCTCTTCGCCTCCGCGCCGCCGAGGCTCTGCTTCAGCGCCTGCATCAGGTCCAGCACTCTGGTCTTCGGCGCCTCTTCCGGCTCCTCAGTGATCTGCTTGCCTTCGACCTTCCGCTCGATCTGCTCCTGCATGCGGTCGCGCACGTTGTCTTTGTATTTCTTCGGGTCGAACTCTTCCGTGGCGCCCTGATCGATCACTTTGATCGCGAGCTGCAGCTCCGCGTCTTTCACGTCGGTCTTCGGGACCGGAATCTCCGCGATGTCGCGAATCTCGTCCGCGTACCGCAGCTGCTCCATGACCAAGCGGCCCTCGAGCGGGCGAATCATGATCAGATACTGCTTCCCGCGCGCGGCGTACTGGCCGATCGCGACGCGCTTGGATTCCTCGAGCGCTTCGGCGAGCAGCTTGTACGCGCGCTCGCCGCCCTTGTCGGCGCCGAGGTAGTAGGTGCGCTCGAGCCAGATCCGGTCGACCTGCTGGGCCGGAAGGAATTCCTTGATCTCGATCGCGCCGGTGCCGCGCTCCTCCAGGGCTTTCAATTCTTCGGGCGTGAAGATCACGTACTGCCCCTTGGAGAATTCGTAGCCCTTCACCATGTCGCTGCGTTCGACTTTTTCGCCGTCCTTGGCGCAGATGTACTGCTGCTTCAGACGGGCGCCGTCTTTCTTGTGCAGCATGTTGAACGAAATCGAGGCCTTCGACTCGCCGGCAGCGTACATCTGCACGGGCACGGACACGAGGCCGAACGAGACCGTGGCGGAACCGATGGAATGGGCAGCCATATAGGGGTATGATACGGCGCGATGCCTACTCGTCGGAAGTCCCAGCCCGAGCAGGAGAGCGGTGACGCGCTCAGTCCCTACCGTGCCAAACGCGCGTTCGATCAAACTCCCGAGCCCGGCGGCTTAGTCCCGAAGACCGGGCCGAAGCAGGGCGGTTTACTCATTGTTCACATGCACGACGCGACGCGGCTGCACTGGGACCTGCGGCTCGAAATGGACGGCGTGCTCAAGTCCTGGGCCGTTCCAAAAGGACCGTCCGCCAATCCCGCCGATAAACGACTGGCCGTCAAAGTCGAAGATCACCCGCTCGAGTACGGCGACTTCGAGGGCGTCATTCCCGAAGGGAACTACGGCGCCGGTACGGTGGTGGTGTGGGATCGCGGCATCTGGGAGCCGCTCGAAGACCCGCACGAGGGCCTGGTGAAGGGCAAGCTGCTGTTCAATCTCAAGGGGTACAAACTCCACGGCCGCTGGACCCTGATCAAACTCAAGAAGACCGAAAAGGAATGGCTCCTGATCAAGGAGCGTGACGAGTACGTCACGACCGAGCCGTACTCGAACGACTCGGTACTGTCCGGCCTGACCAATGACGAGCTGCGCAGCGCCAAGCAGCGCGCCGAGCCGATCAGGAAGCAGCTCGAGAAGGCGGGCGCCGTCAAACGCGCGCTGCGGCTCGAGGATACCGAGCTGATGCTCGCGGAAACGCGGGAGGATCCGTTCAGCCGCGAGGGGTGGATTTTCGAAGTAAAGCTCGACGGCTACCGGATGCGCGCGGCCTGCCAGGACGGCGAGCCGATGCTCTACTCACGCAAGGGACTCGACTACACCGAGTCCTTCCCCGAAATCGCGCGCGCGGTGAAAGCGATTCCCTTCGAGGGCGTGATCCTGGACGGCGAGCTGGTCGTCACGAATGAAGCGGGTCATCCGAACTTCAACATGCTGCAGGCCCGCGCCAAGCTCGGCGCGCGCGAGGCCCGCCGTGCCGCGATCGAAGCGCCCGCGACGCTGTACGTGTTCGATCTGCTCGCGTTCGGCGGCTACGACCTGCGCAAGCTGCCGCTCATCAAGCGCAAGGAAATCCTGCGCCAGGTGCTGCCCGAGACCGGGCCGCTCCGGTATTCGGAGCACTTCGAAAAGAACGGTGAAGCACTCTACGAGCAGGTCATGAAGCTCGGGCTCGAAGGCGTCATGGCCAAGAAGGCGGACAGCCCGTATCGCAACGGGCGCTCGGGCGACTGGCTGAAGATCCGCGCCGACCGGATCGACGACTTCGTCGTCGTCGGATTCACCAAGGGGAAGGGCGCGCGCTCCGGGTTTGGATCGTTGCACGTGGGCGCCTACGACGGTGACAAGCTCGTGTACTGCGGGCGCGCGGGATCAGGATTCACCGGCAAGCAGCTGGACGACGTCAGTGCGCAGCTGCTGGCGATCGTGCGCAAGACGCCACCGTGCGTGGCGCCGCCCGGCGGTCAGCTGCCCAAAGGCGCGGACCACACGTGGGTCGAGCCGAAACTCGTGTGTGACGTCAGGTACAAAGAGATGACGAAGGACGGGCTGCTGCGTCAGTCCGTCTTCTTGCACTTTAGGGATGACAAGAATCCTGAGGACGTGGCGATGCCGGGACAGGGGAAGAGGGAAGAGGGAAGGGGGAAGGGTAGTGCCGACGATGGCCGTACCCTTCCCGCTTCCCGCTTCCCCCTTCCCCGAGAGGTGAAGTTCTCTAATCTCGATAAGGTTTTTTGGCCCGAAGAGCGGTATACAAAGGGCGATCTGATCGAGTATTACCGATCGATGGCCCCGTGGCTGCTGCCGTATCTGAAAGACCGCCCCGTCGTCCTCACGCGCTATCCCGACGGCATCAACGGCAAGTCGTTCTACCAGAAAGACGCGCCCGGTTTCGTCCCCGACTGGATTCAGACGATTCCGATCTGGAGCGAGGACACGCAACGCGACATTCAGTATTTCGTCGCGAACGACGTCGAGACGCTCGTCTACCTCGTGAACCTCGGGACGATCCCCCTGCATATCTGGCACAGCCGCATCGAGGACCTGACCAAACCGGACTGGTGCCTGATCGATTTGGATCCCAAGGAAGCGCCGTTCGAGCACGTGGTCACGCTCGCGAAGACGATGCGCAAGCTGTGCGAGCAGGTCGAAATGCCGGCGGTGATCAAGACAACGGGAAAGTCGGGACTGCACATCATGCTGCCGCTCGGCCGCCAGATGACGTACGAGCAGTCGCTGCAGTTCGCGATTCTGTTTTCCCGCCTCGTGACCGACCGCCATCCCGCTATTGCGACGACGCAGCGCACGATCAGCAAGCGGGAAGGGAAGGTATACGTCGACGCATTCCAGAATCGCGCGGGCCAGCTGATGGTCTCGGCCTACAGCGTACGACCGTCGCCGGGCGCGCCCGTGTCGATGCCGATCGAGTGGGACGAGGTCAACGGCAAGCTCCACAACAGCAACTGGACGATCAAGAACGCGCTCAAGCGAATGGAAAAGCTGGGCGAAGATCCGTGTGTGAAGGTTCTGGAGATGAAACCCAAGCTGATGGGCGTGCTCGAGCGCCTGAACGACCTCCTTGGCGCAGACTGACGCTCGCTACCTGTACGTCTTTGCGCACGGCGCGGGCGCCGGGATGCAGCATCCGTTCATGGTGCGCGCGTCCGAGGCGTTGGGCAGGCACGGGATGGCGACCCATCGCTACGAATTCCCCTACATGAAAGCGGGGAAGAGCCGCCCCGATTCTCCCGCCGTCGCCGAGGCCGCCGTGCGGGAGGCGGTGCGGGAGGCCGCGAAGAAAGCACCGGCTGCTCGACTGCTGGCGGGAGGCAAGTCGTTCGGCGGGCGAATGACTTCGCAGGCGCAGGCCAGGGAGCCGCTGCCCGGCGTCCGGGGTCTCGTCTTCTTTGGCTTCCCGCTGCATCCACCCGGCCGCCCGGGCGTCGAGCGCGCCGAGCATCTTTCGGCGATCGAGATCCCGATGTTATTCCTGCAGGGAACGCGGGACGAGTTCGCGACGCTCGATCTGCTTCAAGGTGTGGTGAAGCGGCTCGGCAGCCGCGCCACCCTGCACCTTATAGAAGAAGGGGATCACTCGTTCAAAGTCCCAAAGCGCAGCGGGAAGACGGAGAGCGACGTCCTGGAAGAGCTTGCCACGACGATTCAGCAATGGGCGGACGACAATGGCTAACTACTGGTTGGTGAAGACGGAGCCGAGCACGTACAGCTACGACGACATGGAGCGCCAGCAAACGGCGGTGTGGGACGGCGTGAAGAACCCCGTAGCGCTGCGGAATTTGCGCTCGATGCATCCGGGCGATCAGGTGCTGGTCTACCACACCGGGGATCAGAAGGCGGTCGTGGGCTGGGCGACGGTGGTCTCCGCGCCCTACGCCGATCCCAAGAAAAAGGACCCGAAGCTGTTCGTGGTCGACCTGAAAGCCCATCGCCGGATGCCGCAGCCGGTGACGTTAGGGCAGATCAAAGCAGATCGAATTCTCAGCGAGCTCCCCATCGTGCGGCAGGGCCGTCTGTCCGTAAGTCCGGTGACGGCCTCGCAATGGAACAAGCTGCTGAAGCTGGCTGGAGCCGCCGACTAGCGTTTCGTTTTCTTGGTGAGCTTGCGGGCCCGATTTTCCGCCCGCGCCGACGCGATACCGGCGGCGATTCCCGCGACGATCGCGGCCCGTCCGACGGCCTTCAGAATCTTCCCGGTCCGCCTGAGCGCGGCCTTGATCTTCATCTGCCGCTGCTCGGTCTCCGCCCGTTTCTGAGCTTCCGCCAGTAACCGGTCGGCCTCGCGTGTCGCGGTCTCCGCCCACTTGCGGGCCGTCTTGGCGGCCTTGATCGCCGCTTTTCTGAAGCGCTCTGCGCGTGACGCCATGTCTCGGTTCCTCCTTATTGGTACGCCGCCGCGATACGCTCGAGCCGTGCCTGAATCTCGGTCTCCGGCAACCAGCGGCCGTTGACCATTACACCACCCCGGCGCCCGACGTTCGCCAAATCGGTGAGCGGATTCCCGTTCAAAAGGATTAGGTCCGCGCGCTGGCCCACGGCGACAGAGCCAAACTCTTGTTCCGCACCGAAATAGCGTGCCGCGCTCCGCGTCCCGCTCAACAGGATCTGCTGCGGCGTGAGTCCCGCCGCGGCCATGCTCTGCATTTCCCGATGAATCGAGAATCCGGGAACGCTGTAAAGCTGCGGCGAATCCGTGCCGAACGCGATTGGGCAGCCCGCGGTCTGCAACGCCTTGAGAATGCGGCGGCGCAGCGCGAGGGTCTTCACGCGCTGCTCGGCCGTCTCCGTGTTCTGCCGGCGTAGCTGCGTCAGCTGCTGCGCCCAGTTGTTTCGCCATGCCGGCGGGACATACCGCAGCTCGGGACGTGCGGCGAGCATGTCGATGTCTTCGGTGCCCATGAACGTCTCCCACAACGCCATCGTGGGCACCGTCCAGGCTTTGGCGGCGCACGTGGCCGACACCACCCGGGCAATGCGGCTGTCATCCGCCGAGTCAGGTCCGCCGACCGTCTCGACGTAGTTGTCGAGGTGCTCGATCGAGACCTGCCCGGACTCGAGGGCATGATAGACGCCGACGGCATCAGGGACGTGCCCGCCGAAGCGGAGTCCGACCCGCTTGGCGGTGGCCACGATCGTGTCGTAGGTCTCCCGGCTCAGTCCCTCGTGAATCTTCAGATGATCGAAGCCTGCGGCCTGCTGCTCCTCCACCAGGCGACGCCCCGCTTCGGGCGTTGGCGCGGCGTTACCCGTCAGCGCGGGCCCGGGCACCCATAGCCGGGGGCCCAGCAGCTCGCCGCGCGCGATCCGGGCCTTGATCTCGAGGTGCGGCAGCTGGCCCTGCATGCCGCGAACAGTCGTCACCCCATTGGCGACATAAAGGAAGAGGACGTTCTCGGTGAGCTCGGGACCGGCGTTGGGATTCGGGAAATGCCCGTGCATCTCGGCAAAGCCGGGCATCAGATACTTGCCACTGCCGTTCACGGTCGTGGCCCCGTCCGGCGCCCGCACCTTCGACGCCGGTCCGACTTCGACGATCCGGTTGCCGCGGACGACGACGGTCTGGTGCTCCAGAACCCCGTCGCGATTCATCGGGACCACGTTCACGTCGACGAATGCGACGACGGGTTCTTGAGGCCGTTTTGGGAGTACCGAGCCTTGCAAGGCGAGCGCCGCGAGCGCCAACGGGAAGATCATCGCTGCGCGGCCTTCGCAATTAGCGCGCCAATCGGATAATGGCATATCAGGCCGCACGACGCCGAGCGACTGCACTGCGATCGAGAGCAGCGCCACAAAATTGCGCCACGCTTTGACCTGCATCGCCGACGAGTGGCACGTCGTGACGAGTCCGAGCCGGTCAGATGAGGATTCGATGATAGGCTGAAGCCCGGCGAGCGGCGAATCCGTAGATTCGGGACATGGACGGCATCGCGGTCAAACTGGAGCGCCTCAAGCGCGAGGCTCGCAAGGAGTGGAAGCGCAAGTGGCGCGCGACCACGAAAGCGACGCCTGCCGAATGGCGCGCGCTCGCCGGCGATATCGCGCTCGGCTTCCTCAAAGTGGCCCTGATCATCGCGCTGCCGTTCGGCGTGCTGGTGCGCGGGTCGGTCTTCATCTATGAGCACGGCGAGACGCCGGTGTGGGTGGCGGTGTTGACCGCGGCGTTCCTGACCGGTGCGGTCATCACGGCGTACGCGGTATGGCTCGCGCGGAAGTTCACGAAGCGCGGGGGTCGCGGCGGCCGGGCGCTGATTCTCCCGCTGGCGAAGTGGGTGGCGCTCCCGCTCGTGCTCTTCTACTGCAGCTATTCGTTGCTCTATCTCGCGAGCGTGAACGCGAAGGCGCCGCCGGTCAGGGCCTACTACTACTCGGTGCATCCGCTGCTCAGGCTCGCCCTGTCGACGCTCATCCTGGTCGATCACGACATGCTCATCACGGACACGGGGCGCCAGCCGGAGGATTACGCGAAGATGGGATTGCCGCAGAACAGCCGCACCCGGCACTACAAGCAACAGGACGGCTGGATTCACGCGGTGGATCTGCGTACCACCGGCCGAGGCGTGATCAAGAACCGCGGGGCGCAGTTTTATTTCTGGCTGATGGGATTCGACACGCGGCGGCACGTCGGCACCGCCGATCATTTGCACGTCGAGCTGAACTAGCCGAACAGCGTCTGCAGATCGGCGAACGGGATGCCGTACGCCTCGAGCGTTCCGTAGGTCCCCTTTTCCTTCCATTCACGCGCCATCCGCCGGATCAGTCCCAGTGTGGCGCGCATCGGCGCCGAGCCGAATGTCACCCGCCGCACGCCAAGCGCGGCCAGCTCTTTGAGCGTCGGCGCGTTGGGGGTGCCGAGGATGTTGAGGGGCGCGTGGATCGCCTTGACGAGCCGCTCGATCGTGTCCCGGTCACCGACGAACGGGACGAATACGGAGTCGGCGCCGGCAGCGCGGAACGCGTTGCCGCGGCGCACCGCTTCGTCGTATCGCTGCGCGCGCGCGAGCTCCGGCGCCTCGAAGGCATCGGTGCGCGCGTTGATCACGATGGACACGCCGGCCTGATCAGCCGCGGCACGGGCCGCGGCGACCCGCTCGACCGCGAGGGAGAAGTCGATGAGGTGCTTGCCTTCGAGGCGGTCCTCGAGATTCATCCCCACGGCGCCGGCGTCGATCACGTGACGGACCGTCTCCGCCACGCTGCCTGGATCGAGACCGTAACCGGCTTCCATGTCGGCCGTGATGGGCACATCGATGCGACGCGTGATGCGCGAGACGGCCGCCAGCATCTCGTCGCGCGAGATGCGCTCACCGTCGGGATACCCGAGGCTGAACGCGATTCCCGCGCTCGTGGTGGCGAGTGCCTTGAAGCCCGCTTCGAGGAAAATGGTTGCGCTGCCCGCATCCCACGCGTTGGGAAGAACGAGCATCGGTCCGTCGACATGGAGCCGGCGGAGGAGATCGGCTTTCGTCGCGCTCACCGCGCTAGACGATAGCCTGTTTTGCGGACCGTGAGAATGTGCTTGGGATTCGCCGGATCGCGCTCGAGCTTGCGCCGCAGCTCGGCGACGTGCGTGTCCACCGTGCGGCTCATGACCTCGGCGCTGTAGCCCCACACTTCGGTCAACAACTCGGTGCGCGTGATGCAGGCGCCGTCGCGCCGGACCAGCGCGAGCAGGAGGTCGTACTCTTTGGGGGTGAGCGACACCGGCGAGCCCTCGCGCAGCACGGTGCGGGAAGGCGTCAGCACTTCGATGTCGCCGAACTTCTCGAACGCGGGCGCGGGCGGCCCCCCGTTCTTCTTGGGCGCCACCACGCGCCGCAGCAACGCTTCGATGCGGGCGAGCAGCTCCAGCACGCCGAACGGTTTCGTGACGTAGTCGTCGGCGCCGAGCCGCAATCCCCGCACCTTGTCGGCTTCCTCGCCCCGCGCGGTCAGAATCAGCACCGGCATCCCGTGGCCGTCTTCCCGCAGCGACCGCAGCACCCGGAAGCCGTCCATGCCGGGCAACATCAGGTCGAGCACGACGAGATCCGGCTTCGCGGTCTTGGCGCGGCTCAAGCCCTTCGTGCCGTCTTTGGCGACTTCGACTTCGTAGCCTTCGATCTCGAGGTTGTTGCGCAGCCCGTAGGCCAAGTCGGGGTTGTCCTCGATGACGAGGATGCGCTTCGGTCCGATCGCGGTGGCAATCATGCGGGCAGCTCGATCACCACGCGGGTGCCAGGGGCGCTCCCGTCGGTGGGCGCAGTGTCGTCGATGAATGCCCGGCCGTGATGCAGCGTCGCCAGCTCGCGCACCACCGCGAGCCCGATGCCGCTGCCGGCCACAGCCGAGTCGCGGTCCCGCTCCAACCGCCAGAACCGGACCCACACGCGCTCGCGGTCGGCGCGCGGGATCCCCGGTCCGCCGTCGTCGACCCAAAGCCGCGCGAATCCGTTCTCACGCGCCGCGCCGATGCGGACGTGCTGGCCCGCGGGTCCGTACTTCACGGCGTTGTCGAGCAAGTTGAGCAGCATCTGCCGCACCGCGCCGGGATCGGCCGGCACGATCAGATCGCCGGGCACCGTCGCGGCGAGCGTCGCGCCGCGCGCGGCGGCGAGCGGCGCGAATCCGTCGATGACTTCCTGCACCAGCGGTGCGATGCGCGTCGGCTCGGGCGTGATGTGCGTGGCCTGGCGCTCGGAGCGCGAAAAGTGCAGCAGGTTCTCCACCAGGTGCGTGAGCCGGCGCGCCTCCTGATCGATGATCGCGAGCGAGCGGCGGCGCTCGTCGTCGGAGCGCACGCGTCCGAGCGTCAGGGTCTCGGAGAACATCCGGATCTGCGCGAGCGGCGTGCGCAGCTCGTGCGATACCCCGGAGATGAAGTCGCTGCGCAGCCGGGCCAGCTGCGACTCTCGGCGCAGCTGAAACAGCGCGATGCCGATGAGCACCGCGGTGAGTCCGAGCAGGCTCAGAATCAGCGACAAGCGCGAGCGCGGCAGCCCGCCGATGATCAGCTGGTCGGCGACGGCCTCGCGCAAGGTGGTATGCGCGAACAGATCGCCCATGTCGGTGCCGATCGTGTCGCGGGCGGTGAACGGAGAGGTGTACTGGGCCGCGGAACGATAGATCTCGATGCCGAAGCGATCGGTCACGATCACCGATCCCATCGAGTCATACTGAACGCTTCCGATCAGCGGGCGCGGCAGCAGCGGGAACTTATCGACGGCCTGCTCGACGAGCGGACGCAGCGCGGCGGGTTTTGCCTCGAAGCCGATCGCGGTTCGCAGCACACCGTCGACGTCGCGCAGCACCGTGTACACGACGTAGCGGCGCTCTCCGTCCGGCTGTCCGAGCACCGAGCCCATGTGCCACGAGGTGTCGTACACGACGCGCGTGTGACCCGGCAGCGTATCGGCCATCCACTGGCGCACGTGAGGCGGTACCTGCTGGCCCCACGTCTTCAGCTCGCCGGTCTTCAAGTCGAGCGAGAAGGTGAACCGGATGTACGGCGCGATGGAGAATTCCTTCTCCATCGGATCGAAGTGCAGATGCTTCGGATCCGGAAGCGGTTTGTCGCCTTCGTGCGCATGCTCCAGGGCTTTGAGCGGCGGCGTGACGGCGAAATAGATCTCTCGCGCAGCGGCGAGCGCCACGCGGGCCGCCGCGAGCGCCGCGTAATCGCGGAGCACCCGATCGGCTTGCGCGCGGTGGTGGCGCGCGTTGGTATAGGCCTGGATCGCGAGCGACGCCGTGACGGCGAAGACGAGCACCAGCAGCACGGCGATGACGGCGCCGCGTCGCACGCGGAAACGCGTCGATGTAGGCAAAAACCTCATGTCCTGATAATCCGTCCTGACCGCTCACCCGGCAACACGGGTCGAAGTCGGCCGGACGGTTCCCTAACAAAGCTCGCACGCCCCGACCACCTTGGCCGAGACGTGCGAGCATAGATTCGTTCTCGTAGGTCGTGGTCCAAGTGTCGACGGCCACTTGGCCCGGCCTCGCCAACCCGGAGCGCAGCGCGTGGCTCCGGGTTCGGTTTTTCTAGCGGTTGGACATGGCCGGTACGACCCGCATCCGGCCCAGCATCTCCGCAACGCGCTCCGCCACGATCCCCAGGACGCAGCCGATCGCCAGCGCGATCACGACGCGCAGCCCCGAGTTCACCTGGAAGGAGCGGAATCCCATGGCGAGATACGTCGCGCCGCCGATGATGGCGCCCGCCGTGTAGCTGAGAATCGGGACTCGCGCCTGGTACACCATGCCGAAAATCACCGCGCCGAGGACCAATGCGTCCACGACGGGCTGGCGGCCGAGCGCCGAGGCGACGGCCACGTACACCGCCCCCCACACGACGCCTGAGATTGTGCCCGCCAGCGACTTCTGCAATCCGGTGACGCCGCCGCCCGCGCCCACGAAGCAGGCGAGGCCGACGAAGACGGGCCAGAGCTGCAGATTGATCTTGCCGAGATGGGATATGATCGCCCAGACCGCCGCGACGATCCCGAGACTGAGTGCCTTGGTGGTTGACGCGCTCATCTGTGCCTCCTCCGAAAAGGGGGACTAATCCGGCGCCAACATAATGAACGGGGAGTCTGCGGTGCAACGACGCGCGTCTAAGCCCGTTGAATTACATAGGCTTCCATCGCGTAGTACTCGGGCAATCCCAGGCGATCGGCACGGGCCGCCGTCTCCAGATTCCGGGCCTCCACGCGCTGCCAGAATTCGCGCTCGTCGTATCCCGGGAACGGCGCGGTGTCTTTTTGCGATTGGTGCCGAAAGATCGCGAGGATCTTTGCGTTGAGCTCGTCCTGGGACAGCGGCACCAGCACGTCCGCGTCCGTGAGCGACCATTCCTGCCACGCGCCGCGATACAACCACACTTCGGGCCGCTGCCCCGCCTGATAGCGGGCCAGCGCGCGCTCGACGGCCGCCTTGCACGTGCGATGCGTGCCGTGCGGATCCGAGAGATCGCCGGCGACGAAGATCAGATCGGGACGGGTGTCCTCGAGCAGCTTCAGCACGATCGCGACGTCACGGTCGCCCAGCGGGCGTTTGCGGACCTCGCCGGTCTGATAGAACGGCAGATCGAGGAATCGCGCGGCCGTGGGAGGAATGCCGACCGCCGCGAGCGCCGCGATCGCCTCGGACTCCCGAATGTACTTCTTGAGATCCTGCACGACGGGGATATCGATGTCGCCCGGTGCCTTCTGCTCCATCCCGGCGTTCACCGTATCGCGCGCGCGTCGGACGACGGCCGGATCGATCGCGAGGGCGGCGGCGGCGCGCTCGACGAAATCGAGGTGCCGCGTCACGTCGTGATCGAACACGGCGATGTTGCCGCTCGTCATGTACGCCACGACGATCTGGTTCTCATTCTCCCACAGCTTGCGAAGAATGCCGCCCATCGAAATCACGTCGTCATCGGGATGCGGCGAGAACACGAGCACGCGCTCGTGCGTGGGCAGCTTGGCGCGGCCGCGAATCTTGTCGCGCAGCCGATTGAAGATCTGGCCGTTGATCGGACCGGCGGAGCCGGCGCGGGCGAGCAGCGGGCTGAGCTGATTCTCGGCGTAGTCGCGCGCCGACAGCTTGAGCACGGCCTTGCTGGTCCGCTCGGCGAGCCAGACGACCGCGCGCTCGACCAGGCCCGGCGTCCAATCGACGCCCTCGAGCAGCCACGGCGTCTTGATGCGCGTGAGCTCGGCAGCGGCCGGGAGGTCGAGATAGACCGTGACGGCGCGGTGGCGCTGCAGGAACGTCGCCGCGACGTCGGTCGAGATCTCTCCTTCGACCGCGCGCGCCACGATGCCCGCTTTGTGCTCGCCCGTCGCGAGCAACGCGACTTCCTTCGCGTCCAGAATCGTGGCGACGCCCATCGTGACCGCTTCGCGCGGCACGTTGTCGACGCCGAAGAAATCGGCCGCGGCGTCTTTTCTGGTGAGCGTGTCCAGGGTGACGATGCGGGTGCGCGAAGCGGCGTCGGAGCCCGGCTCGTTGAAGCCGACGTGTCCGGTCTTGCCGATGCCCAGCAGCTGGAAGTCGATGCCGCCCGCGGCGCGAATCGCTTCTTCGTAGGCGGCGCAGGCTTCGGTGACGCGCTCGCGCGGGATCGTGCCGTCGGGGATGTGCACGTTCTCCTTCGCGATGTTCACGTGCGCGAAGAAGTTCTCCCACATGTAGCGGTGATAGCTGTGCGAGCTCTCCCGCGACATCGGGTAGTACTCGTCGAGATTGAAGGTGATGACACGCGAAAAATCGACCTCGCCGGCCCGTTGGCGGCGGATCAGCTCTTCGTAGACGCCGAGCGGAGTGCTGCCGGTCGCGAGCCCGAGGACGACTTTGCCCTTGGCCCTGGTCTCGCGCTGAATGACTTCCATGATGCGCTCGGCGACGAGCGCCGCGAGATCTTCATGCTCGTGAAGCACGACCGTGCGCAGGCGCTCACGATCGCGGGAGCTTTCGATTGTCGAGAACGTGCGTGGCTGGGCCGCGGCCCTCGGCGTCAAACCTTCACCTCGATGGTGGCGCCACGCTTGTAGCGGACGTACAGGAACGCCATCGGCAGAATCAGCATGCCCGCGGCGATGATCGTCAGTCCGAGCAGCACGGCGGACAGCAGCACCGCCTGCTGGGAACGCTGCGCGGCGTGGAACATCGCGGAATCCTGCCTCGCGAGCAGCACGATCATCGACTGGCGCGCCTGCGTGCCGGCGTCGGTCCCGGTGCTCGTCAGCCCCAGCAGAACGTTCTGCACCAGCTCGCGCTCGTGCTCGTCGTCCATGGAGTTGGCCAGCCCCGCGAGCTCGACCCGCAGCCGACGTCCCAGACTGTCACGTTGCGCGAGCGCCTCGGGGCGGCGATACGCCGCGTCCGTTGCCGTGGACATCTGACGCCAGACCTCGAGCCCGGCGCTGTAGCGGTGCAACGTCTCGACTGTATTGGCGCCATGCGTCACGGTCGATGCGGCTTCACGCAGCGAGAAGATCAGCCACATCCCGATGACGAGCGCGAGCGCGAGGGTAACCGCGCTGATGGTGACGGCGACGCCGGGGCGGATGAAGGTGTAGTCCTTCATCGCGATGGCGAACGACGAGCGGCCGGCGGAGGGCCGAGATGAGAAGCCGGAAGGAGGATTTGTCATGGAGCCACGCTATGCTTCATCCAGAGGGGTGTCAATGCGCTTGACGGGAGTGACCGGAGGCACAATTTGTAGGGTTGCGCCCCCGAACTCGACCCCGACACTTCCCAACTCAGCTTGGGGATGCCAGGAGGATTGTTGACCGCAGCTGTTCGAGGGGACGCTAGCGAGGTTCTGCGTCAGGCAAGTGCCGTCCTGGGTCGCCCAGTCATCCTCTGGGAAATCACCGGCGCGCACGAAGCGGTGCCACGCGCCACCAGCGAATCCGAGTCGCAATCCAATGCACCGACGCTCGATCTCGGCGTCGCGCTGCGACGCTGGAATATCCCCGTGCCCGTCGGATCACGCTGGGTGGGATCGCCGGGCGATACGCCGGACGAGTGGGTCGTTGCGCCGGTGCGCGCGCGCGCGCCCGCGCCGCCTCCCGGAGGCCGCGAACGCCGCAGCCGCGAACGGCTGGCGCTCGAATTGGCGGGACTGGCGCTCGGCGCGATCGGCGCCTTGCTGCAAGACGCAGGCGTCGTGCCGCCCGGATTGCTGGCGCACCAGGCGAGCAATCCGCTCACCGCTGCCCGGGCGGGACTGCAGCTCGCCATGGAATCGATCGGACGCTGGATCGACCTCGCCGCCGATCGCCGCCTGGCGCTGCTCGATGATCTCGGACAGGTGCTCGAGGACATCGATCGCACGACCGAGATGCTACGCTCGGTTCGCGAGCGCGGCACGACGCGCGGCGCGACTCCCGCCGGCCGGCCCGAGCGCTTCGACGCCGTTCGCGTGGTGCGCTCCTGTCTCACGCTCGAGCGCCGCCTGCTGCGCGACCGCGGGATCGATCTCGATTTCGACACGACGCTCGAGGCGAGCTTCGTGCGCGGCGATCCGAATGCGCTGTTCGACGTGCTCGTGAATGTGGTACGCGGCGCGGCCGAAGCTGCCGGCGAAAAACCGTCACCGGTGACGGTGCAGCTCGAGCAGAAAGGGAACGGCCTCGTCTTGGTCGTGCGCGGCCCGGGCAAAGGCGCGAACCTCACGAAAGCGCGCACGGTGACGGAAGAAACACTCGGCGGCACGCTGACGCTGGAGTCCACACCCGCGGGGACCACCTGCGCGATTGTATTGCCGCTGCCCCCTCAGCGAAACGCCGAACGTCGTTGACGCGTGTAGCTTTCCTGGATGAACATCCCGACCCCCGTCAATGAACCCGTCTTTCCCTACGCCCCCGGCTCTCGCGAGCGGAGCGAGCTGAAGCAGGCCCTCAAGGACCTGAGCGGCCGCCAAATCG
>DATMZX010000023.1:0-10432 GCA_035573235.1 Gemmatimonadales bacterium
GGCGGGTACCTCGTCGGCGCGCTCGCCCTCGGCTTGGCCAGCGGCTGGCCGATCGAGGAAATCGGGCTGCGCGGCTTGCTCGGGGCCCTGAACGGCCTCGTCTCGGCGGGACTCACGTTCTTCCTGCTGCCGGTCGCGGAATCGGTCACGCACATCACGACCGACCTCACGCTGCTCGAGCTGTCCGATCCGAGCCGGCCGCTGCTGCGGCGGCTTTCGCTCGAAGCGCCGGGGACCTACGCGCACAGCGTCGCGATGGCGAACCTGGTCGAGGCGGCGTGCAATCGGATCGGCGCCAATGGACTGCTGGGCCGTGTCGGCTGCTACTACCACGACATCGGCAAGGTGAAGAATCCGATGTATTTCGTGGAGAACCAGATTCCGGGGAACAACCCGCACGACCGGCTGAAGCCGCTGCAGTCGGCGCAAATCATCAAGGCCCACGTCACCGACGGCCTCGCGCTCGCGGCGGAAGCCGATCTGCCGGATTCCGTCGCCGCGTTCATTCCGGAGCACCACGGCACGACCGAGATCACCTACTTCCTCGACAAGGCGAAGAAGGCCGACGGCGGGCAGGCGCGTAATCCGGAAGACTTCACCTACCCGGGTCCCAAACCGCGCTCGCCGGAAACCGCGATCTCGATGATTGCCGACTCGGTGGAGGCGGCGTTGCGCGTGCTGGAGGATTTGACGCCGCAGAAGATCGAAGAGGCGATCGATCATATCGTGCGGACCAAGGTCAACGCCGGCCAGCTCGACGAAGCGCCGCTGACGCTGCAGCAGATCGAGCAGGTCAAGGCCGCGTTCCTCATCGTCTTGAGCGGGATGTACCACAACCGCATCGATTACCCGGCGTCCAGTGGCGGTATTAGTGCGGCGTGGCAGCCCCCGGCCATCGCGCGCTGAGCAGCTGATGCGTGTGGCACAGCGAGTTCTGGCGTGGGAGCGCGCGCCCGCGGGATCCCACATCGACATCACGCTGCTGTCGCCCGCGGCGATGCGGCGCATGAACCGGCGCGCGACGGGGCGCCGCGGGCTCACCGACGTGATCGCGTATGCGCTGCCTCAACCCGACGGCGCGATCCAGGGCGACGTGTACATCTCGCCCGATGCGGCCGAATTCAACCGTGAAGAGCTGATCCGGCTGGCCGTGCATGGGACGCTGCACGTGCTGGGCTACGACCATCCCGACGGCGCGGGGAGGATGCGCTCGCGGATGTGGCGGGTCCAGGAACGCTACGTCAAAAAGCTCGTCCGCTGATGTTCACCGGGACTGCGCTGCCGATCATCGGACTGCTGGTTGCCGTCGGCGCCGGCGTGTGGGCGGCCCTGCTCGCGCTCGCGGAAGAAGCCGCCGTGGGCGAGGCGCTCCACACGCTGGGCGACGCGCCGCCCATCGCGGCGGAGCGGCGGGTGCCGCTGCACCGCGCGCTGCACATCGCCCGCCTCGCGCTGCTCATCCTGGGCGCGGTGGCGACCTCGAATGCCGTGGCGTGGTGGAACCGCTCGTGGGTCGAAGCGCTCGGCATTCTGCTGGTCGGGACCGTCCTGCTGTTCATCGTCGGCGACGCGCTGCCGCGCAGCGTGGCGCGGCTGGCACCCGAATTGTCCGAATCGGCGCTGCCGTTGGCCCGGCGCACGCTGGCGCCGTTCGGACCGCTGTTCTGGCTGCTCGGTTGGGCCGATCGCGGACTGCATGCGCTCATCGATACGCCGCGGCCGCTCCAGCCCGATCTCGGCGTCGCGCAGCGCGACATGTTGCTGGGCGTGTTCACCCTGGCCGACACGACGGTGGACGAAGTCATGACGCCGCGCCTCGACATGACGAGCGTGGACGTCTCGGCCACGACGGAGGAAGTGCTCGACACGTTCAAGCACAGCCAGCATACGCGCCTGCCGGTGCTCGACGGCTCCGCGGACAGTGTCAGCGGCGTGCTGTTCGGGAAGGACCTCGTGCCGATCGCGATGGGCCTCGCGGAGCAGGGCATCCGGTGGCAGTCGCTGGTGCGGCCCGCGGCGTTCGTGCCGGAGACCAAGACGCTCGACAATCAGCTGCGCGACTTCCAAAGCACGCCGGCGCATATCGCGATCGTCGTGGACGAATTCGGCGGCACGGCGGGGCTGATCACGCGCGAAGACATTCTCGAAGAAATCGTCGGGGAGATCCGCGACGAGCACGACGCGGAGACCGTCCCCGCGATCCGCCGGGACGGCAACCGCGTTTCGGTCGACGGGCGCGTCAGCCTCGACGAGCTGTCGGCGGCGCTGGGGACGACGATCGCGCATGAAGAGGTCTCGACCGTCGGCGGTCTGGTCTATTCGATCCTCGGGCGCGTGCCGCGGCCCGGCGATGAATTGTCGCTCGATGGGTATAAAGTCATCGTCGAGCGCGTTGAGCAGCGGCGCGTCACCCAGGTCTCGTTCGAAAAAACATGAGCGTCGCCCTCGCCGTGCTGCTGATAGGACTGCTGCTCGCAGGCATCTCCGCGGCCGTGGGCGTCGCCGCCGCGACCGTGAGCCAGCACGAGCTGACGCGCTGGGTGGCGTACAAGCTGCGCGGGTCCGCTGCGACGGCCGGCCTGTTGCAGAACCCCGAGCGGACGCTGGCGACCGCCAACACGCTGACCACCCTCGGCGTGCTGCTGGCGGCGGGCGGCATTCCGGCGCTGATGGCGGCCATGCCCCCGACGTTTCTCGGTGTCTTTACGATCGCTGTCGGGGTCCCTCTGTTCATCGGCGCGGCGTATCTGATTCCGCGCGTGGTGGGGCGACGCTGGGCGGAATCGCTCGTGGCGCGCGCCGTCCCGTGGATGGATCGGGCGGGCACCATGCTCTCGCCGTTCATCCCCCGGCGCGAGCGCTCCACGAGAACGACGCTCGCCGCGCTGCTTTCCAGCGACACCGAGGCACTCGCAGCCACCGACGAGATGGCGGTCGTCTCCGGTGTGCTCGCGTTCTCGGATCGTCCGGTGCGGGAGCTCATGACGCCACGCACGGCGATCGTCGCGTTCCCCGAGGGGATGGCGGTCGCGGAGGCTGCGCACGTCCTGCAACAATCAGGGTATAGCCGCTATCCGGTGTACCGCGGGTCGCTGGATGAGGTCGTGGGGGTCGCGCATACGCTCGATCTGCTCGGGCGCCAGCCGGACGATCCGGTGCTGGTGCGGCCGCCGCTCACGATTCCCGGGACGATGCGCGCCGCCGACCTGATGCTCGAGATGCAGCGCGGGGGACGTCATTTGGCCGTCGTGCTGGACGAGTTCGGCGGCACCGCGGGGCTGGTCACGTTCGAGGACCTGCTGAACGATCTGGTGAGCGAGCTGTTCGAGCCATCCTCCACCGGCCAGCCGACCGCCGCGCAGGTGATCGAGGTGGAAGGCAGTGCGCCCGCCGCGGAGCTGGCGGAGAAACTCGGTGTCACGTTGACGAACGCCGGAAAGACACAGACGGTGGCCGGGCTGCTCATTCAAGCCCTCGGCCGCATCCCGAGAACGGGGGAACGATTCACTTTCCAGGGACTCGAGTTCGACGTGCTCGCCGCCGGCGCGACGCGGGTGGAGCGGATCGCGGTGCGCGCAGGCCCCGTCCGGACCATCGCGCTGGGAGGAGGCGCCCGTGACTGAGCCCGATCTCAGACTCGACGAGCTGAAGGATCTCGCCGAGCAAGACGATCTCAACCCCTTTCTGCAGCGCGCCCTCAACGTCCATCCATCCGATCTTGCCGATGTTTTGGCGGCTCTCGACGAGTCGACCCGAGTCCGCGTCATCGCCGAGCTGCCGATCGAAACGGCCTCCAGCGCGCTCGCCGAGATGGAGGCCGCCGAGCACCCGGAAGAGCTTCTCATGGCCATGGGTCCCGAGTACGCGGCCGAGCTCGTCGAAGAGCTGCAGACCGACGACGCGGCCGACCTCGTGGCCGAGCTGCCGACGGTCGAGCGCGAGGCGGTGCTGTCGGAAGTCGAAGACCGCGCGGAAGTCGACAAGCTCCTCGAGTATCCGGAGGACTCGGCCGGCGGACTGATGACGGCAAATGTCGTCACCGTCCGGGAAGATGGCACCGTGGGCGAAGCGATCGAGGCCATCCGCCGCCAGAGTGAGGACGACGAGAGCCAGCTGTATCAGGTCTACGCTGTCGACACGGAGGGAGACCTGCACGGCATCGTGCCGGTCGCGCGTCTGATCGTGTCGTCGCCGGCGCGCCTCGTCCGCGACGTGATGGAACAGCCGGTGGTGCAGGTGCAGCCGAGCGAAGATCAGGAGGCCGTCGCCCGTCTGATGGCGCGATACAACGTGGCCGCGGTCCCCGTCGTGGATGCGCGTGGCCACTTGCTCGGCCGTATCACGTTCGACGACGTCGTGGACGTCGTCGAGGCCGAGACCACCGAAGACATCCTGAAGTTCGGCGGTATGGAGGCCCTCGACGCGCCCTATCTCACGGTCGCGTTCGGACGCATGGTGCGCAAGCGCGCGGGGTGGCTCGCCGCGCTGTTCATCGGCGAAATGCTGACGGCCACCGCGATGGCGTTCTTCGAGCAGGAGATCGCCAAGGCGGTGATCCTGGCGCTGTTCGTTCCGCTCATCATCTCGAGCGGCGGCAACTCGGGCTCCCAGGCCTCGACGCTCGTCATTCGCGCGATGGCTCTGGGCGAAGTGAATCTGCGCGACTGGTGGCGCGTCATTCGCCGCGAAGTTGCCGCGGGACTGGTGCTCGGCCTGGTGCTCGGTACGATCGGCTTTCTGCGAATCATCCTGTGGCATGCGGTCACCGGGATCTACGGCGAGCACGCCTTGCTCGTCGCGTTGACCGTCTTCGGCAGCCTGATCGGTGTGGTGACGTTCGGAACGATGACGGGATCGCTGCTCCCGTTCATTCTCAGAAGACTCGGCTTCGACCCCGCCAGCGCTTCCGCGCCGTTCGTCGCGACCCTCGTGGACGTCACCGGGTTGGTCATTTACTTCACCTTCGCGAGCTTCATCCTGCGCGGAACCCTCCTGTGACGACCACGCCGCCGTTATCCTTAGAGATGCGACTCGAGACAGGCGACACGGCCGCGCTGGCCCGCGCCATTAGCATGGTCGAGAATCAGCGGGAAGGTTTCGAGGAGCTCTTGTCCGGCCTGTATAAGCGCATAGGCCAGGGAAAAACCCATCGCATCGGCATCACGGGACCTCCCGGCGCAGGCAAGAGTACCCTCACGGAACAGCTGGTACGCGCGTATCGCGAGCGCGGGCTCAAGGTGGCGGTGATCGCCGTCGACCCCACCAGCCCGTTCACGGGCGGCGCGCTCCTGGGCGACCGGATCCGCATGGAGTCCGTCAGCCTCGATCCGGGGGTCTTCATTCGATCGATGGCGACCCGCGGCGCCCAGGGGGGCCTCGCCACCACGACCGAGGAAGTCGCGGACGTGCTCGAAGCCTTCGGGTTCGACCGGATTCTGATCGAGACCGTGGGCGTCGGGCAGACCGAGCTCGATGTGGCGGCGACCGCCGAAACCACCGTGCTCGTGCTCGTGCCCGAGTCGGGAGATGGCATTCAGACGCTGAAGGCCGGGGTCATGGAGATCGCGGAGCTGTACGTGATCAACAAGAGCGATCGCCCGGGCGCGGACAAGCTGAAGAATGAAGTTGAAGTGATGCTGGGTATCCGAAGGGGCAATGCGTTCGTGAACGTCCGGCCGCATCATGGACCTGTGGCAGCGAAGGGCGGCGCGGCAAAGGCGGATTGGGAGGCTCCAGTTCTCACGACCGTCGCGTCGAAAGGCGAAGGTATTGCAGAGCTCGTCGGCGCGCTCGACCGGCATCGGGAATTCCTGGTGAGCAGCGGGAAGCGAGAAGAGCGACGTATGCGACGACTCGCTGCGCGGACACGGGCAGTCGTAGACCGGGCGATCCGGCAGTGGGTCTGGGATGAAACGCACGCTGAAGATCTGGTGACCAAGCGGCTGGACGATGTAGCCGCGGGAACTCGCAGCCCCTACGACGTGGCCGCCGAGGTCCTCAAGCAGGTGAGGAACGGGAAATGACGATCGACAAGAAACCGGTGTACGCACCGGCCGATCTCAACGGCTTCGACATCGAGAAGCAGCTCGGCCGCGCCGGTGAATATCCGTTCACGCGCGGCATTCATCCCACGATGTACCGCGGCAAGCTGTGGACGATGCGCCAGTTCGCGGGCTTCGGCAGCGCGACCGACACCAACCGCCGCTACAAATTCCTGCTCGAGCATGGGCAGACGGGACTGTCCGTCGCGTTCGATTTCCCGACGCTGATGGGCTACGACTCCGACCACCCGCGCTCGGAGGGCGAGGTGGGGAAGTGTGGCGTCGCCATCTCATCGCTCGCCGACATGGAGACGCTGTTCGACGGCATCCCGCTCGACCAGGTCTCGACGTCGATGACGATCAACGGCCCCGCCGCGATTCTGTTCTGCTTTTACGTGGCCGCGGCCGAGAAACAGGGCGTCCCGATCGCCAAACTGCGCGGGACGGTGCAGAACGACATTCTCAAGGAGTACATGGCCCAGCACGCGTGGGTCTATCCGGTCGAGCCGGCCCTCAAAGTCATCGTCGACATGTTCGAGTGGGGCGCCAAGCACACGCCGCTGTGGAATACGATCTCGATTTCCGGGTACCACATCCGCGAGGCGGGCGCGACCGCGGCCCAGGAGCTGGCGTTCACCCTCGCCAACGGCTTCACCTACGTCGAGCGCGGCGTGGCGCGCGGGCTCGACATCGACAGCTTCGCCGCCCGCCTTTCATTCTTTTGGGACATTCACAACGACTTCTTCGAGGAAATCGCCAAGCTGCGCGCCGCGCGGCGCATCTGGGCTCGGCACATGCGCGAACGCTACCACGCGCGCCAGCCGCGCTCCTGGATGATGCGGTTCCACAGCCAGACGGCCGGCGTCACGCTCACCGCGCAGCAGCCGCTCAACAACATCGTGCGCGTGGCGTACCAGGCGCTCGCGGCGGTCCTCGGCGGCACCCAGTCTCTGCATACCAATTCGCTCGACGAGACGCTGGCGCTCCCGACCGAGCAATCGGTCCAGGTCGCCCTGCGGACACAGCAGATCCTGGCGCACGAGACCGGGGTGTCGCAGGTGATCGATCCGCTGGGCGGGTCGTATTTCGTCGAGGCGCTGACGGATCAACTGGAGCGCGAAGCCGAGGCGTTGTTCGCCGAGATCAATTCGATCGGCGGCGTCGTTCGCGGGATCGAAGCGGGCTGGTTCCAGCGGCAGATTGCCCAATCGGCCGCCGCGTTCCAGCGCCAGGTGGAGATGGGCAACCAGCTGATCGTCGGGGTGAATGAATTCGTGTCCGACGACGATCACCCCGTCGAAATTCTGAAAGTCTCGAACGATGCCGAAGCGGATCAGCGCCGCCGGCTCACGCGTCTGCGCGCCGAACGCGACAACGAGCTGGCGGAGCGCCGCCTCGACGCGCTGCGGCAGGCGGCGGAGTCCGATCACAACGTCATCGGCCCGATGCTCGACTGCGCGCGCGCCTATTGCACGCTTTACGAAATCCGCCACGCGCTGGAACGCGTGTGGGGGGCGTACCGCGAACCTGTCTTCTTTTAACTCATGAGCGCCCTCCCAGCCGGCATTACCGAACAGGACGCGCGGAATACCGTCGCGCGCCTCGCCGCCATCGAGCCCGGGAATCACTGGGTCGTGAGCTGTTACCTGAAGCTCGAGCCGCGGGATCGCACCCGCGGCAAGTATCTGATCAAGATGAAGAACCGGGTGAAGGCGCTCTCGCAGGAACATGGCGAGACGGCCGATTCGCTGCGCCAGGTGCTCGATTATCTGGAAGAGTCGAGCCACCTGCCGCGCTCGCGCGCGATCGCGATCTTCGCCTCCCGGGAGCTCGGATTGTTCGAAGTCCTGCCGCTGCCGCACGTGCACCGCTCGCGACTGGCCGTGGCGCGGGAGCCGCTGGTGCGCGAGCTGCTCGTGCTCGAGGAAGAGTTCGGCACGATCCTCGCCGTCGTGTACGATCGCACCGCCGCTCGCTTCTTCGAGATCACCGCGTACGAGACGGTGGAGCTGCCCGGCATACCGGCGATCGAGGCGTCGCGCGCGGGCAAGTTCCACGGCAACGCGCCGGGCGAGAAGAGCTACCACCAGCGCATTCGCACCGAGAAACAGCGTCTCTACGCCGAGATTGCCGACCGGATCTTCCAGATCAACCGGGCCCAGCCGCTCGCGGGGCTGGTGCTCGGCAGCGTCGGTGTAGACGCGGGGGCGGTGATCCCGCACCTTCACACCTATGTGCACGATCTGGTCCTCGGCGTCGTGAAGCTCGCTCCCAAGAAATCGACCGCGGCTGAGGTCCGGGAAGCGGCACTGGCGCTGCGTGAAGCGCGCGAGCGCGCGTGGGAACGCGCGCACGCCGACGCCGTCAAAGACGGCGCGCCGCGCGGCTGGGCGGTGAACGGCCCGGACGCCACGCTCAAGGCGTTGCAGCGCGGCCAGGTGCGCACGCTGCTCGCCGACGGTCACGACGACGACCTGCGCATCGATGAGGCTATAGAAGAGGCGTTTGGTCAACGCGCGCAGGTGGACGTCCTCTACGACGACAAGGCTCGGCGCGTCGTCGACGGCCTCGCGGCGCTCCTGCGCTTCCGCTCCTGATGGCCAAAAAGACGAAGCGTCCCATCCGGATTCTGGTCGCCAAACCCGGTCTGGACGGACACGACCGGGGCGCCAAAGTCGTTGCCGCCGCCCTGCGCGACGCGGGGATGGAAGTGATCTATACCGGCCTGCACCAGACGCCGGAGATGATCGCGCAGGCAGCCATCCAGGAAGACGTCGACGTCGTGGGGCTCTCGATCCTGTCGGGCGCGCACATGACGTTGTTTCCGAGGGTGCGCAGGCTGCTGAACGACGCCGGCCGCCAGGACGTCCTGCTCACCGGCGGCGGCATCATTCCGCCCGAAGACATGAGCGCTCTCGAGTCGCAAGGCACGGGCAAGCTGTTCGGCCCCGGCACTCCGACGTCGGACCTCATCAAGTACATCCAGGAGTGGGCGGCGGAGCACGTCGCCGCGTGACGCGCCTCAAAACCCTCAGCGACGAATACCAGAAGCTGCGCAGCCGGCTCGAACAGGGCGGGGGCGCCGAGCGCACCAAGCGCCAGCACGACCAGGGCAAGCTCACCGCGCGCGAGCGCGTCGCCGGCCTGCTCGACCAGGACGCGCCGTGGGTGGAAATCGGCTTGCTCGTGGCGTACGATCAGTACGACGGGCAGGCGCCGGCCGCCGGCGTCGTGACGGGCATCGGTCGCGTCGGCTCGAGGCCCGTCGTGGTCGTGGCGAACGATGCGACGGTCAAGGCAGGCTCCTGGTGGCCCGAGACGATCCGGAAGATCCTGCGCGCGCAAGAGATCGCGATGCGCCAGCGCATCCCGATCATCTACCTGGTCGATTCGGCCGGCGTGAATCTGCCGTATCAGGGCGGCGTGTTTCCGGGCCAGTACGGCGCCGCGCGGATCTTCTATTACAACTCGATCATGCGGCGCTATCTCAAAGTGCCGCAGATCTCCGCCGTGATGGGACCGTGCATCGCGGGCGGCGCGTACCTGCCGGCGCTGTCCGACGTGATCTTCATGGTCGAAGGCACGTCCTTCATGGGACTCGGCGGCCCCAACCTCGTCAAAGGCGCGACCGGGCAGGTGGTCGACGCCGAGTCGCTCGGCGGCGCGGCGACCCACACGAGCATCAGCGCGGTCGCGCATTACCGGGCCAAGGACGACAAGGAATGTCTCGCGCGGATTCGCGAGTACGTCGGCCGGCTGCCGCACCCGCCGTCCGCGCGACGGACCTATCCGGCCCCCAAACGCGATCTCAAGCAGCTCTACGATCTGATTCCCGTCGATCATCGCATGAGCTACGACGTGCGCGCCGTGTTCGAGTGCCTGTTCGACGCGGGGCGCTTCGATGAGTTCCAGCCCGACGTCGCGCCGGAAATGATCTGCGGCCATGCCGCGATCGAAGGCCGGCCCGTCGCCGTGATCGCCAACTCGCGCGGCGTCATCAAAGGAAAGCAGAAAGGCGAGGCGCCCCGGATCGGCGGGATCATCTACACGGAGAGCGCCGAGAAAGTCGCCTACTTCATCGAGAATGCCGACCGCGAGCGCCTGCCGCTCTTGTTTATTCAGGATGTGTCAGGTTTCATGGTAGGAACGGACGCCGAGCATACCGGCATCATCCGCGCCGGCGCCAAGTTTGTGGAGGCGATGGCGACGGCGACGGTGCCCAAGCTCGTACTGACGGTCAATCACGCGTCCGGCGCCGGTTACTATGCAATGGCAGGGCAGGGCTTCGATCCCGACTTCATCGTGTCCTGGCCCACGGGCCGGATGGGCGTCATGGAAGGGGAGTCCGCCGTGCAGGCCGTCTACGGCGCCGACGCCGCCAAGCCGAGCAA
>DATMZX010000024.1:0-11872 GCA_035573235.1 Gemmatimonadales bacterium
CCGAGCAGTTCCACACCGCCGCCTGGGCTTCCAGTCGCAAGTGAAGTGAAGTGAAAGACGCCCAAGTTGCGAAGTGGCTGCCAGCGGCAAGCTATGAGTTGACAGGAATACCGAGCTTCCGGATCAGACCAAAGACGGTCCGAGCGCATTCGTCTCGCACGGCACTCACTTTGATGACGTCCTGCCGCTTCAGATAATCGAGTCCCACCGCCAGGTCGATGATTGCTTCGATCTCGTCGAGCGATGACCGCGCCGTGTCGAGGTACTTCCGAAAGTCCCTCGCGCCCCGT
This sequence comes from Gemmatimonadales bacterium, assembly GCA_035573235.1. Classification (GTDB taxonomy): domain Bacteria; phylum Gemmatimonadota; class Gemmatimonadetes; order Gemmatimonadales; family GWC2-71-9; genus 20CM-2-65-7. The sequence goes on from DATMZX010000024.1 coordinate 291, forward strand.
TTGCTGGCCCCCTCGGCGATGTTCAGGACGACACTGGACGCCGCCCGTCGCCACTGATCGGCCAGGTTGCTCTTCTCAGTCGACGGCAGGCGCTCGATCAGTGGTTTGGAAACGAACACGAGCGCCCGCGCGTGCTGCCATGCCTTGAGATTCTTGTAATGCCCCATGCGCAAGAATGCAGAAGCAGCCGCCACAACCGTTACCAAACGCCCGCGCACCGCAGCCTTTCCTTGCAACTGTTTCTGGCAGCTTGCAGCCACTTGCAACTTGGCGTCTTGCACTTTTCTTGTGGCGCTTCACTCCGCAACGAACCGTTTACGTTGCGTGTACACCGAGTGCGCGTCTTGTGACTGCGGCGTCAGCAACTCGTGGGAGGGCCCCCGCGCTGGTTGTCGCCTCCGATTCTGAGGAGAAAGCTGAAGCGTCCACTTCTTCTTTCCCTTCCAAGGAGTCCGTCATGAAAACCGTCTTGTCGCTCGCCGCTCTCGCCCTCACCGTCGCCTGTACCGACACCGCTCCCACCGCTTCCCTCGGCGCCATCAATGCCGATGCCCAAGGCGCAAACGCGGTGATCAATCGCGTCTCGGTGGGCGGCAGCGACCAGGATGTCACCCTCAACACCGATGCCAACTTCTCCCTCGTCGCCACGCGGAAGGCGGACGGGTCCGTGCAGGGCGAGTGGTCGGATCAGTTCGGTCAGGGACAGGGGGGCGTGCATGTCGATGTGAACTGCCTCGTCGTGGCTGGGAATCAGGCCTGGATCGGCGGGATCATTCGCCAAGGCAGCACCGGCCAGGGCGGCGTGGACCTGAGCGGGCTGGCGGCGCTCACGCGCGTCGCCGATCTCGGCAAATCGGCCAATGACGCGCCGGATGCGATCAGCTTCACGTTCATTGGGCTGGCGGTACAGTGCGGCGCGCAGCCGAATCTTCCGTTGTTCCCGATGACCGGAGGACAGGTAACCGTCAACTAACTGCTCAAGTTGCAAAGTTGCTCAGACGGCGAAGTGGCTCCAAGCTGGAAGCTCCGAGCTTGAAGCCACTTTGCCGTCTGTGCAACAGCCTAGAGTCTGGTAGGCGGCGCCATCGGCGGGACCGTCACTCCCGATTCGGGCTCCGGCGTAAAATCCTCACCCGGATTGATGAATCTGTCCCTCTCGAAATTGTACTGTTTATCGTACAACTGTCGATACCGCCCGTTCGCCTCGAGCAACTCCTCGTGCGTCCCCCGCTCGACGATCACCCCGCCTTCGAGCACGAGGATCTGATCGGCGCTCCGAATCGTCGAGAGCCGGTGCGCGATGACGAACGTCGTCCTCCCCTTCCGCAGCGCCCGCAGCCCATCCTGAATCTTGGCCTCACTCTCGGAGTCGAGACTCGACGTCGCTTCGTCGAGCACGAGAATCCGCGGGTCGGCGAGAATCGCGCGCGCGATCGAAATGCGCTGGCGCTGGCCGCCCGAGAGCTTGACCCCGCGCTCGCCGACCACCGTGTCGTACTTCTCGTCGAACTGCGCGACGAACTCGTCCGCATGCGCGATGCGCGCGACCGCCATGATCTCCTGGCGCGTCGCGTGCGGGCGCGCGAACGCGATATTCTCGGCCACCGTCCCGTCGAACAGAAAATTGTCCTGCAATACCACCCCGAGCTGGGTGCGATAGTCGGACAGGCGCAGCGAATTCAGATCTCGGCCGTCCACCAGCACCCGGCCCGCCTCGGGTCGATTGAAGGCGAGCACCAGGCTGATGAGGGTGCTTTTTCCCGAGCCGGACGAGCCGACCAGCGCCGTCGTCGAGCCGGCTGGGGCGCGGAACGACACGTCCTTCAGGACCGGCACCCCCGGCTTGTACGCAAACGTCACATGCTCGAACACGACGTCGCCCCGCACCGTCTCGAGCGGCGCGCGGTTCGCGTCGTCGGCGTCCTCGGTGGTCATGCGGCGCAGCTCGTGGATCCGATCGAGCCCGGCGAAGGCCTCGGTGATCTGCGTCCCGATCGACGCGATGTTGATCAACGGTAGCGCGACCAGGCCGACGAAGATGATGTACTGCGCGAGCTGGCCCAGCGTCATGGTGCCGGTCAGCACCGCCCGCCCGCCGACCAGAATCATGATGACCGAGATCGCCCCCACGACGAGCTGCGCGAACGCGCCCACCGCCGAGACGCCGGTCATCGTCGTCGCGATGTTGCGGAACAGTTTGTGCGCCCCGCGCGCGAACACGAGCTTCTCGCCGCGCTCCGACCGATACGCCTTGACGATGCGAATCCCGCCCAGCGTCTCCGACAGACGACCGGTGACATCGGCGTTCAGCTTGCCGCGGTCACGAAACAGCGGCCGCAGCCTGGAGAACGCGTACGCCATCCCGCCGCCGAATGCCGCCAGGACCAGGATCGAAATCGCCGTGAGCTTCCAGTTGAGCCAGAACAGCACGCCCAGGGCGATCACCGCCGTGACGAGCCCCCCTAGCAGCTGCACCAGCCCGGTGCCCACCAGATTCCGGATCCCCTCCGCGTCCGTCATGATGCGCGAGATCAGAATGCCGGTCTTGGTCGAATCGAAGTAGCTGATCGGCAGCCGCAGCACGAAGGCCTGCACCGACTTGCGCATTTCGGTGATGGCCCGCTGCGCCGCCACCCCCAGGATCTGCGACAGGCCGAACGACGTGATGGATTGAACGACGGTCGCGGCCCCGACCGCCGCGGCGATGACGCCAAGCAGCTCGAGCCGCCGCTGGCCGATGACGCCGTCGATCAGGTACTTCGACGACCACGGCAGCACGAGGCCCGCGAAACGGCTGATCAACATCAGCACCAGGCCCAGGCCGAGCCGCCGCCGGTGCTGCCAGATCAGCGTCCGGGCTTCCGCCCAGGCGTTGGAATAATTGGGTTTTGGTTTCTTGTCAGCCACGGCGAGAAGCTTAGTTGGTTCCGGAAGGCCTCACCAGCAGACCCGTCGTCGAAACGCGAACCTCGTAGGTCCTGCTCCCCCGCGGTGTTGCGCCGATGAAGGTGGCCGAGCCGTACTCGGCGTCCACGAACGGCCGCAGCACCCAGTAGCGGCGCGCGAGATCGAACGCGTCGAACGGCTTCCCCTTTGCCAGCGAATAAACGGTCCGCTCACGGGCCTGCTCGTCGGCGAGCGCATTGTAGCGGCCCGCAATCCGATCCAGCTCGTACGCCGTCTCCAGACCCAGAAGCGTGCCGATCGGCCGCCATTTCAAGACGTGCGCGTCCACGTACACCTGGTCGCCGGCGAGATCGAACATGTGCAGGCTGCCGTCGGCCAAAGTGACCGTCGCGCGAAACCGCTGCGGCCCCAGTGGCTCCGTCGTCACAGTCGCGGCCACCGTCTCGTGCGTGAAGGCCCGGTAGCCGCGAGTCCCGATCGAGATCGCGCCGCACAGGAGTCCGATCGACAGTGCGAGCGCGCCGGCGAGCAGCCACATTGTCGCGCGCACGCGCGCGCGTCGACGCCAGGCGGATGTCGCGGCGATGAGCAGGATCACCGCAAACAGGGTGAAGACAGTCACAATGCCAGTCATTCCCTACATGTTAAGTACCGGCGACCTCTGGCGCGAACTCGGCCTGCATACCACCTTCGTGACTCATCACTTTGAGAGGCCCTATGAAGCGGTCGACGGTGATCACCCTGACAGTGCTGGCGCTGATCGTCGCCCTCTTCTTCTATATGTCGACCGCGCGCGCCAACGAGGAATGCAACGTCTGCATGGAATTCCAGGGCCGGTCCAATTGCGCGACCGCCGCGGGCAGCACCCCCGCCGAAGCGACCGAAACGGCGCATCGCACCGCCTGCGGGCCGATCGTCAGCGGCATGAACGAGACGATCGCGTGCGAAAACCGCGCGCCTGTGTCCGTGCAGTGCCGGACGCGATAGCCTGACGTGACCGGGTTTTCACTTCCCCGTGTCCCCATCTCCGCCACGCTGCTGCAGACCAGCGGCGGAAAGCGTGAGGGGGAGATCTTCGTCATGGAGCGGGTCCCGCAGCACGCCGGTATGGAAACGGCGCTGGATCTGCTCAATCGTCCCGAGGCCTTTTTCCCATTTCGCCCCAAGAAGGACGGGACCGGTGTTCTGTTGATCGCCAAAGCGCGCACCGTGGTGGTGAGCGTTCCGCGGCAGCCCGAGGACAGCGACCGCCTCTCGGCCGCAAAGCAGGCCAGCCTCGAGGTGACGCTGGCGGATGGCTCCAAGTTGAGCGGCTGGGCCACCCTCGAGCTGCCGGAGTATCACTCTCGGCTGCTCGACTACCTCAACGCATCGCGCGACGAGTTCTTTGCGCTCGCGACGGCCGACCATCTGCACATCGTGAACCGCGCCCACGTGCTGTATGTGCGCCCCGAGGACTGATTCATGCCGAGCCGGCTCGACCCGTTCGTGGACGCGCTACTGCGCGAAAGCGCCGACCAGCTGTACCTGCTGCCGGACGAGCCGGTCACGCTCGTAAAGGACGGCAAGCCTCGCAAGGTCTCGAAGCAGCCGCTCACCGATCAGCACATCTACGCGCTGATGGTCGAGGTCGCGCCCCCCGAGGCGGCGAACAAGATCGACCATCTGTCTGAAACCGAATTCGACTACGCCGTCGGCAAAGGGCTCGTGCGCGTTCGGATCGTGCCTGAAGCGGGCCGGCTGACCGCGGTGATTTCGGCGGTCCGACGCCCGTCTCAGGAAGTCGCAGCCCCGGCCGAGGAGGCTCCCAAGGCGCCGGCAACCACCGCGAAGCGTCCGGCGGTCGAGGCCCCGGCCCCCCCGGCCCCCCCGGCTCCCCCGGCTCCCCCGGCTCCCCCGGCCCCCGCCCCGGCTACCAAGGCGCCGAAGGCACCGCGTGCGTCTACGATCGCGGCCGCACCCATGATCGATTCAGTGGGCGCGGGAGGCGAGTTTGCGACCAATCAGTACCAGGTCGCCGAGCAGAAGCTGGGCAAGCTCCTCAAGCATCTGGTGGAGTCCAAAAGCTCCGACCTGCACCTGCGCGTGGGCGAGCCGCCCATGCTCCGCACCCATGGCGAGATCCAGCGCCAGAGCGGGAGCCCGGCGCTCAGCGTCAACGACCTCGAGATGCTGATTCTGTCGATCATGCCGGAGCGCAACCGCGGCGAATGGAAGGAATCGGGCGACACCGACTTCGCCTACGAGATTCCGGGCCTGGCCCGGTTCCGCGTGAATGCGGCGCGCGATCGCAAGGGACCGGTCGCCGTCTTCCGCGTGATCCCGGCGAAGGTCGTCACGGTCGAAGAGATGGGCCTCACCGAAGAGGTCCAGCGTCTCTGCTATCTCACGAAAGGGTTGGTCCTGATCACCGGACCGACCGGCTCGGGAAAATCGACCACGCTGTGCGCGCTGATCGATCTCGTCAATCGGACCCGCTCCGATCACATCATCACGATCGAAGATCCGATCGAGTTCGTCCACGAAAACAAGAAGTGCCTGATCACGCAGCGCCAGGTGCACGTCCACACCGAGAGCTTCAAGACGGCGCTGCGCGCCGCGCTGCGCGAAGATCCCGACATCGTGCTGGTCGGCGAAATGCGCGACCTCGAGACGATCGCCATCGCGATCGAGACGGCGGAAACGGGGCACCTGGTGTTCGGGACGCTGCACACGACGACGGCCGCGTCGACGGTCGACCGCATCATCGATCAGTTCCCCGCCGACCGCCAGGCGCAGGTCCGCGTCATGCTCTCGGAGTCGCTCAAGGGCGTGATCTCGCAGACGCTGTGCAAGAAGATCGGCGGCGGCCGCGTCGCCGCGCGCGAGATCCTGCTCACGACGCCCGCGATCTCGAACCTGATTCGCGAAGGCAAGACGTTCCAGATTCCTTCGATCATCCAAACCAGCAAGAAGCTGGGCATGCTGACGCTGAACGACGCGCTGCTCGAGCTGGTCGAGAAGAAGCTGATCGAGCCCGACGAGGCCTACATGAAGTCCGTCGAGAAGTCCGGCCTGGTCGCGAGCCTCAAGGCCAAGGGCTTCAAGGTCTCGCTCACCTCAGAGGCCTAATCCTTCGTCAATGACGAGACGGGCGGTGTGGCGGGGAACACCGTACCCCCTGGGCGCCACCTGGGACGGCCAGGGGGTGAATTTTGCGCTGTTCTCCGAACACGGGACGGGCGTCGAGCTCTGTCTCTTCGAAGCCGCGGATCAGGCAGATCAATCCGAAATCATCAATCTGACGGAACGGACCAATCAGGTCTGGCACTGCTACCTGCCCGACGTTCGCCCGGGACAACTCTACGGCTACCGGGTGCATGGTCCGTACGAGCCGCAGAACGGCCTGCGCTTCAACCCCGCCAAACTCCTGATCGACGCATACGCGAAAGCGATCACCGGACAGGTGCGCTGGGATGACACGCCCTTCGGCTACACGATCGGCGGCTCCGACGAAGACCTGATCAGGGACGAGCGCAACTCCGGCGGCGCGATGCCGAAGTGCATCGTGATCGATCCCGCGTTCGACTGGCAGGGGGACCGTGCGCCCAAAATTCCGGGGAACGACACGGTCATCTACGAGTGCCATGTGAAGGGGATGACGCAGCTGCATCCCAAGGTTCCCGAGGGCCTGCGCGGCACCTACCTCGGCCTCTGCACCGAGCCGATCGTCGCGCATCTCCGCGCGCTGGGCGTGACGAGCGTCGAGCTGCTGCCGGTCCATCACTGCATCAGCGGCCGTCGTCTCGTGGAGCGCGGCCTGACGAACTATTGGGGCTATGACTCGATCGGCTTCTTCGCACCCGATGCTCGCTTCGCCATTGGCGATCCGGTCGTCGAGTTCAAGCAAATGGTCCGCGGGCTGCACGCGGCCGGCATCGAGGTGATTCTCGACGTCGTCTACAATCACACCCCCGAAGGCAATCACCTCGGCCCGACGCTGGCGTTGAAGGGGATCGACAATCCGGCGTATTACCATCTCGCCCAGGACGACCCGCGCCACTACGTCGATTTCACCGGCACCGGCAATAGCCTGAACATGAGCCATCCCAACACGCTCCAGCTCGTCATGGACTCACTGCGCTATTGGGTGATCGACATGCACGTCGACGGATTTCGATTCGATCTCGCGCCGGTGCTCGCGCGCGAGCTGTGGGAGGTCGACCGGCTGAGCGCGTTCTTCGAGGTCATTCATCAGGATCCGGTGCTGTCGCAGGTCAAGCTGATCGCCGAGCCGTGGGACGTCGGACCGGGCGGCTACCAGGTGGGCAAGTTTCCGGTCGGCTGGGCGGAGTGGAACGGCCAGTACCGCGATACGGTGCGGCGCTTCTGGAAGGGCGACGAGGGGCAAGTCGCCGCGCTCGCGTCCCGGCTCTCGGGTTCCGCGGACATCTATCAGTGGACGCAGCGCGCCGCCTACGCGAGCGTCAACTTCGTGACGTGCCACGATGGCTTCACGCTGAACGACCTGGTCAGTTACGAGGAAAAGCACAACGAGGCCAACGGCGAGGACAATCAGGATGGCACCAACGACCACCTGAGCCGCAACTGGGGCGCCGAGGGTCCCAGCGACGATCCGCGGATCCTCGACGCGCGCTATCGCGCGATGCGCAATTTCCTCGCGACACTCGCGTTGTCGCAGGGCGTGCCGATGATTTCGCATGGCGACGAAATCGCGCGCACGCAGCGCGGGAACAACAACACGTACTGCCAGGACAATGAGCTCAGCTGGGTGGACTGGACCCTGGACGAGCGCCGGCGCGAGCTGCTCGACTTCACGCGCAAAGCGTTCGCGATTCGCGCCGAGAATCCGGTGCTGCGGCGCCGCACATTTTTCCGCGGCCAGGTCGTCGAGCACCGCGGCCTCAAGGACCTCACCTGGTTGCGGCCCGACGGCGTCGAGCTGACGGAAGCGGACTGGGAGGAGGCGCACGCGCACGCGCTCGGCATGCTGATCGACGGCGATGCGACCGACGAGAGCGACGACAAGGGCAATCCGATCAAGGGCGACACCATGCTGTTGCTGCTCAATGCGGGCGAGGCCGACGTCGATTTTGCATTACCCAAGACCGGCAGATGGAGCACGGTGATCGACACCGACGACCAGCCCTCACCTGCCGGCCAGAGTTACCGGCTGACGCCCTTCTCGCTCGTGCTGCTGCGGCTCACCCCTTGATCGTCTTCGACGCCTCGTCCCACGTGACGGCGCTGCGACGCGCGTAGGCTTCGTTCGCCATGTGGCACGCGAGCGCGGCGTTGTGGCCGAACACGACATCCTCCACCACCGGCTTCCGCGAGCGCACCGCTTCGAAATAATTCCACAAATGCACGCGCGTGTCGTCGAAATCGGGCGCCTGGTACGTCGTGGCTTCCGAGAACACCGCGTTCTGACCCAGCTTCGGATCGTTTTCCTTGTGCCACTGCGTTTCGTACGCCTGCCGCAGCGCGCTCGGATAGCTGCCCGTGTAATAGCTCGGCCAATCATCCTTGCCGCTCTGCGGCGTGACGGTGAGCCGCGAGCCGCTCATCTCGAGCACGCCCTTCGCTCCGTGGAACCAGTACGTCTCTTGAATCTCGGTGCCGAGGTTGAGCCGCATCGAGACCGGCAGGTCGCCGAAGTAGTACTGCACCATGTGCACGTCGGGCATGTTACGCCCGTCTTTCCAGCGGCGAATCCCGCCGACCGACGTCGCCTGCTTCGGCGGCTCGTTGATGCCGAGGATGAACATCATCCCGCTCACGAGGTGCACGAGCAGATCGCCGGCAACACCGGTCCCGTACTCTTTCCAGCAGCGCCACCGCGCGAAGATGTTGGGATCGAGCGGACGTTTGGGCACGTCGTTCTGCCAGGTGTCCCAATCGAGCGTCTTGAGCGAGAGATCGGGTGGCGGGGGATATTCCCACGCGCCGGTCGGACTGTTCCGGCCGAGCCGCGCCTCGACCATCATCAGATCGCCGATCGCGCCCTGGGCGATCAGCTCTTTGGCCTTGGCGCAGATCTGCGAGCTCACGCGCTGCGAGCCGACCTGCACGATGCGGTTGGTCTTCTTCGCGGCGTCCACCATCGCGACGCCGTCAGCCGCGGTATGCGACATCGGCTTCTCGATGTAGATGTCCTTCCCCGCGCTCACCGCTTCCACGACCATGCGTTTGTGCCAGTGATCGGGGACCGCGGCGACGATACAGTCGATTGTTTTGTCGTCGAGCAGGCGCCGGTACTCGCGCGTGGTCGGCAGGTTCGCGCCGGCGATTTCCTTGGCCAGCGTGTGCCGGCCGTCGTAGAGATCGGCGGCGGCGGCGCAGGTGACGCCCGGCAACGATATCGAGGTGCCGAGCAGGCCATTGCCCTGCATCCCGACCCCGATCATGCCGAAGCGCACGGTGTCGCTCGCGGCTACCTGGCGGAATTTGAATGGTTGAACGGCGATGGCCGCGCTGGCGGCAGCGCCGACTTCGAGAAACTGACGGCGGGTCCAGGTCGGGCTCTTCATAGGCGTTCCCTGGGTTGTGGGGTGAGCGCCAATAATGCCGCCAGGTATTAGTACTCCACAAGAACTAATCCTTTTGTTCGAGCGCCCGCCAAACCAAAGTTCGATTGTTGGGTACTTCACTGAGCGGAGTTTGTAAGGGCCCCCTGCCTTGCCGTCGTAGCTTGCCACAGGAGTAGTCATGACGTACACGGAACGACCAGTCCACGGTACCGCCCGGGATGCCGGTGAGCATTACGACCCGACCGGCTTCCCGCGCCAACTGCTCGCCGCCCTGCTCGAGTTCCGGGACGGGAACTTCGCGACGCGCCTCCCCTCCGGGCTCGAAGGCCTCGACGGCAAGCTCGCCGACACCTTCAACGACATCGCCGCTACCGCCGATCGCCGCGCCCGTGAAGTGGCGCGCGTCAGCCGCATGGTCGGAAAAGAAGGAATGTTGAAGGAGCGGCTGAATCTGCCGGACACCGTCGGGACGCGGGCCGAAGAAGTCGCGCACATCAACACGCTGATCGACGACCTGGTGTGGCCCACGATCGAAGTGACGCGCGCGGTCGGCGCCGTTGCAAAAGGCGACCTCAGCCAATCGATGGGGCTCGAGTCCAACGGCCGGCCCCTTGAAGGCGAATTCCTGCTCGCCGCCAAGCTCGTCAACAACATGATCGAGCAGCTGTCCGTGTTCACCGCGGAAGTGACACGCGTCGCCCGCGAAGTGGGAACGGAAGGCAAACTGGGCGGCCAGGCGAAAGTGAAGGGCGTGTCGGGCGTGTGGAAAGACCTGACCGAGTCCGTGAACCAGATGGCCGGCAACCTCACGGCGCAGGTCCGCAACATCACCGACGTGACGATCGCCGTCGCGTCGGGCGACCTCTCCAAGAAGATCACCGTCGACGTGCGCGGCGAGATCCTCCAGCTCAAGGAAGCCATCAACACGATGGTGGACCAGCTGCGCTCCTTCGCCGCCGAAGTGACGCGCGTGGCCCGCGAAGTCGGTACGGACGGGAAGCTCGGCGGCCAGGCCGTCGTCCCCGGCGCCGCCGGCACGTGGAAAGACTTGACCGACTCCGTGAACGCGATGGCATCGAACCTGACCTCGCAGGTGCGCAACATCGCCGAAGTGACGACGGCCGTCGCGCGCGGCGACCTGTCGCGCAAGATCACCGTCGACGTGAAGGGCGAAATCCTCGAGCTGAAGAACACGATCAACACGATGGTCGATCAGCTCAACGCCTTCGCCTCCGAAGTGAGCCGCGTGGCGCGCGAAGTCGGAACCGAAGGCAACCTCGGCGGCCAGGCGGAAGTGCCGGGCGTCGCGGGCACGTGGAAAGCGCTCACCGACAACGTGAACTCGATGGCGTCGAACCTCACGGCGCAGGTGCGCAACATCGCCGAGGTGACGACGGCCGTGGCGCGCGGCGACCTGTCCCGCAAGATCACGGTGGACGTGCAGGGCGAAATCCTCGAGCTGAAAAACACGATCAACACCATGGTCGATCAGCTCAACGCGTTTGCGTCGGAAGTGACGCGCGTGGCGCGCGAAGTCGGTACGGACGGGAAGCTCGGCGGCCAGGCCGAAGTGCCGGGCGTCGCCGGCACGTGGAAGGGCCTCACCGACAACGTGAACTCGATGGCGTCGAACCTCACGGGCCAGGTTCGCAACATCGCCGAGGTGGCGACCGCCGTCGCGCGCGGCGACCTATCGCGCAAGATCACCGTCGACGTGAAGGGCGAAATCCTCGAGCTGAAGAATACGATCAACACGATGGTGGACCAGCTCAACGCGTTCGCCTCCGAAGTGAGCCGCGTGGCGCGCGAAGTCGGTACGGAAGGCAAGCTCGGCGGCCAGGCCGAAGTGCCGGGCGTCGCGGGCACGTGGAAAGCGCTCACCGAAAACGTGAACTCGATGGCGTCGAACCTGACCGGCCAGGTCCGCAACATCGCCGACGTGGCCACCGCGATCGCCACCGGCGACCTGTCACGCAAAATCACCGTCGATGTGCAGGGCGAAATCCTGGAGCTGAAGAACACGATCAACACGATGGTCGATCAGCTCAACGCCTTCGCCTCGGAAGTGACGCGTGTGGCGCGCGAGGTCGGCACCGAAGGCAAGCTCGGCGGCCAGGCGCAAGTTGCGGGAGTCGCCGGCACCTG
>DATMZX010000025.1:0-5710 GCA_035573235.1 Gemmatimonadales bacterium
CGATCGTCGCCGGAATAAACCTGGTGGGCGTGCAGATGGCGTCGGATCTGTACGACGCCGGCATGACGGGAGTCGCCCATCAGCAAACGTATGACCTGTGGTGGCACGGCGGTTTCCGGAGCACTCCCACGCGGCACAACATGATCGGCATTCTCACGGAAGCCGCGAGTGCACGGCTCGCGTCACCCGTCACGCTGCCGCTCGACTCGGTGCGCCAGCCGGGGCCCGGCGTGAATTATCCGGCGCCGTGGCCAGGCGGAACGTGGCACATGGGAGACATCGTTCGGTACGAGCTGATCGCCGCTCAGGCGCTCGTCCGACTGGCGGCGCGCGATCGCCTCAACACGATCGACCGGTTCGTCGGCCTCGGCCGTCGCGCGGTGGACGCCGGCATGGCCGGGAATCCGTTCGCATACGTGCTCCCGGTGGAGCAGCGTGATCCGGAGAGCTGGGCGGCGCTCGCCAATGTGCTGCTCGCCGGCGGCGTGGAGGTCTGGCGCGCGGCCGAGCCGTTCACGGCGGACGGGCGGCGCTACAGCGCCGGGTCGCTGGTCATTCCGATGGCGCAGCCCTACCGCGCTCACGCCAAAGACCTGCTCGAGCCGCAGCGATACACGCCGGTCAACGATCGGCCGCCCTACGACGTCGCCGGCTGGACGCTGCCGTATACGATGGACGTGCGCGCTGACGTCGTGAACGCCGCGTTCAACGCGAATCTCGTGAAGGTCGATACCGTCGTGCCTGCGCCGGGAAGAATCGAGGGCGCGGGCGAAGTCTTCCTGCTGAAGAATCGGACCAATGGTGAGTCGCAGGCGATCGCGGCGCTGCTGACCGCTGGGCAGAGCGTGACGGTTCTCGGCGACAGCCTGATGGTGCGAGGCCCGCGGGCGCGGGCGATTCTCACCGAGCAGGCAGCACGCCACGGCTTTACCGCGACCGCCGTTCAAAACGCGCCGCCGACCGGACAAGCGCGCACCCGCCAGCGCATGCCGAGGATTGGTTTGTATCAGCCATGGACCGGCAACATCGACGAGGGATGGACGCGGTGGCTGTTCGAGCAGTATGGGATCAGCTACACGACAGTCCGCGACAGCGACCTCAAGAAAGGCGGTTTGCGGCAGCGGTTCGACGTGCTGGTGCTGCCGGACGCCGAGTCAGGCTCGCTGCTGCATGGATTGGACACGACTCGCATTCCGTTACAGTACGCAGGCGGGATGACAGAGCGTGGGGCAGATGCCATTTCGGTCTTTGTTCGGGGTGGCGGGACCCTCGTGTGCCTCGATGGTTCAAGTAATTTCGCGATTGCACGCCTTAACCTCCCGGTGGTCAACGTTCTAGGAGGGGAGGCATCGGGTCCCCAAGTTTTGCGATTTTACGCTCCGGGCTCTATTTTCGGTACGGTTTTGGGGGAGGGTGGCGCCGGGGGAGCTGGCAGTAGCGTAACCCTCGGAATCCACGATTCCCTCAAAGTCTACTTCGAGAGTAGCGCCGCCTTCACGGTTTCGGGTCCTGCTCGGGCCCTGGCGACATACCCTCGCGAGCCCCTGCGATCCGGCTACGCCCGGTTCCAGGAACGGCTCGAAGGGAAAGCCGCTCTGGTGGAGGCACCGTTGGGCAGCGGACGGGTGATCCTGTTTGGATTTCGGCCGCAGTTTCGCGGCCAGACCCACGGCACCTTCAAGCTGCTCTTCAACGCGGTCCTGTTGGCGGCCCCCTAGTGGGAGCCCGGAGGAGTCCCGATGAAGCGGCTGATTACCCTGATGGGATTCGCGACCTTGGCGGCGAGTCCCGCGGTGGCCCAGAAGGCTCAGAACATTGAGTTCGGCGCGTTCGGCGCGTACTGGCGGTTCGATCAGTCGTTCCTGATCAAGAACGGCTTCGGGGGCGGCGCGCGGATCGGCTACAACCTGAGCGACCGCATCGGCCTCGAGATCACGGGCGATTACGTCGCCACCACCAACACGGCCGCGACGCAAGACGTCAACATCAACGCGCTCGGCGCCAATCTCGTGTACAACTTCCCGATGGGCGACAAGACGACTCTGCTCATCTCGGGCGGCTACGCGCGCATCGTGTACGGCCCCGATCCACCGTATGACTTTACCCAGCACATGGTCGCCGGCGGGCTTGGCTTCCGGCAATTCGTCGGCCACCACGTCGCGGTGCGCGGCGACGTACGCGCCCAGTACCGTCCGGACAACCCGTTCTACAGCAATGCATTTACGGGCCACATCCAGGGATCGCTCGGTGCGTCGTACTTCTTCATTCCGCCGCAGCAGGGCCACGGTTTCAACACGAACTTCCAGTGGTACTGGGGCGCGCAGGGCGGCGCGTTTGCGTCAAAGACCAACGTGCAGCCCATGGTCTATGATCCGATCATCGGCGGTCACTGGTTGATCAAGTCGCGCCGCACCGCGTTGTACGTCGCGTATGAGCAGTCGTTCTTCCTGTCCGAGGCGACGGCCGTCATCCAGGATCCGAACTCGACCAACTCCGCGGTGGGCCCGGGGTTCCGTGACGTGAACTTCAGCGATGTGCGCCGGTTCATGTTCGGCGTCGTCGCGTTCCCCGCGCAGAAAGTCATCGAGCCGTTCGCGGGCGCCGGGTTCGCGCTCCAGCAGGTCCTGAATCCGATCCCCGACTGTTCGACACAGACGTGCAATCTGTCGGAGGCCACCGAGGCGCAGGATCGCGCCGAGGAAGCCGCGAGCAAGGCGTTCTTCTGGTTGATGGGCGGACTGCAGATCAACTACTCGAGCAAGCTCAACGTGTTCGCGCACTACATTCTGACGTCAGGCGCGGCGAATTTCCTGCTGGAAAGCAATACCCACACGCTGCAGGGTGGAATTCGCTACAGTCTCGGGTCCTCGAAAGAAGGCATTACCGAGAGGCACTAAGGACGCGCAGGAAGTTTTCGCCGCAGATTTTTCGGACGTCGCTGTCACTGTAGTTGCGGGATTGAAGGCCCGCGACAACCAATGGCAGCGACGTCGCGTCTTTCATGGGCCTTGGCAGGACGCTGATTCCGTCGAAATCGCTGCCGAGACCGACGTGATCGACGCCCATGACCTGCACGGCATGATCGATGTGATCGAGTAACCGATCGATTCCGGGAACGTCGGCGCTCTGCAGCTCCCGCCCGCGATACTTGTCCACCTCAAAGTCCGCTATGCCCGGCTGGTTGGGATACCGGGCACGAATGGCCTCGAATTCACGCTGAAGACGCCGGTTCACCTCGTCGTACTGCTTATGGAAATCCTCGTCCAGAAACACGGGATAGAAGATGATGCCCACGACGCCCTGGTTTTTGGCCAGGGCACGCAGCTGGTCGTCGGTGAGATTGCGCGGATGATCCGCGAGCGCTCGGCATCCTGAATGCGACGCGATCACAGGCCGGGAGGTGGCGGCGAGCACGTCCCAGAACGTCGCGTCCGAGACGTGCGACACGTCCACCAGCATTCCCAGCTCATTCATGCGCTGCACAACCTGACGGCCGAAATCGCTGAGACCGCCTGTCCGGCCTGCATCCATCGAAGCGCCGGCCCAGTCGTTGGCGTTGTTCCACGTCAACGTCATGTAGCGCACGCCCTGGCTGTAGAGCGCCTCCAGCTTCTGCAGCGAGTTCTCGATCGCGTGCCCGCCTTCGACACCCATCAGCACCGCCAGCTTGTCGCGGCGCGCCGCGGCCCGGATTCCGTCAGCCGTCGTCACGAGCTCGACGTCCCTGGACGTCTCCGTCAGGCGGCGCACCGCGCCGATCAGATCCATGGCGCGCTTGTAGGCCGTACCGGGACGGTAGGTCTCGTCGATCCAGATCGCAAAGAAGACCGCCGATACCCCACCCGCGCGCATCCGGGGCACGTCGACATGGCCGTCGGACAAGCGCACAGAAATGTCGACCGGCCCGTCGAGCATGCGCTGGACGGTGTCGATGTGCGCGTCGATGAGGATTGGGGCGTCTACCGTGACACCCAGGGCGAATCCTTGAGATAGAACCGCAGGGGCCAATCGATCGCCTGCGTGATGCCGATCCGAGGGCCGGTCACGATGTCGCGCTTGATGACGGGCGCCCCCTCGAGAATTCGGAGCGGCCCCCGCTGCAGCGAGACACGGTTCAATGCGCCCGTCACCCCGAGTGCTTCACACAGCCGCGCGGGCCCGGCGCACAGCGGTTCTTTGCCGCGTCGACGGCGCATGACACCGAGCCCGGCCAGCGGCTCGAGCGCGCGGATGAGCACTGCGGCGGGGAATCCCTTCGTTTCGGTCACGGCATTGAGGCACCAATGCATGCCGTACGTGAAGTACACGTAGGCAATCCCCGGCCGGCCGTAAAGCGGCTCGGTGCGATCGGTGCGCCGGTGCCCGTACGCGTGACAGGCGGGATCGTGCGGGCCGACGTAGGCCTCGACCTCGACGATGCGACCGGCGGTCTCTCGCCCACCGACGTCGCTCACCAGGATCCGGCCTAATAGTCCACGCGCGACCTCTTCAGTAGGTCGCGCGTAGAATCTTGCCGAAACGGCCGCTCTCACGTCAGCCGTTGCCACCCGTGAGGCCGCGCTTCACCCGCGACCAGAACGACTCGCCGTCGGCGTCGTCGCGCGATGCCGCCGGAGGCTGTGGAGGCGGTGGAGGGGGCAGCGGCTCTGAGTGCGTCGGCGTGGATTCCGGCATCCGATTCGAGCTCTGACTTTGAGATTCGCCGGATTCGACCTCGAAACGACGCGGCCCGTGGCCTTGGCCACCACGGCCGCCGCGACCACCGCGCCGGCCACGCCCGCGCTCCCCGCGCTCACCGTTCTCGCCACCGCGACCACGACCGCCGCGACTCCCGCGGCCTCGGCCGCCGCGCTCGCCGCGTTCGCGCTCGCCACGCTCGCTGCGTTCCGGCGCAGACCCGGATGGGCTGGTCGAGCCTTGCGGTCCCGCCGCCGGTTGTCTGGGCGGCAGAGTATCGCCACGCGGCCGGAAGTTGGGATCGACCTCCACGACGCCGATCCGCGGGATGTCAGGCGTGCCTGCTGCCCCGCGCGGAGCACCACCGCGGGACCCGCGGCGGAATCGTGCGCTGCGCGCCGGGAGGCCTGGTCCAGACCCCGGCGTGCTGTACGGCGGCGGCGGCGCCGAGGAGGCGGGCATCGGGATGTCGTCTTCTTCTTCCGCCAGATCCGGAGCCGCTGCGGCGGCCGCCGGAGCCTCAGGCTCCGGGAAGACCGGCTGCGGAGCTTCGGGCTCCTCTTCTTCTGTTTTCTCTTCGTTGCCGGTGATGGCCTGCTTGATCATCCCGAACGCGTCGCCGAACGAGAAACCAGGCTTCGCGGCGGGGGCAGCGGGTTCTGCAGCCGCTTCCTCTGTCTCGACCGGCGTCGCCGGCTGCTCCTCGCGATCGCGACCTCGGCCGCGACCTCTGCCACCTCGTCCGCGACCGCGCGGTTTTTCACTGGCCTCGCTCATCGCCGAGAGTGCCGGGCTCGCTGCCGCGCCTGCGACCTCCGGGCCGAGCGCGATCTCGTACTGCCCGTTGTCGAGCCGCGTCAGCGTGATCAGGCCGCGGCGCGCGGCCTCAATCACGAACTTGCTGAAGCGGGAGTACCCCGCGTCCTTCTCGTCGAAGTTCGGGTCGATCTCCTGCATCACCTGCTTCAGCCGGTCGGAGCGCATGACGTCGTTGTGCGCCGTCATCTGCTTCACTGCTTCGACGACGAGCTCC
>DATMZX010000026.1:0-2265 GCA_035573235.1 Gemmatimonadales bacterium
CTCAGACGGTCGCCGGATTCATGGATCTCGCGGAAGCGGCGAAGCACTACCCGTGCGCGAAAACGGCGTGGGTGGAATTCCTCGGCGAGCATCCCGGCTCGCCGGTCGATCGCGTCGACAACGTGAAGACTGGATGAGCTCAGAGCCCCAAGTCTTGGGCCGCAGCGGCGAAGCGTCGCACGATGACCCCCGCGGGTTCCACCGCGTCGATCCCCGCAACGCTCTTCCCCGCCTGCCAATAGTCTTTTGACGTCGGTTCGCGCGCGCCGCCCGCGAGCGACGCGCGCTTGAGCTGCCACGCCGAGCGCAGCGCGTAGAAGGTGCGCATCCAATGCTTCGTCTTGCGACCGCGCAACAACCACCGGGCCAGCGGCCCCGCTTTCGTGCCGATGCGCTCGACGTAGGGCGTGCGAATCACGGCGAGCGGCACGCCGGTCACCCGCTCCGTGAGCACGATGTCGTCTTCCCGGGCGGCGACGATCGCCTCCTTGTAGTCGGCGTGGGCGCCGCATTCGGTGGTGGCGATGAAGCGCGTGCCGAGCTGCGCGCCGGCGTACCCCATCCGCAGCGCTCGCACGAAATGGTGCTCGTCGCCGATGCCCCCTGCGCAGACGATCGGCACACCGAGATCGTGCAGCTGCTCATAGAGACGCTCGGCGCTGTACGGGCCCGCGTGGCCGCCCGCGCGATCGTTCACGGCGATGAGGCCGTGCACGCCGCCGGCGAGTCCCTTCTCGGCCCATTTGCGCTCCGTCACGTCGTGATACACGATGCCGCCCGCCGGCGCGACGCGGTCGACCACCCAGCGCGGATTGCCGAGCGACGTCACGAAGAAGCGCACGCCTTCCTCGACGGCGACGTCGACGTACCGCCGCATGCGTTCGAGATAGAGTTTCGAGCTGCGCTCGATCAGGACGTTCATCCCGATCGGCTTGTCGGTGATGCGCCGAATCAGCTGGAGTCCGGCGCGCAGGTCGTGGCCGTAGACGTAGATCATGGAGAGCGGCTGCACCACGCCGATGCCGCCCGCGGCTGAGACGGCAGCGACGAGCTCCGGGTTGGTGCACGGATACATCGCGCCGCAGATCAGCGGCACCTCGATGCCGAGCTGCCGCGTCAGCGCTGTTTCGAGCAGCGTCATTTCGGAATGGGCCGCAGGCGCCAGCGCGCTGAAGCCCGCGCGACGACGTCGCCCTGGGCGTCCGTGATGCTCACCTCGGCTTCGTAATCCTGCGCGGCCGTCACGTCGAGGTGGTCCGCGCGACATTCCGCGATGAGGGGGCCGCGCGCTTTTTTCAGGTAGCTGATCGCGAACCCGGTGACGATCCCCTGCACGGTGGCCGGGAGTCCGACCAGCACGGCGAGCCCGCTCGCCATCTCGGCGAGATTCGCGAGCGCGATCGCGTGGATCGAGCCGAGGTGATTGCGGACCCGGCGCCGGTCGCGCAGCGCGACGCGGCAGAAGCCCGGCTCGAGCTGCTCGACGCGGGCGCCGATCGAGCTCGAGTACGGCGTCATGCGGCCGAGCAAGAAGGTGAAGATGGATTTGCCGGCAGGGAGTGAGGCCAGGCGGCCCCACAGGGTGCGCAGGCGTTCGCCGGGGCCCGAGAGCGAGGAGGAGGTCACGCTCGAATGTACGCCGCTTTATTCTTTATGGAGATCGTCAACACACGAGGTCGCGTGAAAAAAGCAAAGAGTGTCAGCGCTTACATCGCCGCCGCGCCGCCCGCGGTACGGCCGCGACTCCGACAGCTGCGGCAGGTCATCAAGCGCGCCGCGCCCAGGGCCGTCGAGCGCATCAGCTACGGGATGCCGTTCTACGAGTACGGCGGCTCGGGATATAAAGGAAGGCTGATCTACTTCGCGGCGTTCAAGCAGCACATCGGCGTGTTCATCCCGCCCCGGCCGTCTCGCGGGTATGGTGGGCTGGAAAAATATCGCACGGCGAAGTCGTCGTTTCGTTTCCCCCTCGACAAGCCGTTCCCGTATGGGCTGCTCGGGAAAACGGTGAAAGCGCTCGTGAAGCAGCGCCATCAACGTCAACAAGCTGCAGGCTAGTGTCAACGCGCCGTGCCCTGTCGTTGTGCGCCTCAAAAGCGCCCCCCGATTGTGGCCGGGGCATTGAAAGCGCAAACTAGGGCATGGCCAATCTCGAAGGCCGCTCCGTGCGCCGCTCCCTTGCCTGGGACGACGGAGGCCTGCGCGCGTTCGAGGCGGTCTACCAGCCGCACACCGCGCTCGCGATGCACGAGCACTCCGCGCCAT
>DATMZX010000027.1:0-34642 GCA_035573235.1 Gemmatimonadales bacterium
CGGCGAGACCGCGAACGACGAGAGCGCGAGATCGATCCCGGTCATCGCGGTCACGTTTCCGGTCGCGAGATCGGCCCGCATCACCTGCTGCACGGTCCGGCTGCCTTCTTTGCGCTCCACGAGATAGGCGAGCGTCCCATCGCGCAGGAACCGCGGCTCGGATTCGCGCGACTGCGGCGCGCGAGTGAACTGGCGCTGGTTGGAGCCGTCCCTATTCATGAGCCAGATCTCGCTGTCCTTATTGCGCGTCGAGACGTACGCGACGGTCTGCCCGTCCGGAGATACCGTCGGCGCGGCGTTGACGGAGTCGCGCGTGAGCTGCGTGAGACTGGTCCCGTCGACGTTCACGGACCAGATCTGCTGCTTGCCGGCGCTGCGTGAAGAATGAAACACGATCGTCTGGCCGTCGGGCGTGAACGAGGGCCTGCCGTCCGTCAACGGATCGTTCGTGACGCGCGTGCTGCCGCTGCCGTCGGCATTCATCACGTAGATCTCGGCGTTGCCGTCGCGCAGCGATACGAATGCAATGCGCGAGCCGTCGGGAGAGAACGCCGGGTCGCTGGCCGAGGCGGTGTCGGCGGAAAGCTTGGTGAACTGCGCGAGATTCGAGCGCTCCGCCGAGTAGAGCTGGTATTTCCCGGGCCCCGAGCGCGAGCTCGCGACGACGATTTCGCCGACGACGTAGACGTCGGCGGTGGCGGCCTTTCCGCCTGGCGCGGTGGCGGTCAAACGCGCGTGTCCGTAGCCAGTTCCGCTCACCGTTCCGTCTTCACCGACGCTCGCGACCTGCGGGTTGTCGCTGGCCCATTTGAGATTGCTCGCGGGAGCCAGGATGTTGCCCGCGCTATCGGCGTAATTCGCGCGCAGCGTGTGTCGCTGATTCAGCCCCATGCCGATGCGCGGCTCGGTGAATCGCGGGGTGCCCGCGATGACGGCCACGTTCCAGGTGACGGCCAGCCCCGCTCCGGGCCCGCGGGCCGTGAGCTGCGTCTTGCCGACCGCGCGGCCGGTCAGCGTTCCGGTCCGCGGATCAAAGGTCGCGATCGTGGAATCGGCGACGCTCCAGCGCAGCGGCGCTTCAGGCACCGGGACGTTCGCCGCCGTGAGCGCCTGCGCCTCGAACTTCGCCGTGCCCGTCAGCGGCACGAGGACCTCGGTGGAAAGCCTCGGCCGGACCGACAGCTTGTCCACCACCTGGTGCACCGAGACCTCGACGTTCTTGTTCTGGAGCAATCCGGATACGCCGAGTGTCGCCTTGCCCGGACCCACCGCGGTCACGACGCCGGACAGACTGACGCGCGCGACACTCTGGTCGGTCGAACCCCACTGCAGCGTGAGTGGATTGACGGTGCGGCCGTTCTGAGTCGCAATGATCACGTGCAGGGTGTCGACGTCGCCGGGCGACATCGCGATCTGCGCCCCTTCGCGCACCGAGAACTCGGACTGCTGCACGACGACGGGAGCCGTCGCGGTCAGGCCACTCGCTGCCGTCACCTGGATCGTTCCCTGTCCCGGCGCGAGGGCCACGACGTTGCCGTTCTGGTCCACGCTCGCGACGTCCGCACGCAGCGACGACCAGGTCACCTGGACCGGCGCCGCCGCTGAGCCATCGTCGCGAAGCGCGCGCGGCGACACGCGGGTATTCTCGGACGGCAGGAGGTAGACGACCGCGGGCTCGATCCGCAGCGCGGCCGCCGGGCCACTGCCCGCGGGTTGCCCGGCGAGAGGATCGGCCCCACCGGCGACGGCCGCCGCGGGGGGCGGCGCTGCCGGCGGCGGCGCGGGCGGCGGTGCCGAGCTGCCCGACCCCACCTGGATGGCGGCCTGCCCGCGCCGCTGGCCGACGCGTGCTTCGATGATGGCGACGCCATTCGCGACACCGGTCACGGTGCCGTTGTTGTCGACCTTGGCGATGTTGATGTTGTTCGACGACCAGATGATTCGGATCGTCGGAATGACGTTCCCGATGCGGTCGAACGCCGTGGCGAGCAGCCCCGTCCGCTCTCCGACGCGGATGTTGACGGAGGGAGGGGCGACTTGGACTTCGGAAACGCTTTGCGCGGCCGCGCCGGCGGGAAGCACGAGCGCCAATGCCGCAAGGAGTCCCCGTCTGCTCATGGCTGGCGAATGTGTGTCAGGCTAAATGGCGTTGTCAAGCCAACTTGTCACATCACACCGCAACGGCGTCGCCCCAAAGGGCGGTAGCGCACGTCACTTGCGAGGTGCAAATACGCGGATAAGCTATAGGCCACCCAGCCGCCCTCGCACCAAACCAGCAGAGGAGAACTCCGATGCTTGAGCAGATGGATCAAACGGAGAGTAGTTGGCCCGGACCGGGGTTCATGGAGCCCATGTTCCCGTCCGCGCCGACGCCCGCCCCCACCCCGTCGTCGATGCCGGAAGAGGAAGAGGAAGCGCCGCGGCCCAAGCGCTCTTCTAAGCCGAAGGCCAAGAAGAAAAAGAAAGCCGCCAAGAAGGCGCGCCCCAAGGCAAAGAAGAAGGCGACCAAGAAGAAGAAAGCCGGCAAGAAGAAACGCCGCCGCTAGATCAATTCGCTACGACAGCGCGGGAGCGTCTCGAACGAGATGCTCCCGCGTATCGTTAAGGAGGGACACGTGCGTCGTGCGTCGTACGTCGTGCTCGCGGCGATGGCCGCCTGCTCCGCCCCCAAGATCCAGTTGGGTGATCCACAGCAGGAAATCGGCGCGATGCTGCAGCGCTCCGCGGCCGACTGGAATCGCGGGGATCTCGCCGGATTCATGAGCGACTACGCGAAGGACTCCCTGACCAGCTACCGGGCCGGCGCGCACATGCAGTATGGCTGGCAGCCGCTCTACGACCGCTACCAGAAGAACTACTTCGCGCCCGGCAAATCCCGCGATTCTCTTTCCTTTGATGAGCTGCGCGTGCGCGCGTTGACTCCCGATCTCGCCTACGCCACGGCGCGCTTCAGGTTGTCGCGCGGCGATTCGGTCGTGGCGAGCGGACCCTTTACGTTGGTACTCCAGAAGCGCGGTGATCGTTGGCAGATCCTCCACGACCACACCTCCTCGGATCCCGAATGAGGGACGGCCGGATCGTGCTCGCGCTGTTGCTGGTGCTGTCGGCAGGATGTTCGAAGCTCAAGCCCGTCGGCGACGACCGCGTCATCGCCCTCGAGGGCGCGACGCTCATCGACGGCGCCGGCGGCGAGCCGAAGCGCGACGCGATCATCATCGTTCGCAACGGGCACATCGAGCAGGTGGCGCAGGTCAATCAGATTCAGGTGCCGCGCGGCGCCGAGCGGATCAACCTCGCCGGAAAGACGATCATCCCGGGCCTGGTCGACGCGCACGCGCACGTCGAACGCTGGGCCGCCGGGCGCTACGTCGCCTGGGGCGTGACGACGGTGCGCGACCTGCACGGCACGACCGAGGAGGTGCTCGGTCTCAAGAACTCGTTCAATCTCGGCTCCGTGCTGGGCCCGCGGATGTTCGTGGCGGGCGCGATGATCGACGGGAAGCCGACCACGTATCCCAACGCCACCGGCGTCGCGACCGGCGATGAGGCGCGGCGCGCGGTGGATCAGCACGCGGTCGCGGGCGTGGACTACCTCAAGATCTACACGAAGATCACGCCGGCGCTGCTGCGCCCGCTGCTCGATGAGGCCGAGAAGCTGCGCCTGCCCGTCGCCGCACATCTCGGCAAGACCGATGCGCTGACCGCCGCGCGCGCCGGCGTCGTGTCGATCGAGCACATGGCCGGTGTGGTCCAGGCCGCGACCGGCGATCCCTCGTACGCCGACGCGCACAGCTCGTTTCTCTCCGGCTGGACCAAGGAAGAAAAAGGCTGGGCCGCGCTCGACTCTGAAACAGTCGCGCGCACGGCCCGCCAGCTCGCGATGACGCGCGTGACGATCGTGCCCACGCTCATCATCCACGACATGCTGTCGCGACTCGACAATCCGATTCTGCTGAGCCGTCCCGGGATGGAGGATGTGCCGGACAACGCCGAAAGCGTGCGCAGCGTGCCGAGTCTGTTGCGCCGCACCGGTTGGCAGTCGAGCGACTTCGAGGCGTTCCGGCGCTCGCGCCGGCGCCAGGACCAGTTCGTGCGCGAATACCGGCGCGCCGGCGGGCCGATTGCCGCGGGCACCGACGCCGCGAATCAGCTGCTGATTCCCGGCTACTCGATGCACGAAGAGATGGCGTTGCTCGTCGGCGCGGGGCTGACGCCGCTCGAGGCGATCACCGCGGCGACCCGGCGCGGCGCGCAGCTGCTGCATGCCGACTCGCTCGGCCTCATCGCGGCGGGGAAAACGGCAGATCTCGTCGTGCTGAACGGCAATCCACTCAGCAACATCGGCGCCACCAAAAACATCGCGATGGTCATGATCCGCGGCCGGCTGATCCGGCCAGATTCGCTGAGGGCGACATGGCACTGAGCTATCGGCTATCGGCTATCGGCTATCTGGTGCTCGGCATCCTCGCTGCGGGCTGCGGGATGAGCGCGCCCGCGCACGACGACGGGCCGTACGATCTCCTACTCAGGGGCGGCTGGATCGTCGACGGCAGCGGCAATCCGCGATTCGCGGGGGACGTCGCGATCAAGGGCGACCGCATCGTGGCCACCGGGCACTGGGAAGGGATCCAGGCTCGCGACACGATCGACGTCACGGGTCTCGTGGTGGCGCCCGGGTTCATCGACATGCTGGGCCAGTCGGAGACCAATGCGCTCATCGACAGTCGCGTGCTGAGCAAGGTCACGCAGGGCGTCACGACGGAAGTCACCGGAGAAGGCGGGTCGGCCGCCCCGTTGACCGAGCAGATGGTGGCGGCGGATTCGGCATTCCTGAAGCGCTATCACCTGGACGTCGATTGGCGCGACCTCGAGGGCTACTTCAAGCGCCTGGAGCGGACACCGCCGGCGCTGAATATCGCGACGTTCGTCGGCGCGACCCAGGTGCGGCAGGCCGTGGTCGGGGAAGTCGATCGCACGGCCACGCCGGATGAGCTGGCGCGCATGGAAGCCCTCGTGGATACCGCGATGCGCCAGGGTGCGCTGGGAGTTTCGACGTCGCTCATTTACGCGCCGGCGATCTACGCTCCGACGAGCGAGCTGATCGCGCTCGCCCGCGTGGCGCGGCGCTACGGCGGGATCTACGCGACCCACATGCGCAACGAGGGCGCGGGGATCGACGCGGCGCTCAACGAGACATTCCAGATCGCGCGGGAAGCGCAGATTCCCGTGGAGATCTGGCACCTGAAGGTCGCGGGCCGGCCCAACTGGGGCCGCATGCCGCACGTGCTGGCGCGGCTCGACTCGGCGCGCGCGGCCGGCATCGACATTACGGCCGATCAGTATCCGTACATCGCGTCCGCGACGTCGCTGGACGCCACCATTCCGGTTTGGGCGCTCTCGGGCGGACGGGATTCCTTGTTGATCCGGCTGCGCGATCCCAATACACGCGCCCGCATTCGGGAAGAAATGGTGGGCGCGGCGACGGCGAAGCGCGGCGAGAACATGTGGCGCGGCGCCGACGGCGCGAACGGCATTCTGATCGCGAGCACGTTCGCGGATTCGCTCAAATACCTGCAGGGAAAACGCGTCGGCGAGATTGCGCGCAGCAGAAATCGCGACCCGGTCGAAACACTGTTCGATATTCTGACCGCCGATCACAGCCGTACCGGCGCGATTTACTTCTCCATGAACGAGCAGGACCTGCAGGCGGCGATGAAAACCTCCTGGGTCGCGGTGAACACCGATTACGGCGGCGTCGCCCCCGACGGTCCGTTCGGCGACATTCGCCCGCATCCGCGCACCTACGGCTCGTTCACCCGCATTCTCGGCCGCTACGTGCGCGAGCAGCAGCTCATGCCGCTCGAGTTCGCGGTGCGCAAAATGACGTCGCTCGCGGCGCAGCGGGTCGGCCTCAGCGAGCGCGGGTTGATTCGGCCCGGCATGTTCGCCGACATCACGGTGTTCAACCCGCAGACCGTCGCCGATCGCGCCACGTTCGAGAATCCCCACCAGCCGTCGGTGGGGATCGAGTACGTGATCGTGAATGGACAGGTCGTGCTGCGGAAGGGTCAGATCACCAGCGCGCGTCCGGGCCGCGGGCTGCGGGGTCCCGGATACCGCCGCAACTAGCGTGACGTTCGGGCGGCTGGTCGTCGCCTGGCTGCCGGTCGCGGCGCTGTTTTGCCTGGCGCCGCCCGTCGGCTATCAGTGGAATCAACCGGCCGAGCAGCAGCGGCCGCTGCCGCTGCACCCGAGCGGCTGGGAATGCGGCTGGCGCTTCGCCGAAGCCGGCGTGCTCACGCTGTTCGCCTCCCTGTGGTTCGATTCGCTCGGCGCGGGCGGGTGGTGGCTGCTGTTTGCATTGCTCGGGCTGCTGGTCGCGTTTCCGCGGCGGCTCGTGATGTGGCAGCATGTCGATGCCCTGCGCCGGCGCCATCTGTTGCTGCACGCCACCGCGGACGTCGCGCGTTACATCGCCGCGGGCGGCCTGCTCGCCTGGCTGCTTTCGTAGCTATCTTCGCAGCACAATGACCGCTATTCGACTGACTGCGCTCTCGCACGGCGCCGGCTGAGCCTGCAAGCTCGGCCCAGCCGAGTTGGCGCAGGTCTTGCGCCACGTGCCGACAATCACGGATCCACGCATCCTGGTCGACGCTTCGACGCGGGACGACGCCGCCGTGTACCAGTTGACGCCGGACCGCGCCATCGTCGCAACGGTCGACTTCTTCACGCCGATCGTCGACGACGCGTACGATTTCGGCCGCATCGCGGCGACGAACGCGTTCTCCGACCTCTATGCCATGGGAGCAACGCCGCTGATCGCGCTCAACCTCGTGGGCTGGCCGCGCGACACGCTCCCGTACGAATTGCTCGGCGACGTCCTGCGCGGCGGCGCCGACATCGCCAAGGAAGCGGGCGCGTTCGTGGTCGGCGGTCACTCGGTCGATGATCCCGAGCCGAAGTACGGCATGGTCGCCATCGGTGAAGTGCATCCCGATCGCATCGTCACGCTCGCGCGCGCGCGCGCGGGGGACGTGCTGGTCCTGACCAAGCCGATCGGCACCGGCGTCCTGTCCACGGCGCTGAAGCGGGATCTCGCGACGGCCGCCGATCTCGCTCCCGCGGTAAAGTCGATGACGACTCTCAACGCGGGGGGCGCGCGCGCGATGCGCGCCCTCGGAGAAAAAGTTCACGCCGCCACCGACGTGACCGGCTTCGGCCTGCTCGGGCACCTCCACAACATGATGAACGCCAGCGGCACGGCCGCGGAGCTCGAAGCCGCCACCGTGCCGCTGCTGCCCAGGGCGATGGAGCTCGCCGAGCGTGGAACGATTCCCGGGGGTACCAAACGCAATCGCGAAGCCCTCACTGCGCACGTGAAGTTCGGCGCGGAAGTCCCCGAGCCGTTGCGCGTGCTGCTGTTCGATGCGCAGACGTCGGGCGGTTTGCTCATTTCCGTGGAGGCCGGTCAGGCGGACGCGTTGGTGAACGCGCTCGAACGCGAGGGCACACCCGCCGCGGTGCGCATTGGGCGCGTCGCGCGAGGCACGCCCGGCTCGATCACGGTGTCGTGATGACGGTCCCGCCCATTCGTGAATACCGGTCGCTCACCCCCGACGCCCTGGATGCGCTGGAACGCGCGGTGCGGGACCATCGACGGGTAGCGCTGCGGCGTCGCGGGACCGAATATGTCGTGGTGGCCGAGCGCCTCGAGACGAGTGGGCGCGACGACGTGTTGGCGGGGAGGCTTCCGATGACGGGCGAGTCGTTGAGCTTCCGGCTCCGGGATCTGGAGAGCTTCGCGGTGTTGCCGTAGCGCCATGTTCACTCGCCTTCTCATCGGCCTGGACGGCAGTCCGAGCGCCGACGAAGCGCTGGAGCAGGCCGTGATGCTGGGCAAGCGCTTCAACTCGAAGCTCGTGGTCGCGCATGTCAAGGAAACGAATGCCGCGGGACGGCGCGCGTCCGATTCCGGCGACCTGCTCGGCCGCGCCAACGAGCGGGTGAAGGACGCGGGGCTGCGAGTCGAAACGATCCTGCTCCGCGGTGATCCGGATGTCGAGCTCGCGGCGCTCGCGCACGGTGTCGACACGGTGCTCGTGGGCCGGCGCGGACGCACGTCGGCAGCGCAGGGCGCCAGCGTGGTCGGCAAAACCGTCGCTTCGCTGATCCGGATCGCCGAGGGCAGCGTCATCGTCTGCGCCAGCAAGCCGTCGCCCATGGAGCGCTGCGCGATCGCGTACGACGGCCGGGAAACGGCGCAGCGCGCGCTGGAGCTGGTGGCCCGGTTCGCGAGCGTCACCCAGAGCACGGTGCATGTGATTCATGCGACCATCGACTCGGCGATCGGGACGATGGTCGTGGGCGAGGCAGAGGCCGCGCTGTCGCTGCAGGGGATCGCGTTCGTCACGCACCTCGAGCACGGCACGCCGGCCGAAGCCGTGGCGCGGGTGATTCGTCTGACGCAGTGCGACGCGTTGTTCGCGGGCGCGCACATCGGGAAGCGGTTGGCGGTAACGGTTTCGCATGCTGAGGAGATTCTGTTGCACACGGACATTCCGGTGGTGATCCAGCCATGAGCTCCAATCCTCCGTTCGTGCTCGTGCATGCCGATGAAAGCTGTCTCGGAAACGACTCCACGAAGGCGTCCCGGGGCGGCAACGCGGCGCTCATCGAAGCGCCGGCGGGCGACAGCGTGGCCCGCTGGGACTTCTTCGATTGCTCGCCGCAGACGACGAACAACCGCATGGCGCTTTCCGGAGCGATCGCGGCGCTGGAGTGGATCCGCCGCCAGTGGCGCAATGCGCACGTGCGGTTCATTTCCGACTCCGAGTATCTCGTCAAAGGCATGACCGAGTGGCTGCCCGGCTGGCAGGCGCGCGGGTGGCGGCGCAAGACGGGCACGCTCGAGAACCTCGAGCTGTGGCAGGCGCTCGCGCAGGTGGCGGCGCATCATACCCTGGATTGGCGCTGGGTTCGCGGGCACAACGAGCACGTCAAGAATGAATACGCCAACTTCGCGGCGATTCGCGCGGCCGAGCATCAGGAGCGGTCGAACGGCCTGATCCCGTCCGGCTTCGACACCTGGCTCGCGCAGCAGCGCGCGCGCGGCAAGTATCTGGACTTCGATCCCGACAAGGAGCTGCATGAGCGGATCAAGTAAGGACCACGTCGTCGCCTCCGATCAATCCGTCGCGGTCGACCGCATTCCGCTCTACGAGGTCTACATGCGCATGGCGGAAGAGCTCGCCAAACGCTCGACCTGCGTGCGGCTGCAGGTCGGCACCGTGGTCACCGACCAGCGGCTCGAGAACGTTCTCGCGATCGGCTACAACGGCAACGCGCGCGGGCTGCCGAACAAGTGCGACTCCGCGGTGCCGGGCAATTGCGGCTGCATTCACTCGGAGATGAACGCGCTGGTGAAAGCGCCCGGGAACGCGCGCGACAAGGTCGTGTTCGTGAGCGCGTCGCCCTGTGTGATGTGCGCCAAGCTGATCATCAATTCGGGCGTGACGCACGTGTTCTATCGCAAGGCGTATCGCGACCCGTCCGGCGTCGAGGTGCTGCAGCAGGGCGGCGTCGTTCCCGTCCTGTACGACAGGTGGATGTCGGCCTGGAGAAACGGTGGATGAGCTAGATCGTTTGTTCGGGCTGCTCGTCGCGGCGCTCGCGCGCGAAACGCGGGTCGCCGTGCCCTTCCCCGCCTCCGAGGTCTACGAGCGACTGGTGCCCTACCGCTCCAACCGCTCGCGCCTCAATGTCGCCACGCACCAGGACTACGAGATGGCGGTGCTGCGTCTGCTCGCGGGCGAGCGCAACTACGTGCAGCTCGAGCCCGAGAACGTCCGCGAGGCGATGGAGCGCGAGATCGCGACGATCAATCCCGACCCGGCCTACTTTCGCAGCTTCCCGGACGCGCAGGTGATGGTGAACGGCCGCGCGGCCGAGCGGGTGCTGATGGCCGATCGCGCCTACGCGCCGGCAAATCCCGACGAGGAGGATGATTCGGGGCTGCTCGACACCACCGGCGAGAATCCCGTGCCGTTCATTCCGCCGACGGCGTTCGTGGAACCGGAGCGGCCCGAGCCCGGACTCTCCACGGGAAATCACTGCGAGTATTGCGGAGGCATGCTGCCGGGGAGTCGCGAGGCCCGGTTCTGCCCGCACTGCGGCCAGCCGCAGGGGGGCGAGCTGAAATGTCAGGGCTGTGGCGCCGAGCTCGATGTCGGCTGGGCGTACTGTCTGACGTGCGGGCGAGCGACAGGGTTCGAGTGAAGCGGTATCACGTCGGCGTTATTGCTGGAGATGGAATCGGCCCCGAGGTGATCGATGCGGCAATGCCGATCATCGATCGTGTGGCCGCCAAACACGACTTCGGTCTCGTCTGGGAACGCCTTCCGTATTCCGCCGATCACTACCTCACGAAGCAGGAAACGCTTCCCGACGATGCGTTTCGGCATCTTCGCGACGACGTCGACGCGATCCTGCTGGGCGCCCTGGGAGATCCACGCGTCCCCGGAAACGAGCACGCGCGTGACATCCTGCTCGGCCTGCGATTCCGGCTCGACCTGTATGTGAACTTCCGGCCCGTTGTCCTGCTGCATCCCGATTTGACGCCGCTGAAGAACGGCAAGGGCATCGACATCGCGATCTTCCGCGAGAACACCGAGGGTCAATACCTCGGCCGCGGGCGCGACAGCGGCGACGAGCATGTCGCTGAAGAAGTGAATACGGGCAAGGGCGTCGAGCGGATCATCCGGGCAGCCTTCGCGTGGGCACAGACACACGCCAAGACACGCGTCACGATGAGCGACAAGTCCAACGCCATTCCGACCCACAAGATCTGGCAGGAGAAGTTCAAGCTCGTCGCGAGCGAGTATGCGGGCATCCAGGCGGAGCATCGCTACGTGGATGCGCTGGCGCTGGAACTGGTGCGCGAGCCGTCGCGCTTTGAAGTGATCGTGACCAACAACCTCTACGGCGACATTCTCTCCGACCTGGGTGCCGGATTGGTGGGCGGGCTCGGCATCGCCGCGAGCGCCAACCTGCATCCGGGGCGGCGCGGCGGACTGTTCGAGCCGGTGCATGGCTCGGCGCCTCCACTCGCCGGCAAAGGCGTCGCCAATCCGATCGCGGCGGTACTGACCGGAGCGTTGCTGGTCGAGCACCTGGGATACGCCGGCGCCGCGCGCGATCTCGAACGGGCCGTCAAACAAGCGCTTACGGACGGCGCGCGCACGCCCGATCTCGGCGGCCGGGCCACGACGAAGGAAGTAGCCTCGGCTATATTTTCCCGAGTCTCGTAGACGGAGTCATTTCCATGAAAACACAGGGCGCCAGCAAGGACGTCGTCTTCCTGTCCGGGGTGCGGACGGGATTCGGCGCGTTCGGCGGCTCTTTGAAGGACTTGTCGGCCATCGACCTGGGCGCGGCTGCCTCGCGCTACGCGATCCAGCGCTCCGGCGTGCCGGCGCATGATTTCGGCCACGTCGTGTTCGGCAACGCGCTGCAGACCTCGGCCGACGCGATCTACATGGCCCGGCACGTCGGGCTCAAATCGGGCCTGCCGATCGAAACACCGGCCGTGACGGTCAACCGTTTGTGCGGTTCAGGATTCGAGGCGATCACACAAGGCGCGCAGCTGATCCTGCTCGGCGAGGCTGAAGCCGTCCTCGCGGGGGGCGCGGAATCGATGAGTCAGGCGCCGCACGTCGTGCGCGGCGCGCGCTGGGGCCTGCGCCTCGGACCCGCTCCGCTCGAGGACCTGCTGTGGGAATCCCTCAAGGATCCGCAGTGCGGTCTCTCGATGGCCGAAACCGCCGAAAGCCTCGCCGAGAAGTACCAGCTCACGCGCAAAGAAGTGGATGAAGTCGCCGTCGCGTCGCAGAAACGCGCCAAACAGGCGTGGGACGCGTGCGCGTTCCAGGACGAGGTCGTGCCGGTGACGCTCAAGGTGAAAGGCAAGGAGGTCGAGTTCCGCGCGGACGAGCACATGCGTCCGGAGACGACGCTCGAAATCCTGAGCAACCTGAAGCCGTACTTCAAGAAAGACGGACTCGTCACCGCCGGAAATGCGTCGGGGATCTCGGACGGCGGCGCGGCGACGGTGCTCGCGAGCGAAGACTACGCCAAGGCCCATGGGCTGAAGCCGCTGGGCCGGCTCGTGGCATGGGCCGTCGCGGGCGTCGAGCCGAAGCACATGGGGATCGGACCCGCACCGGCGGCGCGCAAAGCGCTCGCGAAGGCGGGCATGAAACTCGAGGCAATGGATCTCGTCGAAGTGAACGAGGCATTCGCGCCGCAGTATCTGGCCGTCGAGCGCGAGCTCGGTCTCGATCGCAATCGGACGAATGCCTGCGGCGGCGCGATCGCGATCGGACATCCGCTCGCGGCGAGCGGCACGCGGATCACGATTCATCTGCTGCACGCGCTGCGCCGGGAGAAGAAACGGTTCGGACTCGGCTCGGCATGCATCGGCGGCGGTCAAGGAGCGGCGGTCATCGTTGAAGCCCTATGAGTGATTTGATCGACAAGAAGGCGCTCGAGCGCATCGTCCGGCGCGCGGCGGAGCTCCAGGCCGGCGCCGCGGAAATCGGCGACGGGCTCACGAGCAAGGAAGTGCTCGCGCTCGGCAAGGACGTCGGGATTCCGGAGGGCTATCTCCGCCAGGCGATGCTCGAGGAGCAGACGCGAGCCGCCGACGAGGGATCCATCGGCACCTGGGGCTGGCTCACCGGACCGCGCGCCATCGCCGCGACACGCGTGGTGGCGGGCGATCGCGCCTCGGTGGAGCGCGCGCTGAACCGCTGGATGATGGATGAAGAGCTGCTCCAACCCAAGCGCCAGTACGCCGACCGCACGACGTGGGAAGCAAAGCCGGGCGCGTTCGCCTCGATCCAGCGCGCGCTCTCCGGCAGGCGGCGCTATTCACTCGCGAGCGCCGCGCAGATCTCGTCTCAGGTCGTGCCGCTCGAGCCGGGGTTCTGTCTCGTGCGGCTCGAAGCCGACGTGAGCCAGCAGCGCCGCAATCGCATTTCCGGCGGGGTCGTTCTGGCCACGCTCGGCTGGGCCATGACCGGCGCGGCGATGCTCGTGGCCCCGCCGCTCGCGATCGCCCAGCTCCTCACGATGATCCCCGGCGCGAGCCTTTCGCTCGTCGGCGCAACAGTGGCGCGCACGCACCGCCGTGCCAACGAGCGCGTGCAAGTCGGGCTCGAGCAGGTACTGGACCGGCTGGAGCGCGGCGACATCCGGGGGGCATCGGCCCCGGCCTCGTTGCCGTTCGTTCGCATCGCTGAAGAAGTCCGCAAGGTTTTCGAGAATCCCAAGCCGAAGCCCAGGAGCTGAAGACCGTCATGGCTGAGATCAAGCGCGTCGGGGTGCTGGGGTGTGGCCTGATGGGGAGTGGCATTGCCCAGGTCGCTGCCGGCGCCGGCTATGAAACGATCGTTCGCGACGTGTCGCAGGAGCTGCTGGATCGCGGCCGCGCCGGGATCGAGAAGTCGCTGGCGAAGTTCGTCGAAAAAGGCAAGCTCCCGGCCGCCGATCGCGACGCCACGGTCCAGCGGCTCAAGTTCACGACCACCGTCGCCGACTTGAAGCAAGCGGACATCGTGATCGAAGCGATCACGGAAGACCTGGGGCTGAAGAACGCGCTGTTCAAAGAGCTCGATGGCCTGTGCAGCCCCGGGACGATCTTCGCGTCCAACACGTCGAGCCTGACGATCGCGGAAATGGCGGCCGCCACGAAGCGCCCCGACCGGTTCGTGGGCCTGCACTTCTTCAATCCCGTGCCCCTGATGCCGCTGGTCGAGGTCGTGCGGACCGTGACGACGTCGGAAGAGACGTTCAAGCGCGCGTTCTCGTTCGCGGCGTCGCTCCGCAAGGAGCCCGTCGCCGCGAAGGACAACTCGGGCTTCATCGTGAACCTGCTGCTGGTGCCGTATCTGCTGGACGCGATTCGCGCCGTGGAGCGCGGCGTGGGCAGCGTGCCGGACATCGACAAGGCGATGAAGCTCGGCTGCGGCTATCCGATGGGCCCGCTCGAGCTGCTCGATTTCGTGGGACTCGACACGACGCACCATATCGCCGAGATCATGTTCAAGGAGTACCGCGAGGCGCGGTATGCGCCGCCGCCGCTGCTCAAGCGCATGGTGCTCGCCGGCATGTATGGAAAGAAGAGCGGCAAAGGCTTCTACGATTACTCGGCCAACCCACCAGTCGTCACCAACCTGGGACTCTAATGCTCGGCTACGACGCCCCTCGCTGGCACGCTGTGCTCAACGACCTCCCCGTCGCGCTGCTGATCGTGGCGGTGCTGTTCGATCTCGCGGCCGCCGCCAGCAAGCGCGAATCGCTGTCGTGGGCGGGTATCTGGACGCTGTGGACCGGCGTCATCGGCGGCTGGGCCGCCGTGATCGCGGGCGAGCTCGCCGAGGACGCGATCGATCACGGCGAAGCGATCCATGAAATCATGGAGAAGCACGAGAACATGGCGCTGATCACGATGAGCCTGTTCACAATCGTGCTCATCTGGAAAATGGCGCGCCGGTTCCAAATGCCGTCGCAGGAGCTCGCGATCACGCGGTTCCTCAGCGTCATCGGCATCGTCGCACTGGTGTGGACCGGCGTGCTCGGCGGGAAGCTCGTGTTCGAGCACGCGGCCGGCATCCACACGACCACGCTGCAGGCGGAAATCGAGAATCGCGAAGAGGGCCACCAGCACGAGCCCGGCGAGGAGCATGAGCACGGCATGGCGACCGACAGCGTGAAGCCCGCGGACTCGGCAAAAGCGGCGCCCACGCACACGCATCCGCCCGGTACGCCGCCGCATCAACATTAGATGCGTGCGTCGTGCGTCGTACGTCGTGCGTCGTGCGCCTTGGTTCTCGCGGCGTGCAATCCTGCTTCCACGCGCCCGTCGTTCACGCCGCTGCCCGAGTCCCTGCACGCCGTGATCAACGCGACGCCGGCCATCGTCACGCGCGAAGCGCAGGCGTTACTGACGGCCGACTCGATTCACGTGCGTCGCAGCAGCGAGCGCGACGCGTGGCTCGAGACGAACGAGTTCGCGGGCACGCACCGTTTGCGCCTGTGGGCCGATCCGGACGTGCCGGGCAAGTCGCGCGTGACGATCGAAGCGGTGTATCGCCCCCTTGAAGATCCCTCCCGCACGTCCCGCGATCTCGAGCGCGCCGCCGAGCCGGGATCGGCCGGCGTGCAGCGCGCCGCGCGGCTGCTCGAAGCGTTGAAAGACAAGCTTGGAGTCACGACCTACTAGTCTCCGCCGCACCCTCGGCGCGCTCGAGTACTTCACATTCGGCTTTGGCAGCATGGTCGGGGTCGGCTGGCTCGTCATCATGGACGACTGGCTGGCGCGCGGCGGTCCCGCGGGCGCGATGCTGGGCTTCTTCGGCGTCGCGCTGCTGCTCGTCCCGATCGCCATCACGTACGGGCGACTCGTGCGCGCGATCCCCGATGCCGGCGCCGAGATCGCCTACACGGAGCGAGTATTCCCCCGTTCGGTGAGCTTCGCGGCGGGATGGCTGATGGTGCTCGCCTACGCGATCGTGTGCCCGTGGGAAGCCGTCGCGATCGGCAATCTCCTGGCGCGGATCTTTCCCGCGATGAACGAGCTGCCGCTCTACACGGTGGCGGGCAAGGTCATCACCGTCCCGCGGCTCGTGGCCGGCCTCGCGCTGACCGCCTGGATCGCATTCATCAATTTTCGCGGCATCCGGACCAGCGGTCGCTTTCAGGACTTCACGACGCTGGGACTCCTGGCCTGCTTTGCGTTGTTCGCGGCGCTCGGATTCGCGCGCGGCACGCCGGCGAACGTGCAGCCGCTGTTCGCTGCTTCCGGTCCGTTTGTCTCGGTGCTGCTCGTCGCGCAGATCGTCCCCTACTTCATGACCGGCTTCGAATCGATTCCGAAAGCGTCCGAAGAAGCGCGGCCCGACCTCGCGCCCGGAACGCTGAGCCGCATGATCGTGCTCGCCACGGTCGTCGGCGGCTTGTTCTACGTCCTCGTCGTTGCGGTGGCGAGCTGGGTCTATCCCTGGACGACGCTGGTCGAGCAGCATCTCGGGACGGAGGCGGCGTTCGCGCGCGCGTTCGGCGCGCAGTGGATCGCCCGGCTGATTCTCGCGGGCGCGCTGCTGTCGTTGTTCAAGATTTTCAACGGCAATCTCGTCGCCGCGACGCGGCTGCTCTATGCGCTCGGCCGGCGCGGCCTGGTGCACGCATCGCTCGGGAAGGTCGACGAACGGTTTGGATCTCCGTCCGTGGCGATCCTGCTCGTCACGGGGCTGACGGCGGCCGCGTCCTTCCTCGGCGACGCCCTGCTGGTCCCGATCACTGAGGTCGGGTCGGCGGTGTCGGGGCTGGGATGGTTCGCGGCGTGTGCCGCGTTCATCGCGCTCGCCCGCCGCACGCAGGCCACCCGTGGCATTGTGCTCGCCGGCGCGGGCGCGCTGGTCAGCGTCGCGATTGTTCTGATGAAAGTGATTCCCGCGGT
The DNA here is from genome assembly GCA_035573235.1 of Gemmatimonadales bacterium. GTDB lineage: Bacteria > Gemmatimonadota > Gemmatimonadetes > Gemmatimonadales > GWC2-71-9 > 20CM-2-65-7. The sequence goes on from DATMZX010000027.1 coordinate 16,517, forward strand.
TCCGGGCAGCTTCCGCTGGCCGGAATGGGTCGTGCTAGGCGGTTGGGTTGCGCTGGGACTTGCTCTGCGGTCCCCCGCCCGACACTAGCCCCTGCACCCACTTCTCCATCTGCGTGAGGTCGATCGACGCGTCGCGGCATGGGCCGTTGGGCAGCTGCATCGTCAGGCCGAGCACGGGGAGCTTCCCCGCGACATCCCGAAGGCCGGTCATCATGTCGCGCTCGCACGCGACAGCGACGACGGCGCGTGGCCTCCGCTCGCGAATCACGCGGCGCGCCAGCTGTCCGCGCGTCGCGACGAACACCGGCACTTCGTAGCGCCCCGCGATCTCCAGCACGCCGTCCAGCGCCTGCTTGGAGAGACAGCGGGGGATCAGGACCAACAGCTCGCCCTTCCCCACCCGGCGCCCGCGCCGCTCCGCCAGGGTGTTGTAGACGTCGATCGCGGCGTGCTCGACCCAGTCGCGCCTGCCGAACGCCCGCGCGAGCAACGACGTGTAGTTCATGAGCTGCAGATACGGCCCGCGCTCCATCAACCGTTCCGGCAGGAGATTGCGGCCGCCGTAATACGATCCGGCGAGCAGACCGAGGTACAACGTCTTGAGGCCGGCCAGCGCCAGGAGCGTGATCCACAACGCCTTGGGCAGCGGTGACCACAGCGTGCCGAGCCGTGGTCCGATCAGATAAAGAAGAAGAGCGACGACAGCCGTGGCGGCCGCGATCGTGAGCGCCGCGAAACGGAAGAACAGCCCGGGCGCGGCTGAGAAGTCGCCGCCCCGGGGGAGCGGCCGGCCGTTCCACTCGTCCCACTCGTGACCCAGCCGCCGATCCACTTCGATATGGATCAGCTGCGCGCGGGGCTGAGGCTGCGGCGGAGCGGCTGGAGGAGCAGGAACCTGAGGGGCGCTCACAGGAAGCGAAGCTTCACGTAGGGGTTCGCTGGTGTCAAGTTTGGGGCGTGTGGAATTCTGACGCGCGCGTCCGCGCGGCGTACGCCGAAGGCGCCGGCATCTACCGGATCGTGCCGGAGGCGGTTGCGATTCCCACGGGAATCGAAGATCTCGTCGCGCTCGTGCGTCAGGCAGCCGCCGCGCATGCCGTGCTCATACCGAGAGGCGCAGGGAGCGGGATGGCGGGCGGCAATGTCGGTCCCGGCATCATCGTCGATCTCAGCACCGGGTTCTCCGAGCTCTCCATCGATCCGCGGCGCCGCACGGCGCGCGCCGGCGCTTCCGTCACCTGGGCCCAAATCACTGAGGCTGCCCGGCCTTTCGGCCTGCGGCTCCCTCCCGATCCTTCGTCGGGCCTCTTTGCAACGTCGGGCGGCATGGTCAGCACGAATGCCGCGGGCCCACGAACGGTGCGGTACGGCAGCGTACGCGCGTGGGTCGAGGGACTGCAGGTGGTCGAGGCGGGCGGCAGCGTCCGGAGCGTCATGCGAGGAGCAGGCAGCGGCGAGCGGTTCTCGCTGACGACAGAAAACCGACAACTGATAGCCGAGCGATTCCCCAAAACCCGCAAGAACTCGAGCGGCTACGCGCTCGACAAGTTCGCCGAGTCGGGCGATGAGGTGGATCTGTTCATCGGCGCCGAAGGGACGCTCGGATTCATCACGGCGGTCCAGTGGCGGCTCGACGAGATACCCCCGGACATCGCCGGGGCCGCGCTTGGCTTCGACGATCTCGCCGCGATGACCGAAGCGGTCCCGTACCTCGTGTCGTTGAAGCCGACCGCCCTCGAGCTGCTCGACAGCACCCTGTTGCAGTTCGTCCCCGAGGCTCCGCGCGTCGCGTGCCTGCTGCTCGTTGAGTTCGAGCGTGAAAGCGCGGCCGCCGCGCGCGGCGTGGTCGGTGACGCGGTGCGCGGTCTGAAGCAGACCCTCACACACGTGGAGACGGCGGTCGATCGGCGTGGGTTGGAGCAGCTCTGGACGGTGCGGCGGCTCGCGTCTCCCGCGCTCGCGCGCCTTCCTCCTTCGCAGCGGTCCCTGCAGGTGATCGAAGACGGCTGTGTTCCGTTGGACGCGCTGGGCGAGTACGTCGCCGGGCTGCGGGCCGCAGCCGATCAGGCGGGGATTCCCGTCGCGATCTTCGGGCACGCGGGCGACGGGCATGTCCACGTGAATGCGCTGCCCGACACGACGCGGCCGGGGTGGCGCGAGGCGCTGGCGCGACTGTTCGACGACGTCACCGATCTGCTGCTGCGACTCGGCGGCGTTCCCTCGGGCGAGCACGGCATCGGACGCCTGCGCGCGGGCGTCCTCGAGCGATTCTACGGCGCCGAAGTGATGGAGCTGTTCCGCGCGGTAAAACGCGCGTACGACCCACTGACCATCCTGAATCCCGGTGTTATCATTCCCGCGACCGGCTGGGCACCGCTCGCCGCGCTGAAAGTGGGCGACGGGGCCGCCGCGATTCCGGACGACATCGCCTCTCGACTCCGTGACGTGGAGCGCAACGCCGCATGGGCCACACCGAAACTCGAGCTGACCTAACACCCGTCCTCGATTCAGAAGGCGTGGAGATCTTCCGCTCTCCCCGCATCTCGCTGCTGGCCCGGCCCCAATTCGTCGAACCCGAGCACCTCGCGGTGAAATGGAAGGGCGAGGCGAGCGACGGCGAGCGTTTGGCGGAGTACGCGGGCCGGTTGTGCTACATGAGCCAGCACAACCCGATCAATCGCAGCACCGCGGAGTACCTCGAGAACATCAAGAAACAGGGACACGGATCGGTCCTGGAGCACGCCGTGTACGTTTTGTTGATCGAGGGGATCTCGCGCTCCTGCTCGCACGAGCTGGTCCGCCATCGGGCGGGATTCGGGTATTCGCAGATCTCACAGCGCTACGTCGACGAGTCGCACGCGGCGTTCGTGATGCCGCCGGCGATCGCCGGTGATGCCAAGCTCGAAGCGGAATGGCAGCAGCAGGTCACCGAGGCGCAGGCCGCGTACGTGCGCGCCGTGGATGGGCTGATGCAGCGCTACGAGTGGGTGGCCGACAAAGTCCATCGTCGCAAAATGGCGCGCGAAGCGGCGCGGAGCGTGCTCCCGAACGCGACCGAAGTGAAAATCGTGGTGTCGGGGAACGCGCGCGCGTGGCGCACGATGCTGGAGCTGCGCTGTGGTGAGGGCGCCGAGCTGGAGATCCGGCGCATGGCGATCGCAATCCTGCGGGTTCTCCAGAAAGAAGCGGGCGCGTTGTTCTCCGACTTCGAGATCTACAGCGCGGGCGACAAACAGGAATCGGCGCGCGTCACGTATCACAAAGTCTGAGTTTTTCTCTTGCGCATCCTGAAATCATTTCGTATTCTGGTTTGAGAATGCGAATTGGTCTCGCATACAACGAGAAACCTGACGCGCCCTCAGCGTCGGACGCGTACGCAGAATGGGATGACCCGTCGACCATCGACGCGGTCGATCAGGCTCTCAGTCTCTTCGGCAACGTCATCCGTCTCGAAGCCGACGAATTCTTTCCGCAAAAACTTTCGCTCGCCCGTCCCGACATCGTCTTCAACATGGCCGAGGGTCTCCACGGCCCCTGTCGCGAGTCGCATGTCCCGGCGCTGTGCGAGTACCTCAACATCCCGTACACGGGCTCCGATCCCCTCACGCTCGCGCTGACGCTGCACAAAGGACGCACCAAGGAGATCCTCGCGTATCGCGGCGTGCCGACCGCGCCGTTCCGCGTGATCGAGCGCGTCAGCGATCTCGAGCGACTGCCGCTCACGTATCCGCTGTTCGTGAAGCCCGTGGCCGAAGGCTCTGGTAAAGGGGTATTTGTCAATAACTTATGCCACTCGGCCGCCCAGCTGGCGGAGCGCGTCCCTTTCCTCTTAGAGCGTTACGACCAGCCCGTCCTGGTCGAGACCTATCTGCCGGGTCCCGAATTCACCGTGGCGATCCTCGGCAACAACGGCGACGTGCGCTGTCTGCCGGTCGTCGGATTCGATTTCGCGACGCTGCCGGCCGGCGCGCCTCCCGTTTACGGCTACGAAGCGAAGTGGATCTGGGATACGCGCGATCACCCGCTCGAGATTTTCCAATGCCCGCCGAGCGGGGTTCCGGAGTCGCTGATCCGCGAAACGGAGCGCGTCGCGCTCGACGCCTACCGCGCGCTCGGCTGCCGTGACTGGTGCCGGATCGACATCCGGGTGGACCGCTTCGGTGTACCCAACGTGGTGGAGCTCAATCCACTGCCCGGAATCATTCCGGATCCGCTCATGAACTCGTGCTTCCCGAAGGCGGCGCGCGTCGCCGGCTTCACGTACGACGAGCTGATCCAGGAAGTCGTGCGCATCGCGTGGCGTCGCATTACGGGTCGTGAGGCGGCTCCGCAGCATACCGCGCCGCTCGAAGCCCAGACCGCGATTTCCGCGTGAAGGTCGTCATCCTCTACGATCCCGGCGCCGATGACTGGACGGCCGAGGACGTGGCGGGCGTGATGCTCGCCGTCGACGACATCGCCGCGATCTTCCACTCGTTCAATCATCAAGTCCGGCGCGTTCCCGTCCGTCACGACATGCGGTGGTTCAATGCATGCCGCCGGGCCGATCTCGTCTTCAACCTGTGTGAAGGCGTGCGCGGCGTGGCGCAGTGGGAAGACCACGTCGTCGGCACGCTCGAGCTCGCGGGAATCCCGTACACGGGCTGCGGCCCGTGGACCGTCGCGGCGTGCCGGCGGAAAGGTGTCGCCAATACGCTGCTGGAGCGGGCCGGACTGCCGGTGCCACGGTGGACGATCGCCCAGGGAAAAATCGAAGACGACTTCCCGCTGCCGGCGATCGTGAAGCCCGCGGCCGAGGATGCGAGCACGGGGCTCGACCGCCAATCCGTCGTCACCGACCGCAAGAGCCTCAAGGCACGCATCGCGGCCATGACCGAGCAATTCGATGAAGTGCTCGTGCAACAGTACATCGCGGGCCGCGAGTTCAACGTCGGGATCGTCGGTGACCGCACCCTGCCCGTCGCCGAAATCGATTTCAGCACCATGCCCGCCGGGACCTGGCCGATCCTCACCTACGCGGCCAAGTGGCACGTCGGATCAGCCGAAGATCTCGGCAGCCGCCCGGTGTGCCCGGCGCAGATCACGCAGCGCTTCGCCGAGCGCCTGTGCCGGCTCGCGGAATCGGCCTGGCGCACGATGCAGGGCAAGGGGTACGGGCGCGTCGACCTGCGCGTGGACGATGCGGGCAAGCCGTGGATCCTCGAGGTGAATCCCAATCCCGATCTCACCGATGACGCCGGCCTGTCGCGGATGGCGAGAGCCGCCGGCTGGGACTACGCCGAGCTGATTCGACGCATCGCGGAGGTCGCGCTGCGGGAGGCCCAGGGCACGAAGGCCGCGCGTGAGCTCCTTGCTGCGCCCCGTCGGGCGCGCGCACCGCGCACGGCTTGAGCAGCTGACGCGGGGGACCGGCCTCTTCCGTGAGGAAGAGGTCGCGACCGCCGTCGAGCTGCTGGACGAAAGCCTGGCGGGCGACGAGGACTATCGATTCCTCGGCGCGTTCGACGGCGATGAGCTGATCGGGTATGCCTGCTGGGGATCGACGCCGGGGACGGTCACCACGAGCGACCTCTACTGGATCGTCGTGGATCGCGCCAAACAGGGCTCCGGCGTCGGCACGCAGCTGCTGGGTGAGGTCGAGCGACGGCTGACGGCTGACGGCAGACGGCTGGTGGTCGTGGAAACCTCGTCACGCAGCGATTATGTCCCGACGCGAGCGTTCTACGAGGCGCGAGGGTACACCAGGGCCGCGACGATTCCGGCGTACTACGCGCCGGGCGACGACCTGGTGATCTATACCAAGGACCTCAATGGAGACGTGGCAAGAGCTGCTCCGTAAGCGGAGTATCGCCTCCCTCGAGGCCTTGGCCGAGCGCTTCGGCCCCGAGCACGTCGCGGAAATCGCCCGGCTGCGCCAGGCCGCCGAGAACTTCGAATTCCGCATCTCCCCCGCCATGGTGGACCTGATTCAGTCGCCGGGCGATCCGATCTGGCGCCAGTACGTGCCTACCGTGCAGGAGCTGGAAGTGCACGACGGCCTCGTCGATTCCCTGGCCGAGGATGCCAACTCTCCGGTCCCGAACATCACGCATCGCTATCCCGACCGGGCCCTGTTTCTCGTCTCGCCGGTCTGCGCCTCCTACTGCCGGTTCTGCACCCGGCGCCGCAAGGTGGGAGATCCCGAGAAGATTCCGATGGCGCAGCTGGAATCGGCCTTCCGCTATCTCGAGGAGCACAAGGAGATCCGGGACGTCATCATGTCGGGCGGCGATCCCCTGCTCCTGTCCGATCGCCGTATCGATGAGATCTGCAAGCGGTTACGGGCGATTCCGCACCTCGAGGTCCTGCGGATCGGCAGCCGTGTCCCCTGCCATTTGCCCGAGCGGATCACGCCGGAGCTGTGCGCGATCCTGAAGAAGTACCACCCCTTCTATATCAATACGCACTTCAATCACCCGGACGAGCTCACGCCGGCGGCCGTGAAGGCGCTGGGTATGCTCGCCGACGCGGGGATCCCGCTGGGATGTCAAACGGTCCTGCTCAAAGGGGTCAACGACGATCCGGAGATAATGAAGGCGCTGATGCAGCGGCTGCTCGTCGCCCGGGTACGGCCCTACTACATCTATATGTGTGATCAGGTCGCGGGCGCGGAGCACTTCCGGACCACCGTCGAGAAGGGGCTCGAGATCATCCAGGCGCTTCGTGGTTGGACCTCAGGGCTCGCGGTCCCCCATTTCGTGATCGACGCCCCTGGGGGCGGCGGCAAGATCCCCCTCCTGCCCGAGTACGTCGTCAAACTCACGGATAAGGAAATCGTCCTGCGCAATTACGCCGGCCAGACGTACCGCTATACCCAGCCACCCGAACCGATCCTCGTCGGCTGACGCCGCTCGCACCCCCCCCTTGCAGGGTTTCGAACTCGACCGCATATTTATGTCTAACGATGCATAATCATACGCTCTGTCTGCTGCCGATTAATAATTCGCACACACCTTCAATAGGGAGCGGCGGGGCGCACTAGTGCCAACGAAACCAGCAGAACCCCAGCCCGCTCCCGCAAGAGAGCGGGCTTATCGTTTGCAGCGACTCGATCCGTGGCGCGAGCGCGATGCCTGCGGCGTCGGCTTCGTCGCGCGCGCCGACGGCGCTCGCCGTCACGACGTGCTGCAGATGGGCCTCACGGCCGTGTCGCGGCTCGCGCACCGCGGCGCCGCGTCCAACGACAAGTCCGGTGACGGTGCCGGTGTCCTGACGCAAATCCCCCACCGCTTGCTCGGTGTGGGTCCGGTCGAGCGTGTCGCGCTCGGCATGTTCTTCCTGCCCCAGCAGCGCACCGACGAAGCGATCGATCTGATCGAGGGCGCGCTCGTGAGCCTGGGGATGTCGGTGCTGGGCTGGCGCGTCGTGCCGGTGAATCCGACGGTCCTCGGCCCGCTCGCCGCCACGAGCCAGCCCGTCATTCGCCAGCTCTTTGTCGGCCCGCCGTCCGGTGCTCCCGACGGGCAGCGCTGGGAGCGGCGGCTCTACCTCGCGCGGCGCGTCATCGAGCGTCGCGCTATCGCCGCGGGCATCGAGCTGTTCGTGTGCTCGCTGTCCTGCCGCAGCGTGGTCTACAAGGCACTCCTGGTGGGGACCGAGCTGGCCGGGTTCTACCCCGATCTCAAATCACCGCTCTACGAAACAGCCCTTGCCGTTTTCCATCAGCGCTACTCCACGAACACGCTGCCGAGCTGGCCGCTCGCGCAGCCGTTCCGCTTGCTCGCGCACAACGGCGAGATCAACACCCTGTGGGGGAACCGGAACGCGATGCTCGCGCGCGAGCCGGCGCTGGCGGCGCCCGTGTGGGAGCGGGACGTCGAGCTGCTCAAACCCGTGATCTGGGATGGCGGCAGCGATTCGACGAGTCTCGATAACGCGTTCGAGCTGCTCGTGCGCTCGGGCCGCGACCCCGTCCACGCCCTGATGATGCTGCTGCCGGAAGCGTGGGAGCGGATTCCCGACATGAATCCCGCGCTGCGGAGCTTCTACGAATACCATGCCGGCCTGATGGAGCCGTGGGACGGCCCGGCGGCGCTCGCCTTCTCCGACGGCATCATCGCGGGCTCGGCGCTCGATCGCAACGGACTCCGTCCCTGCCGCTACAAGGTGACGCGCGACAATGTCGTGCTCGCCGCGTCCGAAGTCGGCGTCGTCGATCTCGATCCAGCCGACGTCGTCGAGTCCGGCCGGCTCGGTCCCGGCGAGCTGCTCGTGGTCGATACGCAGCGCCACCTCGTGTTGCGCAGCACCGATGCGAAGCTCGAGGTCGCACAGCGTCTTCCCTATCGCCGCTGGGCGACGCGCGTGGTACGGCAGCTTCCCACGGAAGTCTCGGCGCTCGGCCCCGCCCTGCCGCCGGACGAGCTCACCGCGCGCCAGCATGCGTTCGGATACAGTCACGAGGACCTGAAGCTCGTGATCGCGCCGATGGCGGCGGAGAGCAAAGACGCGATCTGGAGCATGGGCGACGACACCCCGATCGCGCCGCTCTCACGCGTCCCCCAAAACATCTACGCGTATTTGCGGCAGCGGTTCGCGCAGGTCACGAATCCCGCGATCGACCCGCTGCGCGAAGAGCTCGTCATGTCGCTCGTGATGTACCTCGGCCGGCGCGGCTCGTTGCTCGCGCAGCGCCCCGGAGGGCGGACGCTGCTGCGCATCGAGCATCCCGTGCTGCTCGTGGACGAGATGGCCGCATTGCGTCGCGCCGGCGGGTCGGAGCTCGGGACGCTGAGCGCGGTCTGGGAGGCCGCGGCGGGGCCGGGAGAGCTCGCGCGCGCCATCGATGCCCTGAGTCGCGACGCCGTGAAGGCGGTGCGGCGCGGCACGACCCTGCTCGTGATCAGCGATCGCGACGCCGACAAGTCTCGGGCGCCGATCCCCATGCTGCTCGCGGTCGGCGCTGTCCATCAAGCGCTGGTGCGCGCGCGCCAGCGCGTGCGCGTCAGCCTGATCGCCGAGGCCGGCGACGCGTGGGATGTCCACCACTTCGCCGCCCTGTTCGGCTATGGCGCGGAAGCGGTCCATCCGTGGCTCGCGCTGCAATACCTGCGCGACGAGCCTGCCGGCTCGAATTTCCGCGGGGCCGCCGAGAAGGGATTGCTCAAGATCCTGTCGAAGATGGGGATCTCGACGCTGCAGTCGTACGCGGGCGCGCAGATTTTCGAAGCGATCGGCCTCGGCGATGAGGTGATGGACCGCTGCTTCACCGGCACCGCGTCGATCATCGGCGGCATTGGATTCAAGGAGATCGCCGAAGACGTCCTTGCTCGCCTGCCGGGAGCCGATGGCCTCCCGGACCACGGCCGCGTCCGCTATCGGCGCGACGGCGAGGACCATGGCTGGTCGCCGCCACTGGTGCGCGCGCTGCAGCACGGCGAATACGCCGGCTTTGCGGACGGCGTAAAAGCCCGCGTGCCGGCCGGTCCCCGCGATCTGCTGGCGTTCCGCGAGCAGACACCCGTGCCGCTCGAGGAAGTCGAGCCGGCCGACGAGATTCGCCGGCGCTTCATTTCGAGCGCGATGTCGCTCGGCGCATTGTCGCCCGAAGCGCACGAGACGCTGGCGATCGCGATGAACCGCATGCACGCTCGCTCGAACTCTGGTGAAGGCGGCGAGGATCCGGCGACGTACGTGGCGCGCGCTGGTGGCGACCGCGCCGACAATCGCATCAAGCAGGTCGCTTCCGGCCGCTTCGGCGTGACGACGTCCTACCTCGTGCGCGCCGACGAGCTCGAGATCAAGATCGCCCAGGGGTCCAAGCCCGGCGAAGGCGGCCAGCTGCCCGGGCACAAGGTGACCGACCTGATCGCGCGGCTCCGTCACGCGGTGGTCGGGATCCCGCTGATTTCGCCGCCGCCGCATCACGACATCTACTCGATCGAGGATCTCGCGCAGCTGATCCACGATCTCAAGACCGTGAATCCGACGGCGCGCGTGGGCGTGAAGCTCGTCGCCGAGGCGGGGGTCGGCACGGTCGCCGCCGGCGTCGCGAAGGCATACGCCGACTACGTGCTGATTTCGGGCCACAACGGCGGGACCGGGGCATCCCCGCTCTCGTCGATCAAGCACGCCGGCTCGCCCTGGGAGCTCGGGCTCGCCGAGACGCAGGCCATCCTGCTGCGCAATGGCCTGCGCGAGCGCATCGAAGTGCGGACCGACGGCGGGCTGCGCACCGGCCGCGACGTCGTGATCGCGGCGCTGCTCGGCGCCGAAGCGTTCGGATTCGGCACGGCGACCGTCGTGGCGCTGGGCTGCGCGATGGCGCGCCAGTGCCACCTCAACAGCTGCCCCACGGGGATCGCGACGCAGCGTCCCGATCTCCGCGCCAAGTTCAAGGGTACGCCGGAGCAGGTCATCGCGTACTTCACGTTCGTCGCGGAACAGGTGCGCCCGATTCTGGCATCGCTCGGCGCCCGGAACATGGACGAGATCATCGGGCACGTCGAGCTGCTGGAGCAGATCGAGCGGCCCGAGCATCCCCGCGCGCAGACCCTCGACTTGTCGGCGTTGCTCGCGGAGCCCGCCGAGCCGTCGCGGCCCAGGCGCCGCACGGTGGAGCGGAACACCCGCCCCGGTATCGTCTCGCTCGACGCCGAGATTCTCGAGCAGCAGAAGGCGGGCCCGCACGTGTTTACGATCGGGAACCATCATCTCACGGTCGGCGCGCGCATCGCGGGCCAGCTGGCGCAGACGCATGGCGCATCGGGACCCGGCGAGCCGCTGCGGCTGCGCTTCCGCGGGAGTGCCGGCCAGAGCTTCGGCGCGTTCACACTGCCCCGGATGCACCTGCAGCTCGAGGGCGAAGCGAACGATCACGTCGGCAAGGGACTGAGCGGCGGCGAGATCGTGATTCGCCCCTTCCGGTCGGCGGCGTACCTCGGCGGCTCGCACGTGCTGCTCGGCAACACGGCGCTGTACGGCGCCACGTCGGGGCGGCTGTTCGCGGCGGGCGCGGCGGGTGACCGCTTTGCGGTCCGGAATTCCGGCGCGGTCGCCGTGATCGAGGGCGCCGGCGACCACTGCTGCGAGTACATGACGGGCGGGATCGTCGTGGTGCTCGGCGCGGTGGGCCGGAATTTCGGCGCCGGCATGTCCAACGGCATCGCGTACGTACTCGATGAGACCGCCACGCTCGAGTCTCACTGCAACACCGACATGGTCACCGTCAACGCGCTCAATGCGATGGACGAGCGCGCGCTGCGGAAACTGATCCAGCAGCACTTCCACAAGACCGCCAGTCCTCGGGCCCGGCTGATCCTCGGGCATTGGGATTCGTATCGCGCGCTGTTTCGCAAAGTCGCGCCCCCGCCACCGGTGGTGGCACTCACGGAACCGGCAGGCCAACTCCAATCGACTGGGAGCCGCGCATGAAGCTCATCACGACCATCGTCCGCCCCGACCGGGTCCCCGACGTCAAAGCGGCGCTGTTCCGCGCCGGGATCACCGGCATCACGCTGAGCCGGGTGAGCGGGCACGGCGGCGAGCACGAGCGGTTCGAGCAGTACCGCGGGACCGCGCTCGTCATGGAGTTCCACGAGAAGGTCAAGATCGAAATGGTTTGCTCCGAGCCGTTCGTCGAGCCGTGCGTGCAGGCGATTCTGTCGTCCGCCCGCACGGGGGAAGTCGGCGACGGGAAGATTTTCATTCAGCCGATCGAGCGGGTGGTTCGCATCCGCACAGGTGAGGTAGACAACGCCGCTCTGACCGCCGTCAATGCCGACGCGGTCCAACGCGCGGCGATCAACGCGGCCGGTATGGGGGGTGCAGCATGATGCAAGCCACTATTTCCGCGGGCGATACCGGGTGGGTGCTCATCTCGAGCGCACTGGTTCTGCTCATGACCGTCGGTCTCGCGTTCTTCTACGGCGGTCTCGTTCGCCCGAAGAATGCGCTGAATACGATGATGATGAGCGTTGTCGCGCTCGGCGTGATCGGTGTCCAATGGATGCTGATCGGATATTCGATCGCATTCGCCCCCGGGAATTCGTGGCTCGGCGGACTGTCGTGGCTTGGCTTGAACCACGTGGGATTGGACCCCAATCCGACGTACTCGGCGACGATCCCGCTCCAGGCGCACGCGATGTTCCAGGGCATGTTCGCGATCATCACGCCCGCGCTGATCTCGGGCGCGATCGTGGAGCGGATGCGCTTCCGGGGCTACGTCGTGTTCCTCGTGCTGTGGGCGACGCTGATCTACGATCCGCTCGCGCACTGGGTGTGGGGCTCCGGCGGCTGGCTGCTGAAGCGCGGCGCGCTCGACTTCGCGGGCGGCACGGTCGTGCACATCAGCGCCGGCGTATCGGCATTGGTGGCCGCCTGGTTCCTGGGGCCGCGGCGTGACTATCGCCGCGTCCCGATCGCGCCGCACAACGTCCCCCTCGTTCTGCTCGGCGCCGGGTTGCTGTGGTTCGGCTGGTTCGGGTTCAACGCGGGATCGGCACTCGCGGCGAACGGCCTCGCGGCGCTCGCGTTCGTGAACACGAACACCGCGGCGGCAGCCGCGCTCGTCACCTGGGCCGCGCTCGATCTCATCCGGACCGGCAAGATCACGGCGGTCGGGGCCGCCACCGGGCTCGTCGTCGGCCTCGTCGGCATCACGCCGGCCGCTGGATACGTCACCCCGCTCGCCGGCTTGTTGATCGGCGTGCTCGCGGCCGGCGTCAGCTATACCGCCATTCAGCTCCGGTCCCGGACGAAGTTGGACGACGCGCTCGACGTGTTCTCCTGCCACGGCATGGCGGGCATCGCGGGGGCGCTGCTCACCGGTGTGTTCGCGACCAAGCTCGTGAACCCGGCCGGCGGCGACGGATGGCTCGCGGGGAACGCGGCGCAGATGGGTACGCAGCTGCTCGCCGTGCTCGCGACGATCGCATTCGCCGGACTCGGCACTCTTGGAATTCTGGCGATCATCCAGGCGACGATCGGCGCGCGCGCGGATCTGCCGGAAGAAACGGCCGGACTCGATCTGAGCCAGCACGGCGAAGAGGCCTATCTCGGCACGGATCTCGGCAGCCTTGCCGGTGCGGGTGGATCGCTCGGCGGGAGCGTGGTGGTGGAAACGTTCTCGGTCGAATCGACCCCAACACCCGAGCCGGCCGTATGACCGGCGCGGGGCTCGTGCTGGCGATCGCGAGCAGCCTGCTTCCGATCGCTCAGGCGCCGTCGCCCCTGACCGGAAACCTCACGTTCGTGGGAGACTACCGCTTCCGCGGGGTCTCCCAGACGTACACGCAACCCGCCGTGCAGGCCGGGGTCGATTACACCTCGAACATCGGCGCGTATGCCGGCACCTGGGGCTCGAACGTGAGCGGCAACCAGTTCTTGAATGGCGCGTCGCTCGAGCTCGACTTGTACGGCGGGTACCGCTGGGAATTGGGCAAGCTTGGGTTTGATCTGGGCGGGCAGTACTACTGGTACCCCAGCGCACGGTACAACATCGATCCGGGCGATCAGTACAACACGGCCGAAGTCTATCTCAGCACGCGCTTCCGGCAGGTCAGCGCCAAGTACTCGCTGGCGGTGACCGACTTGTTCGGAATGAAGACCGGCACGATCGGCGGGTATTGCGGCATCAACTCCGACGGCACGCCGGCGGCGGCGTCTTGTCTTGGAACCGGAAGCACGAAAGGCTCGGGGTACCTCGACCTCGCTGCATCGTTCAATGTCGTGAGCGGGATCAATCTCGGCCTGCATTACGGCTATCAGTCCGTGAGTAATTACCCTGAGCTATCGTACTCCGATTTCAAACTCGGCGTGTCGCGCCAGTTTGGTGCGTTCACGCTCGGCGCGGCGGCCGTGGGGACGAACGCCGAGACGCGGTTTTACCGCTACACGCCGACGACTCCGGGATCGCAGGAGACCGCGGACGTCGCCGGCACGGGGATCGTGCTGTCGGCAAGCAAAGCGTTCTAAAATGTTGTAGGCTTCCCGTCTCATGACCGCGTCACTGCCGTTGAAATTCAAGGTCGGGCTCGTGCAAATGAGCATGGGCCCCGACCCTGACGCTAACGTCACCAAAGCCATCGAGCGCACGCGCGAGGTCGCGAAGCAGGGCGCGAATCTCGTGTGCCTGCCGGAGCTGTTCCGGACGCAGTACATCGGCCAGCGCGAAGACCACGCGCTGTTCGATCTCGCCGAGGCGATACCCGGTCCCACGACTGAGGCGCTGGGGAAGGTGGCGAAGGAGCTCGACGTCGTCATCATCGCGTCGCTGTTCGAGCGCCGCGCGGCCGGCCTGTATCACAACACGGCGGCGGTGCTCGACACGGATGGGAAAGTCAAAGGCATCTATCGCAAGATGCACATCCCCGACGATCCGGCCTACTACGAAAAGTTCTACTTCACCCCCGGCGATCTCGGTTTTCGCGCGTTCGACACGAAGGTAGGTCCGATCGGTACCCTCGTGTGCTGGGATCAGTGGTATCCGGAGGGCGCGCGCCTCACCGCGCTGCAGGGTGCGAACATTCTGCTCTATCCCACGGCGATCGGGTGGCATCCGGCGGAGAAGCAGAAGCACGGCGCGCAGCAGCTCGATGCCTGGAAGACGATCCAGCGTAGCCACGCGATCGCGAACGGCTGCTGGGTCACGGCGGTGAATCGCGTCGGGCACGAGCGGCTCGGCGGCGAAGGCGCCGGGATCGAATTCTGGGGCCACTCGTTTCTGTGCGACCCGTTTGGCGTCGTCGTGGCGGAGGCGGGAGAGAAAGAAGAGAACATCGTCGCCGAGGTCGACCTCCAGCGCATCGAGGAAGTCCGCCGCAACTGGCCGTTCCTCCGCGACCGCCGCACTGACGCGTACAGCGACATCCAGCACCGGTTTCTGACCGATTAGCGACCCCCGCATGCCCGCCGAGTGGGAGCCCCACGCGGCGACCTGGCTCGGCTGGCCTCACAACAAGACCGACTGGCCCGGGAAGTTCGAGCCGATTCCCTGGGTCTACGGCGAGATCATCCGGCACCTGACCACGGGCGAGCGCGTGCGTCTCCTCGTCAATTCCGAGGGGCACAAGGCGCAGGCGACGAGGTTCCTCAAGAGGGTCGGCGTCCATCTCGGTCAGGTGCATTTCCTGCGATTTCCGACGAACCGCGGCTGGACCAGGGATTTTGGTCCCATCTTCGTGCGACAGTCCGACGGGCTCGCGATCGCGCGCTTTCATTTCAATGCGTGGGCCAAATACGCCGATTGGAAGAAGGACGATCTCGTTCCCGTGCGGGCGGCGAAGCAGTTCAAGCGGCCGTTGATCGACGGCAAGATCGTGCTCGAAGGCGGCAGTATCGACGTGAACGGCCGCGGCACGCTGCTCACCACCGAGGAATGCCTGCTCGACCCAAAAGTCCAGACCCGCAATCCCGGAATGTCCCGCGGCGAGCTCGAGCGCGTCTTCCGCGAGACGCTGGGGATCACGAACACGCTGTGGCTGGGGCATGGCATCGCCGGCGACGACACGCACGGGCACGTCGATGACCTGTGCCGCTTCGTGAATGCGAAGACCGTCGTGCTGTGCCGGGAAGAGGATCCGAAAGACGTGAACTACAAGGCGCTAGCCGAGAACCGCGAGCGGCTGCAGGGGATGCGCCTGGAGAACGGGACGGCCATCGAGGTCATCGACCTCCCCATGCCCGCCCCGTTGTCCTTCGACGGCGTCCGGCTCCCCGCGAGCTACGCCAACTTCTACATCTCCAACGCCGCGGTGCTGGTGCCGACGTTCAACGATCCCCACGACCGCATCGCCCTCGGCATTCTTGCCGAGTGTTTTCCGGACCGGGCGGTGGTCGGGATTCATGCGGTCGATCTCGTTTGGGGACTTGGCACGCTGCACTGTCTCACGCAGCAGGAACCCGCCGCCTAGGTCGCGAGAGCCCCCTCGATCACGTCCGCCAGATTCGCCAGATCGGCGAGCAGACGCGTTCGACCTTGAGGCGAAAGCCCCTGCGCCAAACGCACGCGTCCCGAACACCGCTCGAGCAGTTCCAGCGCCGAGCACAGATACACGGTGGCCTGATCGACCGATGACCAGACGCGCTCATGAGCGCCGAGGGCCAGGCCGCCGAGCTCGATCATGAGTCGTTCGGGGCTGCGACGCTCGAGGCCCCTCGGTGGCGGCGCCGGTGGATCGCTGCGCACGGCTGCCACGTGCCACCGATCGGCATCCACGCGGCACCCAATCCACAGGCTGTGCGGCAGCGCCAGTCGTCCCCATTCCCGCAGCACTCCGGTGACATCGAATGCCACCGCATCCGCGGCCGGTGGCCGCCGGCTGACCGCCTCGGTTGTCGACAGGCCGCCGCGAACGATGCGCCACAGCGCCACGGTCCGGCCACGGAGCGCGGTGCTCAGCTGATTCAGCAATTCACAGCGGCGATCATAGACACTGATAAGCGAGGAATCGCTCACGGCGAGCTCCTCGGTTGTAGGTGTCTAGAAGAACCCCGCCGCGCGACAGAGGTAACGCGGGTTCCATTTCGCGGCCCGACAATACGTGACGGGCGTCAACAGCCTCGCGTGACGAGCTATTGCACCTGCCAGATCTCGACCGCGTTTCCCATGAAGAGCGGAATCAGCACGCGGTGCCGCTTCGCATCGTATCCGATGTCCGCCGGACCGGCGACCCCTTTGATCACGCTCGTCCCCTGTCCATCGACGAACCGGTACACGGATGAATCGGCCCAGCTCGAAACCCAGAGCGCGTTGCCGACGACTTCCACGCCATCGAACTGCCCGGGCCCCGTGCCCAGGGCGGTGGGATCACTGCCCGGTTTCCAGGAAAAGATCTTGCCCGCGCCGAACGGCACCACGACGTACCGACCGTTCGCGCGATCGTACGTGATGCCGTTGGGCCGGCCGAGGCTGTCGGTCTCGAGCGCGACACTGACCTTGCGATCGGGCCCGACGCGGAAGATTCGATCCTTCCCGGAATGCTCGGGGCCCTTCGCGCCGAACTTGATCGCCGTGTCCGTGATGTAGAGCGAGCCGTCCGGCGCCGCCGTGATGTCGTTCAGGAACACCGCGCCGGGAAGCGAGACCGTGGCCACGGGCGCTGCGCTGCGCCTGTTGTAGCCGCGGATCACGTCGATGTCCGTCACCCACAGGGTGTCCCCGACGACCGCGAGGCCTTTGGGCGCGTTCAGTCCCTTGATGAAGACGCTGTCGCGAATCGTGCCCGCGGGATCGACCACGCTGATGAAGCCGTTGCCGTCCTTGGCGCCGGGATTGCCGTTGATGTTCGAGACGAAGTAGACGTCGAGCGTCGAATCCCACAGCACCGATTCCGGCGTTTGGAATCCGGAGATCGTTGCGGTCTTCGTGGGTGCACTATTCGCCGCAGTGTTCTGCTGCGGCTCCTTCTTTTCGCCTGATTTGCACGCGGCGAGCAGCAGGACCATCGCCCACAGCCTGGTTCTCATGCCTTGGCCTCCTCGAGCTCTTTCTTACGCGCTTCGGTGACTTTCGCCGTCACCTCGGAAGGCGCGTCCTGGTACACGTGGAACTTCATCTTGTACGTCCCGCGTCCGTGCGTGACCGAGTGCAGCGTCGTGGCATAGCGATCGAGCTCGGCCTCCGGGACCATGGCTTTGATCTTGGTGAGCTTCCCGTCCTTGTCGGTGCCGACGATGTGGCCGCGCCGAGACGAGAGATCGCCCATGACGGCGCCCTGATACTCGTCCGGCGTCCAGACTTCGACCTCCATGATCGGCTCGAGCAGCACGGGCCGCGCGCCGGGGCTCACGTTCCTGAACGCCAGGATGCCGGCCATCTTGAACGACATTTCGTTCGAGTCCACGTCGTGATACGAGCCGTCGTACAGCTCCACCTTGAAATCGACGACGGGATAACCGGCCACGGGCCCCCTGTGCGCGGCTTCCACGACGCCGCGCTCGACGGCCGGGATATACTGGCGCGGGATCACACCGCCGACGATTTCGTCCACGAACTGCACCCCGGAACCGCGCGGCAGCGGCGCGATACGGATCCAGCAGTCGCCATACTGGCCGCGCCCGCCGGACTGCTTCTTGTGCTTGCCCTGCCCCTCCGACTTGCCGCGGAACGTCTCACGGTAGGCGACCTTGGGCTTCGCCGTCTGGGCA
>DATMZX010000028.1:0-2728 GCA_035573235.1 Gemmatimonadales bacterium
TCGCTCGCGCGGGCGCGGACTGCGTCCGTGAGGATCACACCCGTGAGCTTGACGACCGGGGCACTCTCGAGCTCGCGCGCCGCCACGACTTCGGGCGACTGCTCGTCCACCACGCGGACTTCGCTCGCGAGCTCGGCCCCAACCCGGTCGAGCAAGCGCTCGACCACGCGGTCGGGCGCATAGTGGATATCGATGGCGCGCTTGATCGCCTGCGGCGGCGCGATTTCCAGCACCGGCGTCCGCCCGGACGCGAAGCCCACCGCCTGCTCGGCGTCGAGATCGGTGGGGTTGGCGGTCGCCACGACGAGTTGGCGATCCGTCTCGCGCAACGGGAACACCTGATAGCGGCGCGCGAGAGACTCCGGCAGCAGCGCCTGCGCGCGGGCGTCGGCGGTATCGAGACGCGCGACCATCAACCGGAAATGCTGGGCCAGTCGCTGCGCCAGCTCTTCCGCGGGAACCTGACACGCCGCCGAAACGGCCCCCCACACCTCGTCCAGCCCGGACGTGGGGTCGACGTCGGGCTCGCGGATGACCTCGAGCCCCAACCGCGGGATCAGGTCCAGCAACCAGTGCCGGTGCGCCATGGCGACTGGCAATCTACGCCGCCTTCAGGGGGACTGCCTGTAACGCGTCGACCACCGCCGCCGCGGCGCTTCGCACGCGATCGGCGAGTGCGGCGCGGTCGGCCAGCCGTTCGGCGCGCCCGTCCTCCTCGATCTGGGCGAGCAGCGTCGCAAGGGCGCCGGCCCCAATGACGGCGGCGCTCGACTTGAATGCGTGTGCCGCGCGCGCCACGGACGCGGGTGTGCCGGTCGCGAGCGCCTCGCGCAACGCCGTGACGCGCTCGCCGGCGCTCAGGACAAATGTGTTCAGGATGCCGGGAAGAGAATCCTCGGCCCCAGCGGCGCGCAGCTGCGCGCGTAACACCTCGAGATCGACGGGCGCAGCCGCTCGCGCCACACCATCGCCCGACGCCGCCGCCCCGTCTTTCTTCCATCCTTCGACCGTGGCGAACAACTCGTGCGCTTTGAAGGGCTTCGACAGGTAGCCGTCCATCCCGTGGGCGAGACAGCGCTCGCGTTCCCCGCTCAGGGCGTGCGCGGTCAGCGCCACGATGGGCACCTCTCCGCGCGCCCCGAGCGCGCGGATCGCCGCCGTCGCCTCGAAGCCGTCCATCTCGGGCATCTGGATGTCCATGAGCACCAGATCGTAGCGGGCGCGCTCGACCGCGGCGACCGCCTCGCGCCCGTTGCCGACCACGTCCACCTGGTGACCCCGCTTGCGCAGCATCGTCGCGGCGACTTCCTGGTTCACGACCACGTCCTCGGCGAGCAGGATGTGCAGCTGCTGGCGCACGGCGTCGAGCGTGTGTCGCGTCACGACGTTGCCCGTCTCCGGCGATTGCGCGCCGCCGAGCATCGCGACGACGGCTTCGACCAGCTCCGTGCGCGACACCGGCTTGGTGAGATAACCGCCAATGCCCAGCTCCCGGCACCGCGCGGCGTCGCCGCGCAACCCGGCCGAGGTGAGCATCAAGAGCGGGGTCGCGGCGATCGCCGGATCGTTCCGAACGTCCGCCGCCAAGTCGAAGCCGTCGCGCCCCGCCATGTGCACGTCGACGAGCGCGAGGGCATATGCCCGGTCGGGCGCGGCCGCGCGCAGTTGGCGCAGCGCGCTCTCCACGTCCTTGGCTTCGTCTACCAAGGCCCCTTCTCCCGACAGCATGTTCCGGAAAATGCGGCGGTTGGTGCTGTTGTCGTCCACGATCAGCATCCGCTTGCCGGCCAGCGAGACGGGCAGCGGCGCGGACGCGACCGCGGGCTGGGCCTCCACCAGCGGCGGCGTGAACGAGAATTCGCTTCCCTTCCCGAGCTCGCTGGTGACGGCGATCCGCCCGCCCATGAGGCCCACCAGCCGCTGGGCAATCGTGAGCCCGAGGCCGGTACCGCCGAAGCGCCGGCTCGTCGTGCCGTCGGCCTGGGTGAACTCCTCGAACACCTTGTCGAGGCGGTCTGCGGGAATCCCGATGCCGGTGTCGCGGACCGTAAAGCGCGCGGCGGAGCGTCCGTCGTCGAGGCGCAGCGACTGGACGGACACCACGACTTCGCCCGTCTGAGTGAACTTCACCGCGTTGCCGATCAGATTCGTCAGCACCTGACGCAGGCGCGTCGGATCGCCCCGGACTGACTGCGCCACCTCTGCCTCGACGTCCGGAATGAGCTCCAGCTCTTTTTCGCGCGCGCGGACCGCGAGCAGGCTCGCCGTCGTGTAGACGAGCCGAGGCAGATCGAACACCACCGACTCGAGCTCGACGCGATCGGCTTCGATCTTGGAATAATCGAGGATGTCGTTCAGAATGCCGAGCAGCGATTCCGCCGAGGAGCGCACCACTTCCAGGGAATGGCGCTGCTGCACGTCCAGATCGCTGTCCAGGACGATCTCCACCATGCCCAGCACCGCGTTCATCGGCGTGCGGATCTCGTGACTCATGTTCGCCAGGAACATCGACCGCGTCTGGACGGCGCGCTCGGCTTGATCGCGCGCCTCGCACATGGCGGCGGTGAGCTGCTTGTGCTCGGTGACGTCGTGGAAGGACAAGATCCGGCCATAGTACTCGCCGTTGGCCCCGACCACCGGCGCAGTGTACCGCTCGAGGACCGTGCCGTCGGTCAGCTCGATTTCGTCGCGGCCGGTTTCCGTGGGGTGGGCGTAGAGGTGCTCCAGG
>DATMZX010000029.1:0-3081 GCA_035573235.1 Gemmatimonadales bacterium
ACTACCACGGCCAGGTGATCGCGCGGCGCTTGCGCGGCGAGGACGCACGGGCCGATCACGCCGCGGTCCCGCGCGTGACATTCACCGATCCCGAAGTCGCGTCGGTCGGCTTGTCGGAAGCCGCCGCGCGCGCGAAGGGGATCGACGTCGCCGTCGCCAGCGCCGACCCCGCCGAAACGGCGCGCGGGTACATCCACGACTTCCATCGAGGCGCGCTCAAGCTGGTCGCGGACCGCCAGCGCGGCGTGCTGATCGGCGCGACCCTGGTGACGCCGCGAGCGGGGGAGATCGTCGGTGAGCTGGTGCTGGCCATCAAGCTGGGCACTCCGCTCAGCACGCTCGCCGACGTCATTCACCCGTTCCCGGCCTTCAACCGGGTGCTCGGGGAGAGCCTGAACGAACTCGCCGCGAACGTGGCGCAGCCATCCGCGGCGCTTGCCTGAGGAAACGCCCACTTACTGACGGAGGCTACGATGATCACGCAAACACAGAGTGAACACGCCGCCGGCGTCGCGACCGCCGCGGCCGTCGATCTGAAACTCGAAGTCGTCGTCCTTCCTGTGGCCGACGTCGATCGCGCCAAGCGCTTTTACCAGAGCCTCGGCTGGCGGCTCGACGCTGATTTCGTCAACGGCGATACCTGGCGCGGGGTGCAGATGACGCCTCCAGGTTCGCCCTGCTCCATCCAGTTCGGCAAGGGGGTCACGCCGGCCGTGCCAGGCTCGGTGAAGAACACCTATCTGGTGGTGTCCGACATCGAGGCGGCGCGCACGGAGCTCGTCGCGCGCGGTGTCGACGTGAGCGAACCCTTCCACTTCACCGCCATCGGGGGATCAGTCGTGCCGGGCCTCGATCCCACGCGTGCCTCCTACGCGTCGTTCGCCACGTTCAGCGATCCCGATGGCAACAGCTTTCTGCTGCAGGAGATCAAGACGCGGCTGCCCGGACGCGGGCTGAGCAGCCCGGACGTCGCGTCGCTGACCGAGCTGCTGCGCGAGGCCGAAGAGCACCACGGCCAGTACGAACCGACCGCGCCGAAACACCACTGGTCGGACTTCTACGGCGCCTACATCGTCGCGCGCGAGCAGGGGAAGACGCCGGAGGAAGCCGCCAGCGACGGCGCGCGCAACGTGGAGCGTGCCGGCCGGTGAGGGCGGACATCGTGCCCGGCGCGGTGTTTCCCGACTACTCGCTGTCGGACCACCGCGGCACGCATCGCACGCTCTCGGAACTGCAGGACGCCGATCCCATGGTGCTGGTGCTCGCTCGAGGAGGCTTTTGTCCAAAGGACAGGCGGCAACACGAAGGGCTCCTGCAGCTCGACCGCGAGGTGCAAGTCGGCTATTGCCGAATGGTGACGATCTCGACCGACAATCTGCTCGAGACGAACGAGTTCCGCGCCGCGGTCGGCGCGCGCTGGACGTTTCTCTCCGACGCCGGACGAAAGGTGCAAAAGGATCTCGACATCGCGGAGTACACCGACCCCACGCACAATCCGATGGTTCCGCACACGCTGGTCCTCGAGCCGGGCCTCCGCGTCTACAAGATCTACAACGGCTACTGGTTCTTCGGCCGGCCGACGGTGGAGGAGTTGCGCCTCGACCTGCGCGCGGTGCTGCAGCGCTGCCGTCCAGACTGGGACATCAGCACCCCGGAGCACCGCGCCGCTTGGGACAAAGGGGACAAGGCAAAGTTCTTTCCGTACGGAAAGACGCAGGCGCAGGTCATCGCTGAAGAGGACTGATCCCGGCACCCCCTTGGGATACGCTCCGGGAATGATCAATGGCTTCAGGCGGGTGGCGGACGGGGCCGCATCAATTGCCGGGTCACCATGGGTGTTCGCCGCGACGCTGATCGCGACGGCGATCTGGCTGGTGCTCGGACCAGTCTTTCACTTCTCGGATACCTGGCAGCTGACGATGAACACGGCGGCCTCGCAGCTGACGTTTCTCGTCGCGTTCCTGCTGCAGAACAGCCAGAACCGCGACACGCGGGCCTTACAGCTGAAGCTCGACGAGCTGCTGCGGAGCACGAGCGGCGCGCGGCCGCAGCTGATCAACCTGGAGGAGCTCGACGAGGAACAGCTGCAGGCGCTCACCCGGGAGTTCGAGCGGCTGCGCCAGCGCCGCAGCAGGACGCCGGAAACGAAATAGCGCGCCCCGTCCCGGCACGGACGTCGTATAGTCCAGCTATGCCGTTCTCCGACAGGCCACCCTTGACCCGCGACTGCTCGGACTGCGGCTTGCCGGACGGGCTGAAGCTGCAGAATTACTCCCGCACCAATCCCCGGAACATCCCGCTGCTGTACGTGTGCATCAAGTGCGGCGCCTCGCTGACCATCCCGCCGCCGGCCAGCCCGCTGCCGAAGGTCTAGGCGCACCGCTTTATTGCCTGAAAGCGAGGATGCTCACCGCAAGCAGTGCGATCGACGCGGTGAGCAGCGTGAACCACAGAAGCATTGACCGGCGCTGCGCCAGGGCTGCCAGCGACTGGAGGAGCAATGCTCCGGCGAGCAGCACCACCTGCAGCGGCTGGAATCCCCGTTGAAAGGGCAGCCATCCGCGCCAATCGGCGAAGGCATACGCGAACAACGCCAGGTTGAAGACCAGGAAGATCTTCTCGATGACGTGTGAGCGCCGTTGGTACGCGGTAAGCCATGTGACGGTCATGCGGATCCCACCAGCAGCGCGCGCGGGGGCACGCCGCCCATGCTGACACTGGAGTCTGTTTCCAAGCGCTTTTCGTCAGGCACGTACGGGGTGCGCGACGTCAGCCTGGTTGTGAACGGGGGCGTACTCGGCCTGCTCGGTCCCAATGGCGCCGGGAAGACCACGCTCATGCAGCTGATCGCGACGGTCAGCCGGCCGACGCAAGGACGCATTCTGTTCCAGGGCCATGACGTCGTCGCGGAGCCCGACCGTCTGCGCCGGCGCCTCGGGTACCTGCCTCAGGACTTCGGCGTCTACGACAATCTTACAGCGCTCGAATTCCTGGAGTATTTTGCCGCGCTGAGGGGAGTTCACGACCGCCGGCGGGTGCGCGAGATGCTCGAACTGGTCAACCTGCACGGCGTCGCCGATC
>DATMZX010000030.1:0-5014 GCA_035573235.1 Gemmatimonadales bacterium
GGACGCCGCGGAGCAATTGTTCCGTGAGCTGCCGGGCACGTTGGGGATCGATCAGGCCGATGATGGGCAGGATCAAGAGCCGCTCGCGCACGCGCAGAACTGGGGTGGACAGCTCACGGATGGCTTCCTGCTGCTGGCGGATGATGCGCTCGCGTTCCTGCACGAAGCTGACGCCCACGGTGTTGGCGATGCGGTTGGCCGCCGGCTCGTAGGCGTCGAGGACGCGGTTGAGCATCTCGAACTCGGCCTGGTACTTCTCGAACAGCGAGCGGGCGAGCACGTCGCGCAGCAGCAGGACGATACCCAGCACCTCGTCGGTCTCGACGCCCCGCGGGATGATGCGCTCGGAGAGGTTGCGCGCGTACGCCTGCAGGGCCTCGAACGTCCCCGTTTCCAGCGCTTCGACGTAGTTGTCGTACACCGACGTCGCTTCGGCGAAGATCTCCTCCTCCGTCATCGCCGTAAGCAGCTGGGCCCGCGTAATGCGCCGCGCCCACTCCTCGCGCAGCTGGGTGCGGTTCTGTCGCAAGTGCGCCACCAGCTCGCGCAACAGCGCCGCGGTGGACTCGGATAGCGCCTGGGGATCGGGCGGCGGCGGCAGGGCGTCTTTGCCTTTCGTGGCCATGGCTCGCGGTCCTCGCGGGGTGGAATGTTGCTGCGGCGCAACAGCAAGGCTAGTGCCAAGGTGTCCCGCAAACTAGCACGTGCTAACTGCCTATGGCACAATACGTTGGTATTTCCAACAGGGGCGTGGTATGGCGTGAATGCAACAAGTTGATGCGCGAGGCTGTGTCGCCTGGCACAAAAAGAGTGCGCGGAGGTGGCCCGATCCACATCAGCAGATCGGGCCCACGCATCCGCAACCAATCACATCGCGGCGTTGCTGCTGGCGGAGCCCACGATGATCTCGCCCGTCTGGATCCCAGTCAACGCGTTCTGGAGTACCACGTGAATCAGGTTCACCGTGAGACCGCTGGTACGGACGCCGTCGCCGGAGGACAGCTGCTCATTCAGCACGACATACCCGACGCCCGGCAGGGTCATGCGGGTGTTGGGCGCGATGCTGCCATCGCCCGAGGTGAGTGGTACACCGTTCACGACCAAGTCTGCCAACGTCGAGCCCAGGGCGTTGCTCGTCGCCTGCGCGCCGTCGCTGGTGCTGCTCACGGTGGCGGTGAGGCTGCTCGCGGTAATCAACCCGTTTAGGAGGTTTACGTTGAACACGGTCGCCACGCTCTGCGCGGCGGCTGCGTCTCCAATCCCTCCCGACGTCGTGCCCGTGAGGGCTTCCGTCGTGAGCGTGCCCGGGACGCTCATGGCGTCGGCCGCGTCGTCGGCCATCGCGCCGTCGTCCGCGGTCACCGCGGGCAAGACAGCAACTGCGGACTGCTGTGTGCCGAGGGGGCTCTGCACGAAGGCGCCGTACGCCCTACCACTCACCGACTGCGCCTGTGCGACCGGCGCGAGCGCTGCGGTGACGCCGATCAGCAGCCACAGCGTCCCCCCCAGCCACGCGGGTCGAATTGTGAAAAGTGACATTCTCATGGTTCTATCCTTTCAGGGCTGTCCTAATGAGTCGGGTGTGCCTGGATGTTGCCGCCAGTGAGATCCGTCAGCGGCAAGGAGCGTCCGTCACTTAGCGAGATGCCGTACTGGTCGGGACCGCGCCCCGGGCTGGAGCCCGGCTCTCCGTTATCGCAGGCGGTCGCCTCAAACCGCACGTTATAGTTCCACGGCCCATTGCCATCCTTCACGCGCGCCGGGCCGGCGAAGTGGGCGCACTGGCCGGGCCGTCCCGTCTTGCGATTGATGCGGCCCGACGCGTAGGACTCGAACGCGTCGATGCCGAGGCTGTGGACCAGCGTCTGCGTGGGGTGGTACACGGTCTGGAGCTGGCCCTTTATGGTTCCACGGGCGCTACTACACCAGTCCTGCGCGTTTACGTTGAACCCGAACGTCGTCTTCCCTTCTGTCGGATCAATCCGCCCGCCGCCGGTGAACTTCGGACCGGCCTGACAGTTTTCCGGGCCCGGCGTGAACCACAGCGACGGTTTCGGACCCGCCGGGGCCGCCGGTCTGTCGCACCCCCACGCGAACAGCGCGGCGGCCACGAGACCCGGGACGAAACTACGCGTGATTTGTCTGCACATGCTTCGCCTCCTCACAGGGTCATCAGCAGAACTCCTGCGGGAGACGCGATGGCAAGACGGGTGCCAATCGCCGGTCGTCGAGAATGTCTTGTGGTATCGAGAGATACGCGCGCTGTGGCAGTGCTGCGGCGCGGCGCGCGCATCACGCGTGCGGCGTACTTCGTGGCACGCGCACTAGAACGTGCGCGCTACACCCGCGCTGGTCGGGGTCGCGGCGCTGCAACACGCCGCGAGCGCCGCGGGGAGCGGCGTGCGGTCCGCTCCCCGCTGGTCGCTGCATCGCCCATTCGCACACCTCCTCGGTTACGCACGCTGCAACGCTCGTTCGCGCGGCCGTCTCAGTCGGCGCCCAGCGGTTGCGGGATGGCGACCGCCCGTCGCCCCGTTGGTACCGCCGCTGCGCCGTCCACGTCGAACCGCTCCTCGTCGCACACGACACGCGCGATCCGCTCGGCGGCCTGGCCGTCCCACCGCTCGATGACCGGCCGGGCCGGCGAGCGTCGCGCAAGTCCGCGCTCCGCCGCGGCGAGGATGGCGTCGCGCTGCGCCACCACTAGGCGGTTGGTGCCGTGGGTGCACGTGATCGGGCGCTCGGTATTCGGTCGCACCGTGAGGCACGGCACGCCGAGGAACGAGGTCTCCTCCTGAAGCCCGCCCGAATCGGTGACGACGAGGCCCGCCCGCGCGACCAGGCTGAGCATCTCCAGATAGCCGAGCGGCTCGAGCAGCCGCAGTCCCCGGTCAGTCGGCGGCCGCAGGCGCAGCTCCCCGATGCGCGCGCGCGTGCGCGGGTGCACCGGAAAGAGCACGGGGATGTGGTCCGCGAGCCGGGTCAGCGCCTCCAGCAGCTCCCGCAGCACGGTGGGGTCGTCCACGTTGGCCGGCCGATGCAGCGTCACCACGGCGTAGGGACGCCCGCGCACGTCGAAGCGCGCGGGCGTGTCGACCGCCAGCGCCTGCGGCAGGGCCCAACACAGCGTGTCGATCATCACGTTGCCGACGAAGTGCATGCGGTCGGTGGCGATGCCCTCGGCCTCGAGGTTCTCGGCCGCGTCCCGCGACGGCAGGAACAGCAGATCTGATAGCCGGTCCGTGACCACCCGATTGATTTCCTCGGGCATGGTCCAGTCGCGGCTGCGCAGACCAGCCTCGACGTGACCAATGCGCACCTGGAGCTTTGCGGCCACGAGCGCGGCGGCAACGGTCGAGTTCACGTCACCGTACGTCAGGACGAGGTCGGGGTGCAGCTCGACGATCACCGGCTCGAGGCGTTGCATCACGGCCGCCGTCTGCTGCGCGTGCGACCCCGATCCTACGCCGAGGTCGTGGTCGGGCGCCGGGATCCACAACTGCTCGAAGAAGGCATCCGACATCCCCGGATCGTAGTGCTGACCGGTGTGGACGATCACGTGGTCCACCCCACGCTTCACGAGCTCGCGGTCGACGGGGGCGAGCTTCATGAAGTTCGGGCGGGCGCCGACGACGGAGAGAACGCGCATCGGCTTATCGAGCCAGTTGTCTGATGCCGAGGATCGCCACGGGCAGCCCTACGAGGATGCCGACGATCCGGAACGTGCGTTCCGCATCGCCGCGGCGTGGCACGACGATGCGGTCGCCGGTGCGCAGTCCCATTCCCTCGATCGTCA
This sequence comes from Gemmatimonadales bacterium, assembly GCA_035573235.1. Classification (GTDB taxonomy): domain Bacteria; phylum Gemmatimonadota; class Gemmatimonadetes; order Gemmatimonadales; family GWC2-71-9; genus 20CM-2-65-7. Next base: position 3,797 of record DATMZX010000030.1, read on the forward strand.
GGCCGCGCGTAAAGGCGTCCTGAAAGCCGTTCCCCACGAACAGCCCTCTGCCGTCCCGCTCGATGCGCGCGGCCGTGAAGTTCGCATCCTTCGTGGGCCCGCCTGCCGCCATCAGCGCGTCGGAGACCACGGCGCCCGAGAAGACGGTGTAGAACCCAGGGTGCTCCACTTCGCCGAGCACGCCCAGACGTACCATCACCTTGGCGTGCACGACGGGGTTCTTCAGGTAGCGGCCGAGCTGCTGGCCGAGATACGTCTCCACGTCGGCGCGCCGGACGCCCTTGAGCGGGATCGCCCCGATCACCGGCAGCGTGAGCGCGGGCCCCGGCCCGACGCTGAACGAGTGCGTGAACTGGCTGTCCCCCTCCACCTCGAGGAGAATCTGGTCCCCCTGCTCGAAATCGCCTTGCGGAGCCTGCGACGCGGTCTGACCCGCGAGCGGGCTCGTAATCAACACCAGCGCCAGAAGGCGCACGACCATTCTTTCGATCATGGTATCATTCGACCGTTACGCTTTTCGCCAGGTTGCGCGGCCGATCCACGTCGCAGCCGCGCAAGACGGCGATGTGATACGCCAGGAGCTGCAGCGGAATGACTGTCAGGACCGGCGCGATCAGGGGGGGACTCGCCGGCACGGCGACCTGGTGATCCGCGAGCCTGCTCAGATCGCCGTTGCCCTCGCTCGTGATCGCGATGATGCGACCCCCCCGGGCTTTCACTTCCTGCATGTTCGAAACGACCTTCGGGTAGACGGAATCCTTCGGCGCCAGGCAGACGACCGGCATGTTCTCGTCGATCAGGGCGATGGGCCCGTGCTTCATTTCGGCGGCCGGGTAGCCCTCGGCATGGATGTAGGAGATCTCCTTCAGCTTGAGCGCGCCCTCGAGCGCCACGGGGAAATTGGCCCCGCGGCCCAGGTAGAGGGCGTTCTGGGCGTCCGCGTAGCGCTCGGCGAGCGTCCGTACTTGCGGCTCGACCGCGAGCGTGCGCTCCACCAGCTCCGGGAGCCGGACCAGCTGCGACACCAGCCGCCGCCCTTGCTCCGCCGGCAGTCCGCGCTGGCGCCCGAGGTACAGGCCGAGCAGCAACAACGCCACCACCTGGGACGTGAACGCCTTGGTCGACGCGACACCGATCTCCGGGCCGGCGTGGATGTAGGTCCCGCCGTCGGATTCGCGTGCGATCGTTGATCCGACCACGTTCACGATTCCGATGGTA
>DATMZX010000031.1:0-18061 GCA_035573235.1 Gemmatimonadales bacterium
GGCTCAACGGCTCGCGCAGCTTCGTGAAGGATCATCCGGAAATCGTGAGCGGCCTGCAGGCGCTGTTCAATCAGGACAACGGCACCGGCCGCGTCGAGACGATGAGCGCCTCGGGATTTCCCGATGCGGCGGCGAGTCTCGGACGCTATCTCGCCCGCGTCCCGGCCGACATCACGCGCAACATCAAGTTCAGCTTCCCCGGCAATCCGAGCGGTGGCGGCACCGACCATGCCTCGTTCGTCTCGTGCGGCGCGCCGGGCTTTGGCCTCGGCTCGGGCGACTGGGATTACGGCCGCTATACCTGGCACACCAACCGCGATACGTACGACAAGATCAGCTTCGACGACGTGAAGTTGAACGCGGCCCTGGCGGCGATGCTCGTCTATCTCGCATCCGAGGATACCGTGCGCATGTCGCGCGACAAGCGAACCGTGTTCGCGACGACCCAAGGCGGGCAGCCGGGCAGCTGGCCCGAGTGCCGCGACGCGCAGCGCGCGACGCCACCACTCGCGCCGGCTCCCCCTGCCCCCGCCGCGAGACCATGACGTTTGCGGCGCGGCGTCCCTTTGGGCCGCCGGAACGGCGGCTCACCGAGCAGCGTTATCAGACCATCGAATTCCCGTTCGGGGAATTCGACGCGCGGATGGCGCGCTGGCCCATCGCCATGCGGGTCGGGAGGGTGGAATGAAGGACTGGATAACCAATGTGATCACCCGCGAGCTCAAGGCGCTGCGGCGTGAGATCGAGACCTACCCCAGCGACGACGACCTCTGGGAGGTCCGCTCCGGCATTACCAATCCCGGCGGGAATCTCGCGTTGCACCTCGCCGGCAATATTCAGTATTTCCTCGGCAACGTGCTCGGCAAGAACGGCTATGTGCGCAACCGCGATGCCGAATTTGCGAGCAAGGATGTGCCGCGCACCGAGCTGCTGCGCGAAATCGACAACGCCATTAAGGCGGTCGAGACCGGCATGAGCAAGGTCACGGAAGCCGATCTCGCCAAGCCGTATCCTGAGAGCGTCGGCGGCGTGAGCTCGACGACGGGCGCGTTCCTCGCGCATTTCGCCACGCACCTCGCCTATCACCTGGGACAGGTCGACTACCACCGGCGCATTCTCACCGGCGAATCCAAGACGGTGAAAGCGATGGCGCTGAACGAGCTGGGAGGCAAGAAGCCATGAATACCCGCATCGTCGGCCGTCCAGAGGCCGATGAAATCCCGTCGCATTATGTCGGCTACATCAACCGGGTACCGGAGACCGATCCGGTCATCGTATGCGCATCGCAGCTCGAAGAGACCGCGACACTGCTGCGCGGACTCTCCGAGACCGACGCGATGTATCGCTATGGCCGCGGCAAATGGAGCATCAAGGAAGTGATCGGCCATCTCGCCGACACCGAGCGCATCATGGCCTACCGCGCGCTCCGGATCGCGCGCGGTGACACGACGCCGCTGCCGAGCTTCGATGAAAACGCGTACGTCCCGGTCGCGAAGTTCGACGCGCGCTCGCTGGCCGATCTCGTGGGCGAGCTGCGCACGGTGCGGGCTGCAACATTGGCGCTGTTCCGGACGTTCGACGCGGACGCGTGGCACCGCCGCGGTACCGCGAGCGGCAAGCCCGTCAGCGTGCGCGCGCTCGGGTTCATGATCCCCGGCCACGAGCGCCATCACGTGGAGATCCTCAGAACCCGCTACGGTGTCGGACACCAATAGACGGGTGTAGCTTATTCAGGTCCCAACCAAGGTTGGCCTGATGCTCGCAACACTCCTGCTCGCGCTGGTGCAGCAGCCGGCGGCCGCTCCCCCTCCACCGCCCGCGCTCGACGTGGGCGCCGTGGCCCCGGACTTCGCCCTCCCAGGTGCGACGCGGTTTGGCACGCTGAAGAACCCGGTGCGCCTCAGTGATTACAAGGGGAAGACCGTCGTGCTGGCGTTCTTCTTCAAAGCGCGAACGCGTGGCTGAACGATCCAAATGAATGCGTACCGTGATCAGTACGCACAGCTCTTCAAAAACGGAAAGAACGTCGTCCTCATCGCCATCAGCGCCGACGTCGATACCGCGCTCGCCTCATGGGCGCGCGACGCCGAGTATCCGTTCCTGTTCGCGAGTGATACGGGATCGGCGGTCGGGAAGGCGTACGGCGCGTTTCACCCGCAGTACAAAGTCGACAATCGCAATCTGTTCGTCGTGGGACCGGACGGGAAAATCGCCTATCGCGCGACCCCGTTCAGAGAGATCGACCCCACGGCGTATACGGAGTTGAGTGCGGCGATTGGGAAGCTAGTCCCGGCGGATACGACGACCCACTAACGCGTGCCGGTGGCGGACGGGGCGGCGATTCCTTTTTGGATCGCCGCCTCGATGTTTTGATCCTCGCCGACTCCGGTGTACACGACCTTCCCCTTCGCATCCAGCACCGCGATGTAGGAAGTGGATGGCGCCTGAAAGGCTCGCACCGCGGCGCCGTTTCCATCCCACACAAACGTGAACGGCATCGGATGCTTTTCAATGTGCCGCCGCACCGAGCTCTGGCTCTGATTCACCGCCACCGCCACCACGACGAACTCGGCCTGGTCGCCGTACTTCTTTTGCGCCGCTTCCATCCGCGGCAGCAGCGCTTCGCAGATCGGGCACCAGGTCGCCCAGAATTCGACGATCACCGGCTTCTTGCCGACCCAGCGCGCAAAGGAAACGGTATCGCCGTTGAGACGCTGGACGGTGACGGCGGGCGGCGTTTGTCCGACCGGAATGCCGATGACGTCCTGGGCGCGCAACGATACCGCCGCGACGCTCAATGCGACGACGCACGACGCACGACGCACGAATGTCTTCACCAGACCTGTCCCGCTTTCACGAAATAGAACTCCGCCATGAGTAACAGAAGTATACCCGCCCCGCGCTTGATCCATATCATCCAGACGCCGGGCTTGGGCAGGGCCGACAACGCCCCCGAGAAGACGCCCGCCAGCACCAGGACCGCGGTCATGCCGAGCGAGAACACAAACAGATAGACGAACCCGAGCACGGCGCTCCGCGTTGTGGCCACCCAGGTCAACACCGCCGCGAAGGCCGGCGCCCCGCAGGGCGCCGCGACGATGCCGGAGGTCGCGCCGAGGAGAAACACCGCGGGATACGAGCCGCCGCCCAGGCTACCCGCCCAGGTCGCGAGTCGCGCCGGCATGCGGATCGGAATCACTTCCAGCATCGCCAGCGCGAAGATGAGGAGCAGATTCCCGATCGCGAGGTACGCCCAGCGGCTCGCGCTAATCGATCCGAACAGCGATCCCGACAAACCGGCGATGAGGCCCAGGATCGCGTAGAACAGGGCGAGCCCCGCCACGTACGTGAGGGTGAGCCCGATCACCCGCTTGCGAGAGCGACCCCCGGCGGACGCCTGGTTGACGCCGCCGATCGTCCCCACGGTGATCGGGATCATGGGCCAGATGCATGGATTGAGACTCGTCACGACGCCGGCGCCAAAGAGCAACGGCACCGCGACCAGGGGGCGGTGCTGCAGCGCATCGGACATCTGCGCGAGGACGGGGAGCATGGAAACCATTTGGCGAGTACAATGATGTCCATGGAGTCCTCGACTCGTAAGAGAGTCGAGCAGGCGCGCTTCGCGTTGCTGCACGTGCACCGCGCGCTGCTCGAGGCCGAGCGCATTCGCTACGAGCGCCAGCATGGGCGGATCCCGAACAGCGGCACCCTGCTGCAGCTCGCGCTGAACGACCCGTGGTTCGACTGGCTCCGCCCGATCTCCACCCTCATCGCGCTCCTGGACGAATGGCTCGATGAAGAGCCGCCGCCCGTGGACTCGGCGACCCGGGCGGAGATGCTGCTGGCGCAGGTCCGCGACCGGCTGCGGCCGGATGAGAACGGCGCCGACTTCCAGCAACGCTATTTACGGCTGTTGCAGGAAGAGCCCACCGTCGCCGTGGCCCACGCCGAAATGCGCAAGCTGATCAACGCGTGAGCCGCAGCGCGCTGCTGGCCGGCGCTACGGGGCTCGTCGGCGGTCACGTGCTGGAACAGCTGCTCGCCGACGAGACCTGGTCGCGCGTCGTCACGGTCGGCCGCCGCCCCACCGCGCAGCGCCACGACAAGCTCGAGCACCGCATTCTCGATCTCGGCGCGCTCGACGCCGTGGGCGATCTGCCGCACACCGATGACGTGTTCTGCTGTCTCGGCACCACGATCAAGCAGGCAGGATCGCAAGAGGCGTTTCGCCGGGTCGATCACGACTTCGTCCTGAGTCTGGCGAATGCCGGGCTGCGAACCGGGGCGACGCAATTCCTCCTCGTCAGCGCCATCGGCGCCGACCCCGAGGCGCGCGTGTTCTACAGCCGCGTGAAAGGGGAAGTCGAGTCGGCCGTACGCGCGCTGCCCTACCGCGCGGTCCAAATATTCCGACCGGGCTTGCTGCTCGGCCACCGCTCCGAGCCACGATTCGGGGAGCGGGTCGCGATGGTGATCATGCCGCTCGTGCATCCGCTCCTGATCGGCCGGCTGCGTCGCTATCACTCGATCCAGGCGCGAGACGTCGCGCGGGCGATGGTGCGCATCGCGCGCGAGGCCCCGCGCGGACCAAACATCTGGGAGTACGACGGCATGCGCGCGAATCTCGCCCCATGACGACTGACCCGTTTCTCGCCGCCGCGATCGAGGAAGCCGAGCGGGGACTGCGCGAAGGCGGCATCCCCATCGGCTCGGTGATCGTCTGGCAGGGCAAGATCATCGGGAGAGGACACAACCGGCGTGTGCAGAAAGGCAGCGCGGTGTTGCACGGGGAGATGGATGCGCTCGAGAACGCCGGCCGCCGGCCCGCGGCGGTCTACCGCGACGCGACGCTGTATACCACGCTCTCACCGTGCGCGATGTGCAGCGGCGCGATTCTGCTGTACGGCATCACGCGCGTCATCATCGGCGAGAACAAGACGTTTCTGGGAGAAGAGGAGCTGCTGAAGAGTCGAGGGGTGACGCTCGAGGTGCGTCAGGACGAGCGGTGCGTTCAGATGATGACGGCATTCATTCGAGATCATCCTGAATTGTGGTATGAGGATATTGGAAAGTGATCTGGAGGTTGGTGGAAGATGGTGGAGGGTGGTGGAGGTTCTGAAAAACCTCCACCACCCTCCACCATCCTCCACTATCTGCCTTTTCTCACCGTCATGGGGCCGTTCGTCGTCACCACGCGCACCGGCGGGCCGCCGCTGCCGAGCGTCGTCGAAATTCGATCCTTCACGCGCCCGCTGATCGTCACCGTCATCGGAAAGGCCACGTCCATCGGACCGTTCACGGTTCCGAATTCGATCTTCGCATTGTAATTGTCGGGAATCTGGAGATCCGCCGGACCGTTCTGCGTCCGCGCGTCCAGGCCGGCGCCGTCCCACTTGGTGCCGAGCAGCTCGACGGTGAGCGGACCGTTCTGCGCGCTCGCGTGCACGTCGCCGGCCACGCCGTACAATGACAGCGGGCCGTTTTGGGTTTCGAGATCCATCGTCCCGGTCACCTTGCTGACCGACAGCGGACCGTTTTGCGTCGCGAGCGTCAGGTCGGTGCGATTCGGGACTCTGATGATGAACATGACTCCCCAGTTCTGATGACGCCCGGAATAGCCCGGACCGCCCGTCACGCGGATCTGCCCGCTCCCCGCTTCGATCTTGATGTCACGGGCAATCTCTTCGGCATCCGCCTGGGTGCGCGCGAGCACGTGAATCCGTGCGGTGATCGCGATGCTGTCGCGATTCCATCCTTCGATCTCGACGCCGCCGTTCAGGCCGGGTTCGACCGTGAGCGCGCCCTTCGAGGGCTTCATGCCGAGCTCACGGATCTCACAGTGGCGCGCCCGCGATTCCCAATCGCCATGGCGGTCTCGGCAGTCGTCGAGCCATTCGTCATTGCTTTCCTGCGCGCGCAGGGCGGTGGTGGGGATGGCCAGCAGGACGAGGGTGAGGGTGGCGAACCAGCGATTCATGACGGGCTCCAGAGCGGTGGATGTGTACTGGGTTCGACACTTCCTACGGTGGAAGGGTTGCGAAGGTTCGTTAGGTTACGGCTCATGCGACCACTCCTCTTGGCGACCATCGCCCTCTGCGGCGCCGGCCTCCTGCACGCCCAGGCCGGCAAGAACCAGGCTCAGATCGACCGACTCGTTTCCCAGGTGCAGGGCAAGGTCGTTGCCTGGCGGCGTGACATCCACCAGCACCCTGAGCTTTCCAATCGCGAAACCAGGACCGCCGAGCTCGTCGCGAATCATCTCCGCGGCCTCGGCATGGAGGTCCGCACCGGCGTCGCCCATACCGGCGTCGTCGGCATTCTGCGCGGCGGCAAACCCGGCCCTGTCGTCGCGCTGCGCGCCGACATGGACGCGCTCCCGGTGACCGAAGAAGTCGACCTGCCGTTCGCGTCCAAGGTCCGCACGACCTACAACGGCCAGGAGGTGGGCGTGATGCACGCGTGTGGGCACGACGCCCACACGGCGATGCTCATGGGCGCCGCCGAAGTGCTCGCGGGGATGCGCGCGAATCTTCCCGGGACCGTGAAGTTCATCTTCCAGCCCGCCGAGGAAGGGGCGCCCGCCGGGGAACGCGGCGGCGCGCAGCTGATGATCGATGAAGGCGTGCTCGACGATCCCAAACCGGCCGCGATCTTCGGTCTGCACGTCCTGCCGTTTGCGGCCGGCGACATCCATTATCGGCCGGGCGGCATCATGGCGAGCGCCGACGCCTTTCGGATCGTCGTGCGCGGCCGCCAGACGCACGGCGCGCAGCCGTGGAACGGCATCGACCCGATCGTGGTCGCGTCGCAGATCGTGCTGGGCCTGCAGACGATCACCAGCCGCCAGGTCGATTTGACCGCAGGCCCCGACGTCATCACGGTCGGCGCGATCAACGGCGGCGTGCGCTTCAACATCATTCCGGACAGCGTCGTGATGCAGGGAACGGTCCGTACGTTCGACATCGCCGTGCGCAACGACATCCACCAGCGCATCCGGCGCACCGCGGAGTCCATCGCGCAGAGCGCCGGTGCGAGCGCGCAGGTCGTCATCGATACGTTCACGGCGGTCACCTACAACGATCCGGCATTGACCGAGCGGTTGCTGCCCACCCTGCGCGCCGCGGCGGGCGCGAACCACGTCGCGCTCACCCAGCCAATCACGCCGGCTGAGGATTTCTCCCGCTATCAGCAGCGCATACCCGGCGTGTTTTTCTTCCTCGGCATCACACCGCCGGGAACGGATCCGAGCAAGGCGGCACCGAACCACTCGCCGAGATTCTTCGTCGACGAAGCAGCGTTTCCCATCGGCGTGAAGGCGTTGGCCTACGCGGCGGTCGATTACCTGAGCGCCCCGCCGCGTAAGTGATTGAAGCGCAATCGCGATTTGGTGGAATCGGGATCGTTTTGTAGGTTAGGAGCCCCTTTTTGAGGTTTTCGGAGGCGTAGATGCGCACCACGAATCCCGTGCTCAACGCCAAGACGTTCGCGAACGTCAGGCAGGTCGAAGGCGCGCCGGTCATGACGATCGAGGGCACCGTCAACCGGGCCGCGTTTCTTCTGCTCATCCTGACCGCCACGGCGACCTGGACCTGGATGGAAGCGTTCATCGGCGCGCCCGTCGGAGGCTATTTGCTCGCCGGCATCGCGGGCGGCTTCGTCGTGGGCCTCATCACCGTCTTTGCGCCGGGAATCGCGCGATTCACGGCGCCGCTGTACGCGGCCCTCCAAGGCCTCGCGCTCGGCGCGATTTCGGCGATCTACGAGGCGCAATTCCACGGGATCGTGGTGCAGGCCGTCGCGCTCACCTTCGGCGTCCTGCTGGCGCTGTTGATCATCTATCGGCTCCGGATCATTCCGGTCACCGAGAATTTCAAGCTCGGCGTTTGCGCCGCGACCGGCGGGATCGCGCTGTTTTATCTGGTGGCGATCGGCCTCTCGTTCTTCGGCGTACAAATCGGGATGCTGCATCAGGGCACGCCGCTCGGCATCGCGTTCAGTCTCTTTGTCATTACGATCGCGGCGCTCAATCTCGTGCTCGATTTCGACTTCATCGAGCAGGGCGCCGCGCACGGCGCGCCGAAGTTGATGGAGTGGTACGCCGCCTTCGGACTGATCGTCACCTTGATATGGCTGTACGTCGCGATTCTGCGCCTCCTGTCGAAACTTAGGAGTCGATAATAGTTGTCTGTTGTCTGTTATCTGTTGTCAGTTGTCGGAGCTTGCGATTAAGTGATGTAGGCCTGCAATACTTGGAGTAACTGCCTCACGCGGACGGGGTCCCTATTAGGGACCCCGTTTTGCTTGCGAGCTGCCATGCAACCGTTTCGAAAGCTCATGGTCTGGCAAAAAGCCCACGACCTTGCACTGAAGCTGTACAAGATCACGCAACCGTTTCCCGTCGACGAGAGGTTTGGACTAACCTCGCAGATTAGGCGATCGGCCACTTCCATCTGCGCGAACATTGCCGAGGGCTGTGGCCGTCAGTCGCCACGCGACTTCGGGCGATTTGTGTACATTGCTTTGGGGTCCGCCAGCGAGCTGGAGTGCCATTTACTCCTGGCCACCGATCTAGGATTCATCACTCCAGACACCTACGCTCCCTTAGAAAAAGCCGTAACTGACATCAAGCGCATGCTTACTGGCCTCATCAGACGACTGATGACTGACAACAGACGACCCGGGTCATGACCGAAGGCATTCGGTTGGACAGATGGCTCTGGGCCGCGCGTTTCTTCAAGACGCGCGGCCTTGCCGCTGACGCCGTGGCTGGAGGGAAGGTGCAGGTGAACGGCGCGCGCGCGAAGCCCGCCAAACTCGTTCGTGCCGGCGATACGCTGCGGGTGCGCGTGGGCCCGTACGAATGGATCATCGTCGTGCGCGCGGTGACGGAGCGACGCGGATCGTCGAAGGACGCTCAGCTGCTGTATGACGAGTCTGCCGACGGCCGCGCGGCGCGCGAGCGACTCGCGCAAGCCCACAAAATCGCGCCGGCCCCCGCCTTCGACGGCAAGGGCCGGCCGACCAAGAAACAGCGCCGCGAAATCGAGCGGCTCGAGGAAGAAGGCTTCTAGAGTTTCTGCAGTCTCACGTTTCCCGAGCCGGTTTCCACCGACAAGTGTCCCTTCCCGTCTCCCAGCGTCCCGCTCACATGATCATGCTCGATGCGGCGCACCTGCAGCGTCAGTCCGCCGAGATCGATGTCGCCGCTGCCGGTGTCCAAATCGACCTCGGCGCCGACCGTGGGCGGCACGCGCAGCGTGACGTCACCCGAGCCGGTCTCGATGCGCAGCGACGTGAACGTGGCCACGAGCGTGACATCCACGTCGCCGCTGCCCGTGTTGAACGACACGTCGTCACCGGACGAGCCCGTCACGTCGATACTTCCGGAGCCCGTCTCGACGTGCAGCAGATCGGCCTTCCCGTCGCTGACCGTCACATTGCCCGAGCCGGTCGAGAGCTTCAGGGTGGAGCCCTGCGCGCCCGCGACCGTGACGTCGCCCGATCCCGTCTCGAGCGTCACGTCGCCCGACGCGGTGCGCAGATCGACATTCCCTGATCCCGTCGCGATGCGCAGCGTTCCGCGCGTGCGGTCGGCGGCGACGTCGGCCGAGGCGACGGAGACGCGAATGTTGCCCTCGACGTTGCTCACGAATGCTTTCCCGACGCCGAGATTTACGCTGATGGTTTTTCCCTTGGGAACCGCGACACGCAGATCGGCGTACGCCTCGAGGCCGCTGCGGGAGCGGCCCGTGATCCGAACCTCGTGACCTCCGCCCGAGCGCCCATGTCCAAAGCCGTCGTCACCGAATGTGCCGTCGTCGCGCACGCGTAGCGTGGTATTCCAGCCGCGGCCCCAATCCGGCATGACGATGACGTCGTCGGGATAGATGATCCGGAGGGTTTCGCGGCCGCGCAGCGGTCCCGTCTGAATCTCGAGCTTCGCGGAGTCGTCGCCGCCGCGGTCCACCTGCACCACGACGTCGCTGCCGGAGCCGGCTTCCACGTGCAGCTCACCGACCAGGTTGTAGACGGCGACGGAATCGCCCTTGAGCACGTAGCGGGAGCTTTGCGCGGAAACGGGATTGGCCAGAAAAGCGACTGCACCGAGGACGACGAGGGGTCGAACGATCATGCAAGCGGCTCGGGGGCTAGGGGTTAGAAAACCGGACTACCTCACCTTGGATAGCGCAACCAGTCCAAGGGTTGCAGCTTTCGACCCTATGGAAGATTGGCTGATTTGGTTTCTGCTGGCGATCGGGCTTTTCGTCGGGGAGATGTTTACGGCCGGCTTCTGGCTGGCCTGTCTCGCCGTGGGGGCCGCCGTGGCCGGGGTGGTCGGGTTGATCCCGGGGCTGGGCTTCGTGACGGAAGGGATAGCCTTCGCGGCGGCCAGCATTGTCAGCATGGCGGGTTTGCGCCCCCGGCTGATGCATTACTTCCAGCTGGGCCCCGGATCCGAGCTTCGGACCGGCGTGGATGCCCTGCTGGGGAAGACGGGTATCGTGACGGAGCGAATCGGGCCGGGACTGACAGGACGGGTCAAGGTGGAAGGCGAGGACTGGCGTGGCGCCTCCAGCGACGCGGCGGTAATCGAGCCCGGCACACAGGTCACGATCATACAGGTGGACGGCACGACCCTCATGGTCGAGAAGGAGCTGTAGGCGATGGGTCCCGGCACAATTCTCGTGGCGGCGGTGGCGTTCGGCGTCATCGTCCTGATTTCGAAAAGCATTCGCGTCGTGCAGCAGGCGCAGACGATGATCGTCGAGCGGCTCGGCAAATATCACAAGACGCTGAGCTCGGGCATCAACTTCGTCCTGCCCCTGATCGACCGGCCGCGCTCGGTGGATTGGCATCAGACGATCGTCACACCGGCGGGCGACAGCTACTCGCGCCGCTTCCGCACCGAGCGCATCGACCTGCGTGAGACGGTGTACGTGTTCCCGCGCCAGAACGTGATCACGAAGGACAACGTCGTCGTCGAGATCGACGCGCTGATCTACTCGCAGATCACCGATCCCGTGCGGGCGACCTACGAGATCGCGAATCTGCCCGATGCCATCGAGAAGCTGACGCAGACCACGCTGCGCAACGTGATTGGCGAGATGGAGCTCGACCACGTGCTGTCGTCGCGCGACACGATCAACGCCAAGCTGCGCGCGATCCTGGACGAGGCGACGCACAAATGGGGCTCCAAGGTCAGCCGCGTGGAGCTGAAGGACATCAATCCGCCGCGCGACATCCGCGACGCCATGGAGAAGCAGATGCGCGCCGAGCGGGAGCGCCGCGCGACGATCATCACGGCCGACGCGGAGCGGCAGTCGCGCATTCTCGCCGCCGAGGGCATCCGGCAGTCGGAGATCAACACCGCCGAGGGCGACAAGCAGGCGAAAATCCTGCACGCCGAGGCCGAGGCGGCGGCACGCCTCAAGGTGGCCGAAGCCGAGGCGCAAGCGATCGAGCGCATCACCGCGGCGATCAAAGGTACCGGCGGCGACCCGGCCCAGTACCTGATCGCGATCCGCTACATCGAGACGCTCAAGGAGATGGTCTCCGGTCAGAACAACAAGGTCGTCTACATGCCCTACGAGGCGACCGGCGTGCTCAGCTCGCTCGGCGGAATTCGGGAAATGCTGGCGCTCGGACCGTCCGACAAGAAGGCGTGAACGCGCTTACTCAGCTCTCCGAAGAAGAGCGGATGTTTCAGGAGGCGGTCCGGGATTTCGCCGAGACCGAAGTGCGCCCGCGCGTGCAGGCGATGGAAAAAGCGGCGCAGCTCGACCCCGCGCTGATTCCGAAATTCTTCGAGCTGGGCCTCATGGGGATCGAGATCCCCGAACAGCTCGGCGGCGCGGGCGGATCTCTCTTCATGACCGTGCTCGCCGTGGAAGAGCTGTCCGCCGTCGACGCCTCGGCCGCGATCTTCGTAGACGTGCAGAACACGCTCGTCAACGCACTGCTCCTCAAGTGGGCCTCCGCCGCACTCCAACAGCGCTATCTGCCCAGCCTCGCCACCGAGGTCGCCGGCGCCTACGCGCTGTCGGAAGCGGCGTCCGGGTCCGACGCGTTCGGGCTCCAGACCAAGGCGACGAAGCAGGGCGACAAGTGGATTCTCGACGGCCGCAAGCTCTGGATCACGAATGGCGCCGAAGCCGGCTTCTTCGTGATCTTCGCAAACACCGATTTCGCCAAGGGCTACAAGGGCATCACGGCGTTCGCGGTGGAGCGCCACTTCAAGGGATTCAGCGTCGGCAAGAAAGAGGACAAGCTCGGGATTCGCGCGTCATCGACGGCGGAGCTGATTCTCGATCATTGCGAGGTGCCCTCCACCAACGTCGTGGGCGAGGTGGGCCTCGGGTACAAGGTCGCAATCGAAACGCTCAACACCGGACGTATCGGCATCGGCGCGCAGATGATCGGCGTGGCGCGCGGCGCGCTCGCTGCGGCGCTCAAGTACGTGAAGGAGCGCCAGCAGTTCAACAAGCCGATCGCCGAGTTCCAGGGCGTGCAGTTCCAGCTGGCGCAGGCCGCGACGGAGCTCGAAGCCGCGCGGCTCATGGTCTACAACGCGGCGCGGCTCGAGGACGCGGAGCAGCCATACACGCAGGAAGCGGCGATGGCGAAGCTGTTCAGCTCGCAGGTCGCCGAGCGCGTGACGTCGCTGGCGCTGGAGCTGTTCGGCGGATACGGCTACACCAAGGAATACCCGGTCGAGAAGTTCTACCGCGACGCGAAGATCGGGACGATTTACGAGGGCACCAGCAACATGCAGCTGCACACGATCGCGAAGCTGCTCCTCAAGTAGCCTCTAGGGCGCGGTCAGCCGCACCACTCCCGGGGACGGGATGTACTGCGCGGCATTCCACAACGGCGGCAGGTTCTCGGTCCCGAAGCGGTTGGTGCAGCTCACCGAGCACGTCACCACATCGAACGTTTGGCCCGGCGTCGGCGTGTACGTGAGCGCGACGCTCAAAATACCCGACAGCGTCGATGACCCGGTGATCGCCAGCCGATCGTACTGCGTCCCCACCGTCGGTCCCGCGATGTCGATCACGAGGCGGCCGCTCGTGCCCCAGGCGACGTCGCCCGCGATGGACAGCACGCCCGGTGATCCGCCCGGCAAGATGTCGCCGTTGTTCGTGAATGTCGCCGGCGCCCGCACGTCGAGCGTGCCGGTGCCGGTGATGGTCCCGCCCAGCGCGTTGGTCACGGTGCCGGTCGTCACCTTGAAGATCCGGCTTGTGTTGATGTCGATCGTCCCGCCCGCCTGGTTCGTGAAGCTCGGGTTGCCGCCCGACTGCTGCACCGTGACGTCCCCGCCGCTGACCTTGATCAGGCCGCTGTTGGTGTGCGCGGCGTTCGCGCCCGTGATGCTCAGGGCTCTGCTCACGCTCAGCGTGCCCTGATTGTCGAGCATCGCGTCCAGCGTCCGCGGTCCATTAAACCCGACCTGCGCGTCGATCGTCGCGCCGACGAGGTTGCGCAGCGCGCCGTTGGTCACCCGCAGCGTCGCGCCGTAGCTCGACGTCGTGTCGGTCAACTCGATCGCGCCGGCGTTCACCAGGCCGCCCGCCGCCGTCACCGACAGGGTGCTGGTGCTGAACGATCCGTTGCCCTGCGCCCGGATCAGCGAGCCGGGTGAGGTGGTGATCGGGCCCGCGAGAATGCTGGTCCCGACGGCGATCAGCGCCCCGTCGTTGATCAACGGCGCGTTGATCGTGCTGGCCTGGACCTTCAGCGTCTTGCCCGCGGCGTTCGTCAGGGTGCCCGGACCGTTGAGCGTGGAGCTGGTGAGGAAAAAGCCCGTGCTCCCGGTGGACTGATCGGGCGCGAAGCTCGCCGTCGAGTTGTTGAGAATGATCGCGCCGAGCGTATGCGGCTTGGTGACGTTCGCTGGATTCACGCTCTGCAACACCATCGTGCCCGGGCCGTCGAGCGACCCGCCGCCGTAGTTGAACGCGCCGCCCGAGATCGAGAGCGTGTCGGCTCCCCCGAGGGTGATCGCGCCCAGGTTCGTGAAGCTCGCGGCGCCGCTGATCGCGAAGTCGCCGCCGCTCACGCCGATCGTGCCCGTGTTCGAATGCACGGCGGCGCTGCGATTGAGGCTGAGCGTCCGCCCGGGCGCCATGGCCAGCGCCATCGTTCCCTGATTGTCGAGCTGGGCCGTGATCGTGCGGGGGCCGCTGAAGCCCGCGGGGACGTTGATGAGCGCGCCGGGAAGATTGACGAGCGAGCCGTTGGTGACGGTCAGCGTGGCGCCATAGCTGGACGTGGTGTCGGTCAGCTCGAGCGTGCCGGCGTTCTCGAACCCGCGCAAAACCGTGAGCAGCCCGGTGCTGAAGCTGCCGTTCCCCTGAATCCGGATGAGCGAGCTGCCGGCGGTCGTCAACGTGTCGTTGATGGACGAATTGCCGTTGATCAGCAGCGAGCCCAGGTTGACGAACGGCGCATTGACGATGGACGAGCGTAGGCTGAGGGCCTTGCCGACGTCGTTCGTCAGCGAGCCCGGTCCGTTGATCGTCGAGCTCGTGAACGAGAACCCGGTGGCGCCGGTGCTCTGCGGCGTCGCGAAGGCGACGGTGGAGTTCGTCACCAGCATCGCCGGCACGGTATGCGCGACGTTGAACGCCGCCGGATTCACGCTGCTCAGCACGAGCGCGCCGCCCCCACCCAGCGTCCCACCGTTGTGCGTGAACGCGCCGCCGCTCACCCGCAGCGTGTCACCCGTCCCGATCGTGATCGCCCCGCCGTTCGTCCAGCTCGGCGTCGTGCCCGTCTGATTGATCGTCAGATCGCCGCTCGTAATGTCGATCGTGCCGCTGTTCAGATGATCGGCGCCCGCCTTGTTGATCGTCAGCGCCTGGGCGGGGGCAACGGCCACACTGACCGATCCCTGATTGTCCAGCGCCGCGCCGAGCGTCCGCGGTCCATTGGTCCCCGTCAGCGCGCTGATCGAGGCGCCGGGCGCGTTGACCAGTGTGCCGTTCGTGACGTTCAAGGTGGCGCCGTAGCTCGACACGATATCGCTCAGCTCGATGGCGCCGTTGTTGGTGAAGCCGTTCAGCACGTTCATGATGCCGGTGCTGTACGTCCCATTGCCCTGCACCTGGATCAGCGACGTGTCCGCCGTCGTCAGCGCGCCGTTGAAGCTGCTCGAGCCGTTGACGAGCAGGGTCCCGTGATTGTCCAGATCGGCATTGATCGTGCTGGCCCGCACGTTCAGGGACCTGCCGAGGTCGTTCGTGAGCAACCCGGGCCCGTTGATCGTCGAGCTGACGAACTGGAAGCCGGTCGCGCCCGTGCTCTGCGACGTCGCGAAGCTCGCCGTCGAATTGGTGATCACCATCGCCGCGATCGCGTGCGCGACGTTGAACGCCGCCGCCGTCACGGAGCTGAGCGACAGGGCACCGGCCCCGCCGATCGACCCGCCGTCATGCGAGAACGCGCCACCGCTCACCCGGAACGTGTCCCCCGCCGCGACGGTGATCGCGCCGGTGTTCGTGAAGCTCGGCGTGGTGCCGCTTTGTGTGATCGAGAGGTCGCCGCCGGTGATCGCAATCGTGCCGCTGTTCTGATGGTCGGCACCGGCCTTGTTGAGCGTCAGTCCCTGATTCGCCGCGCTCGCCACGTTGATCGTGCCCTGGTTGTCGAGCTGCGCGTTGAGGTTCCGGGGCCCACTCGTGCCCAGGAGCGCCTCGATCGTGGCGCCCGCGTCATTGAGCAGCGTCCCCGACGTCACGGCCAGGGTGGCGCCGTAGCTCGAGGTCGTGTCGGTCAATTGAATCGCCCCGTCGTTCGCGAAGCCGTTCGCGAACGTGAGGGTGCCCAACCCGTACGTACCGTTGCCCTGCACGCGCAGCGTTGCCCCGCTGGCGTTGGTGAATGCGCCGTTGATCGCGCTCGAGCCGCTCTCGATCAGGGTACCCTGGTTCGCCAGTGTCGAGTTGATCGTGCTGGCTCGCAGCAGCAACGAGGTCGCGGGGGCGATCGTCAGCGAACCGGCGCCTCCCCAGGTCGAGCTGACGATGCTGAGCGCGGTCGTGGCGGTGCTGAAATTCTGCGACGCCGTGACGGTCGTCGAGCTGAGCGCGAACGTGCCACCGCCGCTGATCGAGCCGGCCGTGTAGTCGAACGCGCCACCGCTGACGTTGAACGTGCGCCCCGGAGCGATGGTGATGGCGCCGGACGTCCCGAACGTGGCGCCGGCGCCGCTCTGCGTCAGGGTGAAATCGCCGCCGCTCACATCGATCGTGCCGCTGTTCAGGTGCGCCGCGCCGGCGCGGTTCAGTGTCAGCGCGCGATTGAGCGTCACCGTCCCCTGGTTGTCGAGCGCGAGCGTCAGCGTCCGCGGCCCCGCGAAACCCGTCGCCGCGGTAATCGTGCCGCCGGGGGCGTTGGAGAGCGTGACGCCGGCGGGCATCGCGAGCGTGGCGCCGTATGACGACGTGGTGTCGGTCAACACGATCGCGCCGCTATTCGTGAAGCTCGTCCCGACGGTGAGCGTCCCGAGACCGTAGATGCCGTTACCCTGGACGGTGATCGTGGCGCCGGCGGGATTGGAGAGACCGCCGTTGAACGCGCTCGAGCCCGTGGCCAGGACCGATGCCTGGTTCACAAGGGGGGCGGTGATCGTGCTGGAGCGCACGTCGAGCGTCGTGCCGGCGCCCACCGTGATCGTGCCGCTGCCGCCCCACGTCGAGCTGATCAGCGCCAGCGCCGCGGTCGCCGTGTTGAAGGGCTGCGTGGAGGTAACCGCGGTGCTGGAGACCGATAGCGTGCCGCCGCTGATCGTGCCCGAGTTGTAGTTCAACGCCCCGCCACCGACCGCAAAGGAGCGGGCCGGCCCGATCGTGATCGTGCCCGACGTCGTGAAGCTCGCTCCGGCGCCCGATTGCGTGAGCGTCAGATCCCCGCCGCTGACATCGATCGTTCCACTGTTCGTGTGCACCGCACCGGCGCGGTTGATCGTCAGCGGCCGGTTGAGCGTGACCGTGCCCTGATTGTCGAGCGCCAGGGCCAGCGTGCGCGGTCCCGCGAATCCGGCCGCGGCATCGATCGTGCCGCCGGCGGCATTCGTCAGCGTCTCGCCCGCGGGCATCGACAGCGTGGCGCCGTAGCTCGAAATCGTGTCCGTCAGAACAATGGCGCCGTCATTGGCAAAGCTGGTGGCGACGGTCAGGGTCGCGAGACCGTAGATGTTGTTGCCCTGCACGCGTAGCGTGCCGCCCGCGGCATTCGTCACGGCGCCGTTGAACACCGACGATCCCGTTGCGTTGACGAAGCCCTGGTTGACGAAGTTCGTGTTGATGGTGCTGGAACGGATGTCGAGCACCGTACTCGGCGCTATCGTGAGCGCGCCGCCGCCGCCCAGCGTCGAGCTGGTCAGGGTCAGCGGCACCGATCCCGTGCTGAGCGCCATCGTGGTCGTCGCGTTCACGCCGTTCAGCGCCAGGGTGCCGGGCCCGACGATCGTGCCCCCCGCATAATCGAACGCCCCAGAGCTCACCAGCACGGTGTGGCCCGCACCGATTGAGATCGCGCCCGTCGTGGTGAAACTGGGCCCGGTGCCCGACTGGGTGATCGTGAAGTCACCACCGCTGACATTGATGGTGCCGCTGTTCGTGTGCGCGGCGGATGCACGGTTGAGCGTCAGCGCCCGGTTGACCGTCACGGTGCCCTGGTTGTCGAGCGCCAGCACCAGCGTCCGCGAACCGGCCGCTCCGGCCGCGACGTTGATCGTACCGCCCGGTCCGTTCGTGAGTGTCGCGCCGGCGGGCATCGAGAGCGTCGCGCCGTAGCTCGAAATCGTGTCGGTGAGGACGATGGCCCCGCTGTTCGTAAAGCTGTTCGTCAGGGTCAGCGTCCCGAGCCCGTAGATGTTGTTGCCCTGAACCCGAGTCACGGACGTCGGGCTCGTCACGACGGCCGTACCGATCGTCGATGATCCCGTCGCCAGGACCGTGCCGTTGTTGGACAGCGTGCCGCCGGTGAGCGTGCTCGAGCGGAAATCGAGCAGGCCGTTCGCATTGAGCTGCGTCGTGCCCGACACGCGCAGTGT
>DATMZX010000032.1:0-10278 GCA_035573235.1 Gemmatimonadales bacterium
TCTCGAGCCGGGCCGCGACGGCGGGTTGGTCCGCTTCCGGATCGACGGGGTGCTGCGCACCCACATGAACCTGCCGATGCCGGCGCTGAATCGGGTGGTGTCGCGGATCAAGGTCATGGGCAAGATGGACATCGCCGACCGGCTGCGGCCGCAGGATGGGCGCACGCGCATTCAGGCCGACGGGCGCACCCTCGATCTCCGGATCTCGACCGTCCCGACCCGCGACGCCGAGAAGGCGGTGATTCGCCTGCTCGATCCCGGCAACAGCAAGACGCTGGCCGATCTGGCGATCCCGGCACACGAGCTGGAGCGGTTTCAGCGTCTGCTGTTGCATCGCGATGGCATCGTCGTCGTGACGGGTCCGACCGGCTCCGGCAAGACCACGACGCTCTACGCCGCGCTGCGCCAGGTGGCGACGGGCGAAGTCAACGTGATGACGGTCGAGGACCCGGTGGAGTACGAGCTGCCGGGGATGACGCAAATCCAGGTGGAGCCGCGGCGGGGCGTCACCTTCGCGAGCGCGCTGCGCTCGATCCTGCGGCAGGATCCCAACGTAATCTTCATCGGTGAGATCCGCGACCTCGAGACGGCGGAGATCGCCGTGCAGGCGGCGCTCACGGGGCACCTGGTGCTGGCGACGATCCACGCCAACGACGCGGTCGGCGCGATCGCCCGCTTCACCGATCTGGGTCTCGATCATGCCAAGATCTCGAGCACGCTCCGCGGCGCGCTCGCACAGCGGCTGCTGCGCCGGGTGT
The DNA here is from genome assembly GCA_035573235.1 of Gemmatimonadales bacterium. Lineage (GTDB taxonomy): Bacteria > Gemmatimonadota > Gemmatimonadetes > Gemmatimonadales > GWC2-71-9 > 20CM-2-65-7. The sequence continues at coordinate 759 of DATMZX010000032.1, forward strand.
GCGAGCGCTGCGCCGGCGCCGTCGAGGGCACACTCCGTCCGGCGGAGCAGGCGCTGGCCGATCGCTACGGCGTGCGGCCGGCGAAACGGGCCGTGGGGTGCCCGGCGTGTGGGCAGAGCGGCTATCGGGGTCGCGTGCCGATCATCGAGGTGATGGTCGTGGGGCCGTGGCTCGAGCCCAAGGTCCGCGCGGGCAGTCCCGCCGCGGAGTTACAGAAAGCGGCGGTCGGCGGCGGGATGCGGCCGCTGCGCGACGTGGCGCTCGAGCGGGTGCGGAGCGGCGAGACGACGCTGGAGGAGGTCGAGCGCGTGCTGGGTGGCGCGGAAAGCGTGCCGGCGTCGAGTGCCGCGGCGCACGTCCTCGTCGTGGACGACGACGCCGTCACCCGCGCGATCGCGCGCGGCGTACTGGAAAAGGCGGGGTATCGGGTGTCGGAGTCGGCCGACGGGATCGAGGCGCTCGAGCGGTTGCGGGAAGGCCACGACTTCGCGCTGATGGTGCTGGACGTCGAGATGCCCCGGCTGGGCGGGGCCGAGGTGCTGGACCGGATCCGGCGTTCCGTCATGACGGCGGGACTGCCGGTGATCGTGCTGACCGGCTCGACGGCCGAGACCACCGAAGTGGACATGATGGAACGCGGCGCGGACGACTACGTGCGCAAGCCGCTCGATTCCGTGCGCTTTGTCGCGCGGGTGCGTGCGGCCTTGCGCCGCGCGGGAGGCTGACCGTGGCTCGCATCATCGTAATCGACGACGACGCCGTGCTGCGCGCCACTGTCGTGCGCGCGCTCGAGACTGTGGGCCACGAGGTCCGGGCCGCCGAGGAAGGCGAGCACGGCCTGGCGCTGCTGGCGGAACAGCCTGCCGATCTGCTCATCACGGACATCTTCATGCCCGGTCAGGACGGCATCGTCACGCTCGTGCGCATCCGCAAGGAGTTTCCCGGTCTCAAGGTGATCGTGATGTCGGGCGGCGGGATGGACGGGCGCTTGGACTTTCTCGAAGACGCGCGTGTGCTTGGGGCGCTCGCGACGCTGCGCAAGCCGTTCGGCCCCGCCGACGTGCGCCGCGTGGTGAAGGAAGTTCTGGAGGGCGCCCCCTAGCGCGGCCGTGCCAGGACTTCGTTCACCGCCTTCATGAGCTCTTTGGGCGTGAACGGCTTCGGGATCGTCTGGTTCGCCCCCAGCATCTCCATCTCCTCCAGCAGGTTGATGAGGCCGCTGCTGCTGCCTCCGGACATCGCGATGACGCGGAGCCGTGGGAACGCCTTGCGGAGCTCGAGCAGCGTCTCGACGCCGTCTTGCCGCGGCATGAAGACGTCGGTGATCACGAGATCCGGGGCGCGCGCGGCCAGCGCATCGATTCCTCGGCTGCCGTCGTCCGCGACCTCGACCGTATGCCCGCGGGACTCGAGTGTCCGCCGCACCGTGTCCCGGATGTCGGGGTCGTCGTCGATGACGAGAATGTGTGCCATGTCAGGCTTCCTGCGTACTCGGGGCCGCGCCCCAATCCCGCGCGGCGCAGTCGGGACACACACCGTGGCTGAACTCGGCATTGGTCCGTTCGCGTACGTACGATTCGACTGCCTCCCATTTGCCGTTGCCGTCCTTGATGCGCTTGCAGCTCGCGCAGATGGGGAGGATCCCTTTGAGTACCTTGACCTCACTCACCGCCTGCTGCAACTCGCGCAGCAGAGTGCGCTCATGCTCTTCGGCCGCCTTCTGCTCTGTGACGTCGCGCGCATTGATGATGCCCGCCCGGATGACGGGATCGTCGAACAGGTTGCGGCCCACGGCCGAGAGCACGCGCCACGACCCATTACGGTGCCGCAAGCGGAATTCCAGCCTGCGAACGGCGCCCGGCGTGCTGCTGCCATCGCTGAACACGCTGAGGGTCTTCCCCAAGTCATCGGGATGCACCAGCTCGAACACGCGCCGGCCGACCAGCTCGCCCGGCGGATAGCCCAAAACCGCTTCGTTGGAGGGACTGGCGTAGCGCACAAAGCCGTCGGCATCGACGAGCGTCGTGAGATCGAGTGATTGATCGATGAGCGCGCGGTGATAGCGCTCGCTGTCCACCAGCGCCTGCTCGGTGCGTTTGCGGTCCGTGATGTCGAGACAGGTCCCCGCCATGCCGACAGGACGGCCATCGTCACCGGAAATCACGACGTTGCGCGACTGCAATTCGCGGATCGAGCCGTCCGGGCGGACCACGCGCCATTCAAAATCGATGGGGTGCTGGGTCCGCAGGGAATCGGCCACGAGCCCATCGAGCCGGGCGCGATCGTCGGGGTGGGCGATGGCCAGAAACTCCTGGTAGCCGGCCGGCGCGTCGGTGCCGATACCGAAGATGCGGCGCAACTCATGCGACCACGTCACGATGTTGGCGGGGACATCCCACTCCCAGCTGCCGACGTGCGCGATGGCCTGGGCATCGGCGAGCCGATCGGCGAGCGCGCGATAGCGCGCCTCCGAGCTGCGTAATTGGTCTTCTCCGTACCGGGACACGAGCGCCGTGCCGATGGCCATCGCCAGCACGATCAGGGTCCCGGCACCGATCGCGTATGCGCCCAGCACGGAGATGTCGACGGCCCCCGCCGAGGGGGGCGGGACGGAGGACTGGAACCGTGCGGCGGCCATCCCGGTGTAGTGCATTGCGGGGATGGCCGCGCCCATCAGCATCGCCGTGCCGACTTTGCGCCAGCGCCACGCGCTCGCCGTGGGACGCCCGTACTGGAAGGCGAACAGCAGCGCTACCCCCGCAACCGCAACGGCGATCCCGATCGACAGCGCGATGACTACGGGACGCCAGACGATCGTCGCGGACATGCGCATCGCGGCGATGCCGATGTAGTGCATGCCCGCGATGCCCGCACCCATGACGAGACTGCCCCACGCCACCCGCTGCCAACCGAGCCGGTCCTGGCTTGCGATCAGGAGTGCCACACCCGACGCCGCGATCGCCGCGAGGAGCGACAGCCCGACCGTCGGGAGCTCGTAGGTCACCGGGACCGGCAGGTCGAAGGCGAGCATGCCGGTGTAGTGCATCGACCAGATGCCGAGGCCCATCGCGAAGGCGCCGCCCGCGAGCCACAGGGAGCGGAACCAGCCACGCGCCGCCGTCACTCGGCTCGCGAGGTCGAGCGCCGCGCCCGCGGCGAGCACCGCGATGAGAACGGACAAGGTGACCAGTTTGAAGTCGTAGTGGCCGGCGAAGGTGATCATTTCGCGTCCAGAACTTCGCGAACTCTCTTCGCGAGGGTGGCCGGGGTAAACGGCTTCTGCAGGAAGTTGAGACCCGGCTCGAGCATGCCGTGGTGCACAATGGCGTCGTCTGTGTACCCGGAGACATAAAGGACCTTCGTGTCGGGTCGCGCTGGCGCGAGCTGCCGCGCGAGCTCGCGCCCGCTCGCCCCGGGCATTACGACGTCGGCCACGAGGAGATGGATTGGCCCCTGGTGCGCCTGCGATGCCGCCAGCGCTTCTACCGCGTTACCAGCCTCGAGCACCTTGTAGCCGAGCCTCTCCAGCAAAGCCTTGGCGAGCGGGCGGAGCATCGCGTCGTCTTCCGCGATCAGCACGGTCTCATGACCGGCGACGGAGCCTGCTGCTTTCGGTCGGACGAACGCGTCCACCGGCGCATCGACGCGCGGCAGATAGACCTTGAAGGTCGTGCCACGACCCACTTCGCTGTACGCCCAGATGTAGCCGCCCGACTGTTTCACGATGCCGTACACCGTGGAGAGTCCGAGCCCGGTGCCTTTGCCGCGCTCCTTGGTGGTAAAGAACGGCTCGAAGATCCGCGCCTTTACCTCGGACGTCATGCCGGTGCCGGTGTCGCTGATGGCGAGCATGACGTACGACCCCGGCACGACCGGCTGATGCAGCTCGGCGTATTCCTCGCCCAGCTCGGCATTGGTCGTCTCGATGATCAGCGTGCCGCCGGTCGGCATCGCGTCGCGCGCGTTGACGGCGAGATTCATGAGGACCTGATGGAGCTGTCCCGGATCGGCGCGGACGTTCCCGATCTTGCCGAGCGCGAGTCGCAGCTCGACGTCCTCGCCGATGACGCGCCCCAGCATCTTTTCGAAATCGGTCAGGAGATCGTTCAGCTCGAGCACGACAGGCTCGAGCACCTGCTGGCGGCTGAAGGCGAGCAGCTGCCGCGTCAGCGCGGCGGCGCGCTCCGCCGCTTTCCGCACCTCGCCGAGATCCTGCTGCGCCGAGCTGTCCGGGGGGAGCTCTTCGCGCAGCAGATCCACGTAGCCAAAGACCGCGGTCAGCACGTTGTTGAAGTCGTGCGCGACGCCGCCTGCCAGCCGGCCGATCCCTTCCATCTTCTGCGCCTGGCGCAGCTGGGCCTCGAGCGTGCGTTGGTCGGTGACATCGCGACCGAGCGCGAGCACCAGCTGCTCACCGGCGACGTCGACGGTGCTCAGCGCGAAATCGAGCACCACCTTCGTGCCGTCGGGCCGCGGGATTTCCACACCCAGCACGTGCCCGGTGCCGTGCGCCACGACCTGGGCGAACTCGGCGAGCTTCGTGGCCGCGGTTTCCGCGGACGGGAACTCGGCGATGTTGTGTCCGACGATGTCCGTGATCGACCGGCCGGCGATCTCGGCCATGCGCCGGTTTACCTCGAGAATCTCCCCGCCAGGGGTGATGACCGACACACCGTCGTGCGCGTTGTCCATGAGCGCCCCCAGTCGCGCCGCCGTGGCGGCGAGCTCGGTTTGGGCGGCTTTGCGTGCCGTAATGTCTTCTTTCAATGCGAGGAACCGCGTCACCGTGCCAGCGGCGTCCCGGAGGGGATAGACCCACATCGCGTCCCAGTATGTCGAGCCATCCTTCTTCCGGTTCTGCACCTCGCCGTGCCAGGGGCGGCCAGCCGTGATCGACGCCCAGAGATCGCGGTAGGTGTCGGCGGGTGTGGCGCCCGACTTGAGTAAGCGCGGGTTCTTGCCGCGCACCTCGTCGAGTGAGTAGCCGGTCACCTCGGTGAACTTGGGATTCACGTACTCGATGTCGCCCTTCAAGTCGGTCATGACGACCGACGTCGGTCCCTGCTCGACCGCCAGGGAAAGCCAGCGGATCCGTTCCTCCGCCTTCTTACGTTGCGTGATGTCCACGACGGAGGCGATCACGAAATATTCGCTGCCCCGCTTGACCGGTGCGAGCCCGATCTCGACGGGGAACTCGTGTCCATCCCGGTGGAGCGCGAACAGCTCGCGTCCCGCGCCCATGGGTCGCGCGTGCGGGTCTGCCATGAACCCGGCGCGCTGCCCCGTATGTCCGCCGCGATAGCGCTCGGGCAACAGCGCCTCGACTTGTGTTCCCACGAGCTCGCCCTGCTCGTAGCCGAATTTCTTCTCCACCTGCCGGTTTGCGAGCACGATCCGCCCCGCGGCGTCGGCCATGATCATGCCGTTCGGCGACGCATCCACCGCGCTGCGGAGCAGCGAATCGGATTCGGCCAGCTCGCCGAGCGAGCGGCCCAGGGCGACGGCCTGACCGAACTGCGCCGCGAGCGCCCGGGCAAACGTTCCCCACGCCGCGTCGGCGAGGTCATGCACGTCCGACGCGAGCACCAGCGTGCCGTAATGCTTGCCGAGAATGACGAACGGCACGACGAGTGCCGAGGCCCGCTCGAGCTGCGCCAGGAAATCCCGGTGCGCGGCGCTCGTGCTCGCATCATTGAAGGCGACGGGCCCCTCGCCGTTCGGGGCCTCGAGCAGCTCGGGATGAGAGAACTTGAGATCCGCGCAGCCGCGCAGGGTGTCGGGCACTCCCGCCAGGCTATGCACCTGTAGCGCGCCGTCGGGACCTCGCAGATACAGGATGCCGGTCGAGAGTCCCGCGGCATCGAGGCAGTGGACGAGCACGTCCCCCAGCACGGCGGAAACGTCGCGCGGATTGGCGAGCGCCTGTGCCAGCGCACCGACCATCGACAATGCGGCGGCCTGGATACCGGCGCGCCGCGCCAGCTCTTGGGTATGGGCGAGCTGCCGGTCCACCTGCCGCCGCAGGCTCGCGAGGTATTCCTGGTCGAGGGCCGACCCGGCGCGCGCCGCCGGTCGCGCGCCGGGGGCAAACGCCGCCTCGATCGCGGCGATCGCGTGCTCGAGGCCGGGAGTCCGCGCCACGAGATCCGACGCACCGACTTGGAGCGCGAGCTTGCGGTCGGACTCGTCCGTGTAGGCGGACGAAACCAGCACGATCGGTACGGCCGCGAGATCGGGATCGTGCCGGGCGGCGAGACACAGCTGGAAGCCGTCCAGTCCCGGCATCAGGACGTCGCCCAGGATGACGTCCGGCCGCTCGCGCCGCGCTTCGCGCAGCGCGTCTTCGACGCTCGCCACGCTGGTCGGCTTGTAGCCCGCGAGCGTCAGCCGCGCTTCCGCGAGCCTCCGATTGCCGGCTTCATCGTCGACGACCAGCACGCGCCGAAACGGATGGGTGGTGCCGTGGGGCGCCGACGCAGGAGCCGCGAGCAGGCTGCGCACGACTTCCACCAGCCGGCTTGGCTCGACGGGCTTGGACAGGACCGCGGTGAAGCCTCCCTCGCCGGCGAACTCGGCCGCTTTCGACGCGAGTCCCGTGAGCAGTACCACCGGCAATGCACAATCGTCGTGCAACCGCCGGATTTGCCTGAGCAGCTCGGCGCCGTTCATGTCGGGCAACACGAAATCCTGGAGCACGAGCGCCGGCCGTGTCGTGGCGAGCAGCGCCAGAGCGGTTGCGCCGTCTTCGGCTTCCGCGACCACGAACCGCTCCATCTCGAGCGCCACCCGCAGCATCTTGCGCGTGATTGGGTTGTCCTCGACGACGAGAATCGTCGGGCCAGTCACTCGCCGTCTCCCAGCGCCGCATGAATCGCGGCCAGAAACTCCGCGCTGTCGACCGGCTTCTCGAAGAATCCCGACGCGCCGAGGTCGAGCGTCCGCTCGCGCGCGGTCTTGGGATCGCGCGCCGTGAGCACGATGATCGGGATCCCAGCGAGCCGGGGGATCGTGCGCATCCGGTCCAGCACGGTGAAGCCGTCGCCGCCCGGCAGGCCAAGATCCAGCACGATGAGATCGGGATGCTCGCGCTGCGCCGCCGCGATCGCCGAGACGCCGTCGCCCGCGAAAATCGGGGCGTACTTGTTGGCCTTGAGTCGAATGCTGATGGCGAGGCGCTGATCCGCGTCGTCCTCGACGACCAGAATCTTCTTAGGCGGCATGCGTGGGCTCCCCGATCGGTGCGACCGGCAAGGTGAAGTGGAATACGCTGCCTCGGCCCGGCTCGCCGTCCACCCAGATGCGGCCGCCGTGGCGCATGACGAGGTCGCGGCACAGGTGCAAGCCGATGCCAAATCCGCGGCGCGTGAGGTTGGCGGCGTTCTGCCCTTGATACAGGTACTCGAAGATTCGCTCGCGCTCCTCGGGCTTGATCCCGGGGCCCGTGTCAGCGACCGAGACCTCGAGCACGCCGTGGTCCTCGGGGGGCACGCGGGCGCGCACGGCGATGCTGCCGCCCGGGGGCGTGAATTTGATCGCATTGCCGATCAGGTTCGTGATGATCTGCCCCAATCGTGCGGGATCGGCCTGGGCGTCCGGGAGCTCGTTGCTCACATCGGCGGAGACCGTGACGCCCTTCTGTACGGCGCTCGGGTCGATCGCGACGATCACGTCGTTGATCACCTCGGACAGATGGACCGGTCGCGCCGCGATCGATAACCGGGCCGTCTCACTCCTCGTGGCTTCGAGCAAATCGTCGATCATGGTGCGCAGCTCATTGGCGTTGCGCAGCGCCACGCCGAGGTACTCGCGCTGTTCCGGGGTGATCGTGCCCGCGAGGCCGTCGAGCAGGATGGTCATGAACTGGTGGATTACCGTGAGCGGTGTGCGCAGCTCGTGCGAGACGTGCGAGAGAAACTGGTCCTTGATCTGGAGCTGCTCGCGGCGCAGCTCCTCGCGCCGCGACGCCTCGCGGCCGGCCGCGGCGTCGGCGTACGCCTGACTCAGCGCGATTGCCTGCGCGAGCTGGGTGGCAACCGCTCCCGCAAACGGCACCCACTCCTCCGGGGAGGCGTCTGCCGTGTCCACCTCCATCCAGAACACGCCGAGCGACTCGGTGCCGCGGCGCAGCGGCGCGACGATGACGGCATCGAGATCCGCGGGCGCGCCGACGACGATCCGTGGCTCGCGCGCCGAGAGCGCTTCCCGAAGGAACGCCGGTTTCTTGAAGAACGTCTCGATCGCGGGTCGCGCGCTCTCGTCGTACCCCACCAGCGCGCGCAGCTCGAGCTCGCCGTCCGGCCTAACCAGGTAGCCCGCCCCGCGCGACACGCCGCAGGCATCGAACGCCTGTTGCAGGACGTCCTGCAGCGTGGTCCCGGACGGATTGGCGGTGAGGGCATCGGCCGCCGCCGACAACACGGCGAGCTCGGCGCGCCGCTGCGCGAGCCGCTGGCTCAACGACGCGTTGAGGCGAACCTGCTGCTCGAGCTGCCGCCAGGTGCGCTCCGCGTAGTGCTCGGTCGCCGGACTGTCGGGTACCGGGATCTGGGGGCGCGGCGCCCGCAACGCGTCGTGCACGGCGGCGATGATTTCCCGATGCTCAGGCGTCCGAATGACCAGGGCTTCGGCGCCCATTTCGGCGGCCAGCTTGGCATCGTCGGCTCCCACAAACGCCGATGACGCGAGTACGACGGGAATGTGCTGCAGCGCGGGATCGCGCTTGAGCGTCGAGCACAGTCGAAAGCCGTCGAGCCGCGGCATCAGGACGTCGCTGACGATGAGATCCGGGACCGAGGCCCCTGCCGCCTTCAATCCTTCCACTCCGTCGCGCGCCGTCTCCACGTCGAATCCGGCCGCGGTCAGGTGCAGCGTTCCCAGCTTGAGCTGAACGAGGTCATCATCGATCAGCAGGACGCGCTTGCGAGTGCGGCCATCCCGCATCGCTGCTGGCGCGGGTGTGAGATGCGCCCGGACGATGCGCACGAGGGTGGAGGGGTCTACCGGCTTGAACAGGATCTCGTCGAATCCCGCCATCGCACTGCGCGCGTGCTCGAGCTCGGAGCGATATCCCGTCAGGGCGATGATCGGGACGGCGGCTGCTCCCGGGAGTGCGCGCAGCCGCCCGATCAATTCGACGCCGTTGATGTCCGGCAGCTTGATGTCCTGCAGGATCAAATCCGGCAGCTCGCGCTCCACCAGCGCGAGCGCGGACCGGCCATCGGGCGCTTCAAGGACGGTGAAACCTTCGGCCTCGAGCGCCACGCGGACCACTTTGCGGGCGATCGGGTTGTCTTCCACGGTCAGGACAACGGGCGCCGTACCGGTCCTAGTCATGCGGATGTCCGTTTCCCTGCGCGAGGTGCTGCGCCACGATCCCGGGCAGCGTGCGGGTGTTGATGGGCTTGGAGATATACCCGTCACACCCGGCCGCCGCGGCTTTCTCATCGTCACCCTTCATCGCATACGCCGTGAGCGCGAGGATGATGACGTTTGCCGTCCGCGGGTCCGCCTTCAGCTTGCG
>DATMZX010000033.1:0-3701 GCA_035573235.1 Gemmatimonadales bacterium
TGGGGCCCGGCGCGCAGGAAGTCGAAGGCATCGTCGTCGCCGCCGACAACGAGTCCTGGGACCTGCGCGTGCTGCGCGTGGACTATCGCGGCGGGACGTCGGTGACGTGGAAGGAAGAGCAGGTCCGCTTCCCCCGCTACGCGCTCAGCCAGGCCACGGAGCGTCGCTTCTCGAGCGGCCGCAGCTGGCTGATGGCAGCCGCCGTCACGTCGCTCGCATTGCTGGGCGCCAAGTTTCTGGGCGTGATCGGGGGCGGGGGTGATGAAGGCAAGCCGCCGCCACCACCGAACTAGAAGAAGGCTGGTGGAGGGGGAGGGGGAAGTGGTGGAGGTTTGGGCGCGGGGCGATAGTCTTCCTCATCGCCGATCCGAGTCCAGATCACAATCACGCCGCACCGCGAGTTCAGCAGGTTCGAGAGAAACTCGGGAGGAATCTGCGACGATCCGCTGTACACTTCGATCGCAATCACATCTTCCGGCGTGACGTACTGGTTGATCGACATGTCGCCCGCAACCTGGAGCGGCATGCCGTTCAGATAAAAGAGCACGGGGCAGGGACGTAGTCCACTCACGCCCACGTTGCGCGTCATACGCACCATTTCATTCCCGCCAAATGCGCCGGTACTGGGCTGGATCTGCACGCCGGGGACGCGCCGGAGCACATCCGTGAACAAGCGCGGCTGCATCTGCGCAATCTCGGTGCGATTGAAGAAGTGGCCGCCCGCGTGCGCGCGCCGCTCCTCGAATCCCTCCATCGCCGGCCAGAGCACGGCCTCACCTTTCACCTCCACGGGCTTGAGCGCGACCGGCACGAGGTCGAGCGTCACCTGGAGTTTCAGCGTGTCGCCGGAGACGATCTTGACCCAACGGGTGAACGCGACGTAGCCGAGGCGGCGGACTTCGAGCATCTGGTTGCCGGGGGGAATGTCGCCGAAGCTGAAGCGGCCGTCGGCGCCCGAGACGGCGACCGTGGTTGCGCCGATGACGCGAATCCGCGCTTGGGCGAGCGGCGTGGCGCTGTCGCCGAGGACCTGGCCGGTGAGCGCGCCATTGGTGGACTGGGCGTGGAGACGGGGCAGCAGGACGAACGCCGCGGCGAAGAGCAGCGCGTTGCTGCTACGGAACGCTGTCACAGACCACGACCGGTTGGCCCCGGATTTCGAGCATCTCCACGTCGAATACCACCGTGGCATTGCCGGGGATGATCACCACTCCCGAGTCGTTGCGCACCGGGTCCGCCCCGTAGCCAAGTTCCGGCGGAATGACGAGCCGCCGCGTCTCACAGCTCGACATGCCGATGACGCCCTGCTCGAAGCCGTCGATGAGGCTCCCCACTCCGGGTGTGAAAATCAAGGGCCGGTCGATGTCCCTCGAGCTGTCGAACTTGGTGCCGTTGTAATAGCCGGTGTAGTGTACGGCGACGTTGTTGCACCAGGTGGCGGCGATGCCGCTCCCCGTAGCGCCCGGGATGTACTTGAGCCCGCGCGAGGTGACGATCGTGTCGCCGACGGTGGATGCGACGCCCCAGGTCATGGGGGTGCAGGCCGGCGCCGAGAGCTTCTCGAAGCAGCCGGCGCCCGCGAGCGCGGCCGCCAGCAGCACGGTGAGGGCCGCTGGGCGGGCGGGGGTCAATAGACCGCCACGGTCGAGCGCTCGAGCCCTGTTTCGAGCGTCCATTCCACGCGTTGGCCGCCCTGGACGGTCAGCGCCTCGGTGCGAATGGTGTTGTTCGAGCCGATCGGATTGGCCTCGATCGTCACGGTCCGGCCGGTGCTGATCATCCGGGCCGGCATCTCGAAGCTCTGGGTATGAGTGGCCGAAACCGTGCCGACGTGGGCTCGCCCGGCGTCCGTCATGACGTAAATCGATACGTCGAGCCAGTGGTGATTGATCACGGTCAGGGTCCAGCCTTCGTCGGGTGTCGTTGCGGTTTCCGCCGCGTGCCGGTGCGAGCAGCCCAGGAGGGCTGTCAGCGCCGCGCAAATCAATAGCAAACGTTGGGCCATGCTGGAAGCTCGCGCTGCTGGGACACCCGAACGACCGGGCGGTCGCCCTGCGGTTAGTCTACGATCGCGTCCGGAAGAACGTATTTCATCGGATTGACCGGTCGCCCGTTCACCCACACTTCGTAGTGCAGGTGCGGGCCCGTCGACAATCCAGTCGAGCCGACTTTGGCGATCGGCTGGCCGCGCTTCACGCGCTGGCCGCGCACCACGAGAATCTTGGAGCAGTGCGCATAGCGCGTCACCAGGCCGTAGCCGTGATCGATCGTCAACATGTTGCCGTAACCTTCGACCCACGACACCTGCGTGATCACGCCCGAGGCGGGTGCCTCGATCTCCATGCCCATCGGCGCCGAGACGTCGATGCCCTCGTGCGGACGCGCGAGGTGCAGGATCGGATGCTCGCGCTCGCGCGCGAACGCGCTCGTGAGCCAGCCCTTGGTCGGCATGATCGACGGCAGCGCGGCGTAGCGCGCGCGCTGGCTCGACGCGGAGTCGTAGGCTTCGTTGATCGAGCGCACGAGAATGTTCGCGCGGCGCGTCAGCTGATCCATGTCGATGCGCGCGGCGAGCGCCTGCTGGCCGTTCGGACCCGCGGCGGAGAGACTGTCGCGCTCCGACCACTGGCCGCTCGGCCCGCCGATGCCGGCCTGCTGCACGTCCTGATCGACCGGGGTGAGTCCGGCGAGCAGCCGCATCGCCTGCTCGCGTTCGGCGAACTTGTTGATGGTGTCGCGCAATCCGACGAGCCGCTCGCGCATGCGCTGGATCTCACTCGCGAGCAGCGTGTTCTCACGCTCGAGCGCGCGACTCCGCGTGACATTCACGCCGCGCGACAGCGCCGTGCCGCCGAGCACGAGAAACAGCAGCGCGACCACGCCGCCGATCCCGATGAGCGCTTTGACGACCGTCTGTGATACCTCCACGGCGCGGGACGAGCCCGAGCCGTGTGGGACCACCATGACGGTCCATTTGCGCTCTGCGGTCTTCTTCTTCATATGGGGCTGAAAACATAAGCCGCGCTGGATGTGTCCGTCAAATCGCCACTTGTGCGCTCCGTCACGCTTTTTGCGGCACCCGCCCTAAGCGTCTGGAGGCTTGGGAAATAGCGGTGGGGGTTTGAGCACGGTCCAGCCGGTCACGTCGATGCGTCCCAGGTCCGCGAGCGCCACGCCGCTCAGCTCACGCGTCGCGCCGAGGACTCGCCAAATCTCCTGCGCCTTCGACGGCACGAACGGAGCGGCCAGGACCGCGAGCCGCGCGACGGTGCGCACGAGATTCGCGAGCACGCTGTCGAGCTCGCCATCCTTTTTTTCCTTCGCGAGCTTCCACGGCGCCTGCTCCTCGATGTAGCGATTCGCGTGCGACGCCAGCTCGATCACGAGCGCAGCGCCCTGCTGTAGATCGAACGCGTTCATCGCGCGGGCGTACGCGCCCAGCACTTCCTGCGCGACGCGCTCGAGCGGCGTGTTGTACCCCTGCGGATCTTTCGGCACGACACCCGCGCGGTAGCGCTGCACCATCGCGAGCGTGCGCGACACGAGATTGCCGAACGTGTCGGCGAGATCCGCGACATAGCGCGCGTCGAACCGCTCCCAGGAAAAATTGCCGTCGTTCTCGAATCCCACTTCGCGCAGCAGGAAGTAGCGCAGCGCATCGGCGCCGTAACGGTCGATCGCGGCGCCGAGGCTGACGGCCG
>DATMZX010000034.1:0-4316 GCA_035573235.1 Gemmatimonadales bacterium
GCATTCAGGCACAGCACGCCATCGAACGTCTCGTCGGCGAACGGCAGCTGCTGTCCTCGCGCGGTCACGAACGCGGCGTCACTGCGGAGCACGAGCCTGTCGTCGCTGGCGAGGCGGCGGCGGCCGCGGCGCATCATCTCCACGGAGAGGTCGATGGACACGGTGCGGACGCCGACCCGGTGCAGCAGTTCGCTCGCCCAGCACGTGCCCGCGGCGAAATCAAGGATCAGGTCGTCGGGTCTGGGCGCGAGCAGCTCACACGCGACCGAGAAATCGAACAGGTAAGGCCAGCTCAGACTCAGGCTGGTCCAGTGCAGCGGAAAGTTGAGGCTGGTCGTGACGTCCTGTTTCTCGTCCGCGCGTTCGGCGGCGTCCGAAACTCGAGTGATGTTCGGGACGTCGCGATTTTCCCACGCGAACAGTTCGTCCGCGCTCATCGAGTCGATCGCGTCTTCACCCGGCAATTCCTGGTTCGTCTGAAGCCCTGGCGCGGATTCGTATCCCTTACGACTCACTCGTCAACCACCTCGGGTTTGAACAGCGGGAACAGCGTGGGAACGGACGGGCGGCAATCCGACGCCCGATCAATGGATATCAGATTTTCGGACTCGCATAGAAGCTGCGACGCGATTACCGTCGAGCTAGGGGCTCAGCGGATCGTGCAAGCTCTCTTCAATGCGACTCGAAGAGATCGCCGGCGAGATACTTCAGGCCGGAGTCGACCGCCACCGTTGCGATCACTTTTCCGGGTCCCAGCTCCCGTGCGAGCTGCACCGCGGCCGCGATGTTGAGTCCGCTCGACGTGCCCACCAGCAGCCCTTCATCGCGCGCGAGGCGGCGCGCCATGTCGCGCGCGGCGGACTCGTCGATGGCGCGCGCGTCGTCGTAGGGCCGCGCCGCCACGTGCGGCGGGATCGATCCCGTGGCGATGCCTTCGACGCGGTGAGCGCCGCCACGCCCCTGTGTCATCGCCGGCGACTCGGTGGGCTCGAGCGCGACGATGCGCGCGCGACTCCCGGCCTCGCGCAGCGCCCGCGCGACACCCGCCAGCATGCCGCCGGTCCCCACGGCACCGCAGAACACGTCGACGCGGCCGTCGGCCTGCTCATACAACTCGCGTCCAATATCCGCATAGCCGTTCAGCGCGTCGGTGTTGTGGAACTGGTCGGTCCAGAACGTCTCGGGCTCCGCGGCGAGCTTCGCGATCTCGGCGCGGAACCGCTCGAACAGCGCCGGCGTCACTTTGCCGCCGTCGCTCGCAATCATCCGCAGCTCAGCGCCGAACGCGGTCATCGTCAACAGCTTCTCCCTGGCGAAGGCGTCCGACGAGAGCGCGACGAACCGATAGCCTTTGGCCGCGCAGACCATCGCCAGCGAGGATCCCGTGCTGCCGCCGGTGAACTCGACGACGCGCATGCCGGGCCGCAGCGCGCCACGCGTCTCGGCGCCTTCGATCATGGCCAGCGCCATGCGGTCTTTGTAGGAGCCGGTCGGGTTGATCGACTCGAGCTTGACCAGGACCTCTGCGGATCCGGGCGGGACGACACGGACCAGCCGCACCAGCGGTGTGCGGCCGATGGCCTGGAGGACGGACGCGGCGATGGTAACCATCTACGCATTGTAGCCGCCGATTGGTGAGACACTCGCGCTTGGAAGCCAGACCAATTTACATTGGCACGTCGGCCGCCGAACCCGGCGGCCGGTCATCGGCGTCCTAGACCGCATGGCGCGCAAAGTCCATTACGCCTGGGTCATCGCGGGCGTCACGTTTCTCGTTCTTCTCGTCACCGCGGGCATCCGGGCCACACCGGGTGTACTGATGGTCCCGCTCGAATCAGAGTTCGGATGGAGTCGCGCGCTGATCTCGTTGGCGGTGGCGATCAACATCGCCCTCTTCGGCCTGATTGGACCGTTCGCCGCCGCGGTCATGGATCGCTACGGGCTGCGGCGGGTAGTCCTGGCGGCGCTCGCGCTGCTGACGGTGTCGGTCGGCCTGACGACGCGCATGCAGCACGAGTGGCAGTTGCTGCTGCTGTGGGGCGTGCTCGTCGGATCGGGGACCGGCGTCACCTCGATGGTGCTCGCAGCGGTTATCGCGACGCGATGGTTCGACGAACGCCGCGGCCTGGTGCTCGGTGCCCTGTCGGCCGCCAATGCCACGGGGCAATTGGTCTTCCTTCCGGTACTCGCGAGACAGATCGAACGGCACGGCTGGAGGAGCGCCGCGCTCATCGTCGCCGTCGTTGCCGCGGTGGTCTTCGCGATCGTGGCCGTGTTCATGCGCGATCGGCCGGAAGATCTCGGACTGACGCGCTACGGATCGACACCTTCCGCCGCGATTCCAGTGCGGCCATTGGCGCCGGTGGCGGCGCTGCGATACGCGAGCCGCTCCCGGGCGTTCTGGCTCCTCGCCGGAACCTTCTTCATCTGTGGCGCCAGCACCAACGGGCTGATTGGAACGCACCTGATTGCGGCGTGCCACGACTACGGTATCGCGGAAGTGCAGGCCGCCGGCCTGCTCGCCGTGATGGGCATCTTCGACATCATCGGCACGACGGCGTCAGGCTGGCTGACGGATCGCTACTCGAGCCGGTATTTGCTGTTCGGCTATTACACGCTCCGCGGCGTATCTCTCCTTTTCCTGCCGCTCACGCTCGACAACGGAGCGCACGGGCTGGGATGGTTCGCCGTGTTCTACGGCCTCGACTGGGTCGCGACGGTGCCGCCGACAGTGCGCCTGACTACAGAGGCGTTCGGCCGCGAGAACACCGGCGTCATCTACGGCTGGATCGGCGCCAGCCATCAATTGGGCGCGTCGCTCGCGGCATTCGGCGCCGGGGCCATCCGCACGACAGCGGGGGACTACCGGATGGCATTCTGGATCGCCGGCGTTCTCTGCATCGTGGCGGGCACGGCGCTGCTGACCGCAAGTCGGCTCGGCGTCCCACAACATCGCCGGTCCTCCGGAACCGCCGCCACGGCCGAGTCGACGGCAGTCACCGGCTGACGCCAGGCGCGCTGTGTGAAAGAGTCGCTACGAAATGCTCCGGGCGCCCGATCCGGCACCCGCCAGTGGCGATCGGGCGACGCGGAACTGCACCGTCGCGAACACGTCTACCGCGAGCGCCACCACGATCAGCAGCAGTCGGCCGGCGGGCGCCACCTGATTCCAGTAGAGCAGCAGCACGAGACCGCTCGCAGCGACCCACGTCCAGTCGGCGATGGCGAACGGCATCAGCGCCTGCCGTTCGACCGGCCGCCGTCGGGAGGCGGTAAACATCGCACCGGCGTACGCGATGAAGGCGATAGCCAGCCCGTCAATCACCATCGGCGAGTCGAGGCCAAACCATGGATACAGGACATTGCGCGCGGCGATCATCGCCATCGCGCAGGCCAGCGTCGTTACAGCGTTGAACTGAAGAATGCGTTGCGCAGCCATCACGACTCCTTTGAGAGGGGCGAATTCGTCGCGAGCATCGCGCAGCGCACGGCGGCGCCGCAATTACCTGGGAGGTAATGGGACAGCCGCATTGCTTCGGCTAGCATGAGGGCCATGGAGCCAACCACTGTCAGCCGCGATCGCCGCCAGGACGCCAGCCCGGTGGGACGGTTGCTGCGTGACTGGCGGTCGGCGCGCGGCATGAGCCAGCTCGATCTGGCGCTGCATGCCGGCTTCTCGGCCCGTCACGTGAGCTTCATCGAGACCGGGCGGACCCACCCCAGCCGGCAAGCGTTGCTGGTCCTCGCCGAGACCCTCGACGTTCCGCTGCGGGAACGCAATCGTCTGCTCGAAGCGGGAGGCTACGCGCAGGTGTACCGACAGACGCCGCTCGAGGCTGCGGAGATGGGGCACGTCCGCGGCGTGCTGCAGTTCATTCTCGACAGGCACCTGCCGTACGCGGCGGTGGTGCTGGACCGATACTCGAATTGCCTGATGGGCAACAGCGCGTTGGGACAACTCATCGCCGCTGTCGAGGATCCGTCGCTCATCACCGAACACACCAACTATCTGCGCCTCGCGCTTCACCCCCGCGGCATGCGGCACTGCATCGTCAACTGGGAGGACGTCGCGCGCCATGTGATCCGGAGGGCGGAGCACGAGCTGGGACGACTCAGGGATGACCCGACGGCGAAGGCGCTGCTGGCGGAGCTTCGCGAGTACGTCGGTCCGCTGCAGCCGCCGCCGGCCGCGTTGACGGCCGCCGATCTGCTGCTGCCGGTTCACATCCGGAGGAACGGGCACGAACTGCGGATGTTCAGCACGATCATGACGCTCGGGACGGCGCAGGACGTCACGCTCCAGGAATTGAGAATCG
>DATMZX010000035.1:0-2956 GCA_035573235.1 Gemmatimonadales bacterium
AATGCCGTGTACTCTTCGTCGCGCCCCACGCCCGCGATGCCCGCGCACAGCGCAGACGGCATCGTCTCCTGCATGTCGCACGCGGCGAGCGCCTCGCCCACCAGGCGCGCAATCACGTCCGCCGAATGCTCCGCCTCACCCGGGCGCACAGCGCTCGCCACGCCGGTCACGGTCGCCAGCTCCGCGCCGGTGCCATCTGCAACAATCACGCGCGTCTTGGATGCGCCGCCGTCAATTCCAACTACGAGATTCGTCATGGTGGGGAAAGCAAAGAGGGTGCGAATGTTTTTGCAAACATCCCGGCGGCGCGCCCCGCGCGAATCCGTCAGCTCAGCCTGATGATCGGATTCCGCATCGCCGACAGCGTACCGACGAAGAGCGTGATCGTGGTCCCGATCAGCACGTACCATGGCCATGCAATGTTCGCGAACGGGCCGAGGACCTTGGCAACGGTGGGAATGGCGGCAGCGAGCTGCTTTGCGAACACGACCGCGGCCATCACCGCGATGCCGACTGACATGCCGAGGATTGCGTCGCGCTGGCGCGCGCGCGCGTTGTAGATGCCGAGAAGGAATCCGCCGAGCAGGGCGCCGTACGTGAACGAGGCGATCGAGAGCGCGACGACCACGACGGGCGTCTGGCTTTCAGGATAAAGGAGCGCTCCGCCCGTAAGAACGACGCCCCACATCAGGGCAAAGAGCCGTCCCGCGCGATACGTCGCCGCGGAGCCGGGAGAGTGCTTCGTGAGCGGCACCCAGATGTCCATCGTCGTCGCCGCCGCGAGCGAGTTGATCGCGCCGGAGTGGGTGCTCATGGTCGCGGCGACGATCGCGGCCACGATCAGCCCAAGCAGGCCGTGCGGCATGCGTTCGAGGATGAACGTGGGGAAGATCGCATCCGGCGTCGTGAAGCTGCGGCCGGCGTAGAGCGCCCAGAGGCCGAGCCCCACGCTGAGGAACAGCGCAAACTGGAAAAACACGACGATGCCGCTGCCGATGATCGCGCGCTGGGCGTCCTTCAGCGATCGCGCGGAGAGGAGCCGCTGCACAATCAGCTGATCCGAGCCGTGCGATGCCATCGCGAGGAACGCGCCGCCGATGAGCCCCGCGAAAATGGTATGCGGCTGGTCGAATCCAGTGTAGAGGCTCACCGCCTTGAGCTTGCCGGCCGATCCCGCCGACGTGAGGATCGCCTGCCAGCCACCGCCGACCGCGTGACCGAGCAAGACGATCGCCGAGATCCCGCCCGCAATGTAGATGCCGGCCTGAATGAGTTCGGTCCACACCACGGCGCGCATGCCGCCGCGCCACGTGTACACGATCGTGAGTGCGCCGAGCACCAGGATGGCCGCGGGCATGAGCTGGGTACGCGGGAGCACCGGTCCCATGATCAGCGCAATGGGAATCGCGGTCGCGAACACGCGCACGGAATCGGCCATCGCGCGCGTGACCATGAACACGACCGACGCAAACCGGCGCGTTCCGGGGCCGAAGCGCGTCTCGAGCAGCGTGTACGCGGTAACGAGATTGCCCTCGAAGTAGCGGGGCAGGAGCACCGCCGCGACGACGATGCGGCCGGCGATGTATCCGGCGGCGACCTGGAGGAACCCGAGATTGCCGGTGTACGCGAGGCCCGGGATCGAAATGAACGTCAGCGCGCTCGTTTCGGAGGCCACAATAGAAAACATGACCGCCCACCAGGGCAGTGAGCGGTCAGCGACGAAATACTTCTGTGCGTCTTTCTGGTTCTTGCCGAGCCAGACACCGAGGACGGTGGTGCCGGCGAGGTACGCGACGAGGACTGCGAAGTCTACGGCGCCGAACCCGCTCGCCGGCAAATCGGCTATTCCGGCTTACGCGGAGAAAGAACTGCCGCAGCCGCAGCCGCCTGTCGCGTTCGGATTCTTGAAGGTGAAGCCCGATCCCTGCATGGACGTCACGTAGTCCACCGTCATCCCGCTCAGGTATTGCATCGAGAACGGATCGACGAACACGTTGAATCCGTCCTGCGCGACGATCGTGTCGTCGTCGGCCGGCTTGTCCTCGATCAGCAGGCTGTACTTGAAGCCCGAGCATCCGCCGGGCTGGACCGAAACGCGCAAACCACCCACGTCCGGAGATACATTCTCCGCCGCCATGAACTTCCGAACCTCGACGGCTGCGGCAGGTGTCATCGCCAGCAGCACTTCGGGCTGGTTGATCGTGCTCATTCGCTGTTCCTCCTTAGTGCATCCTTAGCGAGCGCTTCCACGCACTGCACCGTAATAATACACCAATGGAAATCGAATCTCAAGGAAAACGGCTGCTTCGCCGGGCGGGAATCGGGTTGCGGATCGTACTCGGATTCGGCGTCCTGACCGGAAGCGCGGCGCTCGCGTGGAAGGGCCTCACACGCCCGCAACCTCGCCCCAAACAGGTCATTGTCGACCCGGACAAGCTCGGCCCGGGGCTGCTCACGGTTGCGGTCGCAGCAGTGGACCTCGAGCTGATCGCGCCCGACGGCCGCCGCGTGCACACCGCGTCGAAGACCGACACGTCCATCACGCCTGCACCCGGCGCGGAGGGGCGCGTGGATTGCGCGGGATTTGGATCGGGAAAGCAGGACGACTCCGAGTGCACGGCGACGATCACCCTGCAGAACCCCGTGTGGGGCGACTACAAGCTCCGCGTCTCGTCGCCTGATTTGCGCGGCGAGACGATCACCATCGGCTGGACCGGCAGCACGTTTCCGCGTCCCGGCGCGACGAGCGTCGACGTCACGGTGCAGCCGCACCAGACGGTCGAGTTCACGGTCATCGTGGCGCCCGAGGGCGCATCGCAGAAGACGGCGCCGGTGGCAGTGCGGCCATGACGCTGTCGGCCACCGCCTGACGCACCGCGGTGATCTTGTTGTTCGCCCGCGTCGGGTTCACGCGGTTCGTGAGCAGCACGACGAACACGTCGTGCGCAGGATCGAT